>JAGARW010000109.1 GCA_017621975.1 Lachnospiraceae bacterium | reverse complement strand
GCAGATTGCGTCCGGAATCGATATTATCGTTCAGCTTGGCAGGCTGCGCGACCGGACAAGAAGGGTTTTGGAAATCGCGGAGGTTGTAGGAATGAAAGAAGATGAGATCAGATTGGAAACGCTCTGCGTATTTGAAGAAGAAAGCGGAAGCAGTAAGAAAGAGGTGAAAGGAAGACTTGTTTTCAAGAAAGAATTGGCAAACAGACAAAAGCTGTTGGCAGCGGGATTATCGGACTTACCGCCTTTCTAAAAAAGAATTGGCGAGATATGCGTCAGCCGGGTATCTGGCCGGCAGCCTGCTGTTCTATTTTTTCTATCGGATGAGCGCTGCGTTTCTAATCGGAGTTCCATTTGCAGTTATTTTTTGCAGATGGCAAAAGCAGCGTCTGTGCGAACGCAGAAAACATCTTTTGAGGGAGCAGTTCAAGGAGTGGATTCAAGCGGCGGCTTCTGAACTGCAGGCAGGAAGCAGCGTAGAAAATGCGTTTGTGAAAGCGGGACGGGAGCTGCGTCTTTTGTATGGAGAGAACGCGGATATTCGGATGGAAATACGAGGCATGGAACGTCTGCTTGATAATAATATAACATTTGAAAGTATATTGGCGGATTTTGCAGATAGAAGCAATATTGAAGAAATATGCAGTTTTGCGGACGCCTTTGCTGCGGGAAAGCGTATCGGAGGAGATCTGCGGGAAATGATAGAGGGCTGTTGTGAAATCGTTGTGATGAAGACAGACGTTGAGAGAGAAATACGGACGCTGCTTCATGGAAGACAGATGGAGCAGCGGATCATGTGTTTCGTTCCGTTTGCGATTGTCGGTTACATCAGTCTATCTACACCGGGATATTTTACGCCGCTTTATCATAATACTGCCGGAATTTGCATTATGACGGTTTGTATGACGCTTTATCTTTTTGCCGTCTGTATCGGAATGCGGATCGTGCGGATTCAGGTTTAGACATAAAAAGTTACGGAGGGAGAAAAGAAATGCCGGTTGTTTATTTGGCAGGATTTGTCGTTTCAGTATATTTTCTGTTTCAGAAAAAAGCATATCGAAAAGGCGCTGTTTTTATTTGCGTCGGCAGTGCGGCGGCGCTTTGCTTCTGGTGCGCGGAATATTTCGGACAAAAGGATTTTGGGCTATCCGGGCTTGTAAGGGAAAAAAAGGGCGGAGTTGAAAAGACGGTAAAATTGGAAGCGGAAGCGGACGGATGCGGAGAGAAAGAACTGCTTACGGTACGGCTTGCACCGCAGGCATACACGGAGGAGGAGCTTTCGCTGCTTGCCGGAGAGCTATGGCAGTATTTGGAACAGGAAATGCTTTCAGGGAACGTTTCTATGGACTGTGTGACGGAAGATATGTATTTTCCGGAAAGGGTAGACGAATATCCGTTTTTATTGAAATGGAGCAGCGACGCGCCCGCGCTGCTTTCCGCGCAGGGAAAGCTGGGAGAGGAGATTCCACAAAGCGGAAAGCTTGTAGAAATACGGGTTCGTATATCACATGAAAATACAAAGTATGAAGAAGAGCATATTTTGTATGCGCGTTTGTTCCCGTCGAAGGAAAGCGGCGCGTTCTGGAACCGGTTGGAAAAGAAACTGAAGGAATATGAGGAGAAAACGCGCAAAGACGCGGCTTATGAGCTGCCCGGGCAGTTCGAAGGGAGAACGCTTAGATTCCGGGAAAAAAAGAACGGAAGGAGCGGACCAATGTTTCTATTGTTCGTCGTGGGCGGAGCTGCAGTGATTGCGGGAGAAAGGCAGGAGGCAGAAAAACGAAAACAAAAAAGAAAAAAAGAAATAGAAGAAGAGTATCCGGAGATGGTATCACGTATGGCAATGCTCGTCGGAGCGGGAATGACAATTTCCGGTGCGTTTAAAAGGATAGCGGGGGAGTATGGAAGAAGACGGCAGAAAAAAGAAAAACCGCTTTATGAAGAGATGCTGACTGCATGTCGGGAAATGGAATCCGGCATATCGGAGCGCGCCGCTTATCAAAATATGGGAACGCGCTGCGGCGTACCGGTGATCGTCCGTTTTACAGCATTACTCATTCAGTATATGCAAAGCGGAGCAGCAGGACTGAAAAAGGCGCTTCGGGAAGAGAGCGGTCAAGCATTGAAGGAAAGAAAAGAGCGGGCACAGAGACTCGGCGAAGAAGCCGGAACGAAGCTTCTGCTGCCAATGACGCTTATTCTTATGCTCGTTATGGCGCTTATTATGATACCGGCGTTTACATCGTTTGGATAGTTCTATGTTTAAAATGTTTATCAGGTTTAAAGGAAAGTCGTTATGTACAAAAACATACGCAGAAATGGAGATTAATATGAAAACAATAATTCAATTTTTAAAAGAAGAAGACGGAATCGGAACAGTAGAAATGATATTGATATTGGTCGTTTTGATCTCTCTCGTTATCATTTTCAAGGATCAGTTAACAACGCTTGTCAATGATATTTTTTCACAGATCACTTCAAAAAGCAGCAGTATTTATTAAGAGGATACGGATGAAAAGGCAATCAGGCGAAATTACAGTGTTTCTTTCTCTCGTACTTGTGATTTTGGTATCGCTTCTCTTTACGGTAATCGAAGGGGTAAGAGTCAATTCCATGCGTTTTCAAACGGAATGTGCGGCGGATGCGGCAACGCAGTCAGCGCTGGCAGAGTATAACAGAGAGCTTTTAGAGCAATATGATCTGTTTTTTGTGGAGACCGGATATGGAAGCGGCGAAGGAGGTTATATTCTGCTAGAAGAACATATTAAAAATTATATGCAGAAAAACCTCACGCATCCTCTGCTTCCGCTTTCGGTTGATTATACGGCGATCGTAAAAGCGGCGGGAGCCGCTGATAAAGACGGAGGAGTATTGGAACGCGAAGCAGTCCGGTATATGCTTGATCGTTATGGGTTTCAGGATTTGTCCGGTATGAAAGATGTGTTTAAAGAGATAAAAGAAAAAGGATTTTTACAAGATACAATAGAACGGCGCAGATCGGAAAATGAAAAAGCGATCGGTGCGGTAGACACGACGGTAAAGGACGAAAACGGCAGGAAAAAGAAGATAGCGGTCGAAAATCCGGCGGATGCCGTCAACAGAAAACGCGGAAGCGACAGTATTTTATCGATCGTAGCAAAGAAAAACGGCATTTCTGAAAAAGGAGTTCAGGTAAATACGCTTCTTTCTCACAGAGGCCGTATGGAGCATGATGGTTTCTTCCAGAACGAGGAAGGAATAACGATGCCTGAGGAATTGATTTTTCAGGTTTACCTTATGGAAAAGTGCGGAAATTATACAAAAGAAAAAAAAGATTCGGCTCTTGCTTATGAAATGGAATATATTTTGGCGGGAGGAGCAAGTGACCGGGAAAATTTGAAAACGGTTGTAAATCGGCTTTTGCTTTTGCGGGAAGCGGCAAACTTTGCTTATCTCATGTCAGATTCCGCAAAGCAGGCGGAAGCGGAAGCATTGGCAATGACTTTGGCAGCAGTGGTTTTATTTCCAGAATTGAAAGATCTGATTAAGCTGTCCATTTTGATTGCATGGGCATATGCGGAAAGCATAAACGACGTCAGAATACTGCTGGAGAGTGGGGAAGTTCCGTTGATGAAAGATACCGAAAGCTGGCGGATCGGATTAAAGAGCGCAATGAAGTTAAAAATGGAAGACGGCAGCGGAGGCGGAAAAGGGCTTGATTATGAAGCCTATTTGCATGTGCTTCTTGCATGTATGAGTAGGCGTGAGAGAAACGAACGGTTTATGGATGTAATAGAAATGGACGTTCGCATGACTCCGGGAAATAAAAAATTTTATCTTGATCATTGCATTAACGCTTTTATGGCTGAAATGTCTGTCAGCTCAGGAGAAAAAAGCCAATGTCAAATCACAAGAAGGGCAGGCTATTGGAAATAAAATCAAATCTCATAATAAAAAACAGGATATGCAAATTAAAAATCAACAGGAAAGGAGGAAGCAAAGATGCATTTCTTTTGGATCAAAAAAATTTGTTGGAAAGGAGTTCTAACCGATGTTCTCGTTTGGACAAGCCCCCTCATATGTCCAAAAAAATCACTGATTAAAAAATCCGATTTGTATGATAAAAAGCAAGCGAACTTACCATGTCTAAAACGTCATTCCAAAAGGAATGTGTCTTTGCTTCCTTCTGCAAACGGAAGCATTACGGTAGAAAGCGCGTTTGTACTTCCTTTGTTTCTCTTTTTTTGCATTCATATGATATCGTTCATGAACTTATTCCAACTACATAGTACGGTTCAGGCTGCTCTTCATCAGGAGACGGCACATCTGGCGATGAAAGCGTATGCGTTTGACCGGCTGGGGGCGGACGCGGAGTCTTCTGCAGTCCATTTTGCGGAGGATGTTTATCTGCGGGGTAAAGTAATCGACCGGGCAGGAAAGGCATATCTTGACCGTTCTATGATGAAAGGCGGCAGCAGCGGAATTCATGTTTTGTATACAGGAATAGAAGACGGACAGGAGACGATAGACGCGGTTCTTTCTTATCGCGTAGAGCCTATTATTAAAATATTGGGCTTTTCAGGTTTTACAATGAAAAACCGCTGTCATATGAAAGCATGGACGGGATATGAGTTGGAAGAAAGCGCAGCGGACGGAGATGGAAGCGATGAGCTTGTCTATATTACGGAAACAGGCAGCGTATATCATAAAAACAGAAGCTGTACGCATTTGGCGCTTTCTGTGCGGTCGGTTAAGCGGGAAGGCGTAGGAGGGCTGCGCAACGAAGACGGCGCAAAGTATTATCCGTGTGAAAAGTGCGGTGCGGATGGCGGAGATACGGTATTTTTAACGGAGCAGGGAAACCGTTATCATTCAAGTCTTGCGTGTAACGGTTTGAAACGAACGGTTTATACGGTTCCGATTTCAGAAGCGGGAGGAAAAGGACCATGCAGCAGATGTTCCGCTACGGGATAACGGCTGTTTTTCTGATAGGATGCAGCTTATATGATGTTAAAACGAGAAAGCTTCCGGGGAAATGGCTTCTTCTCTTTATAATAGCGGGTATTTTTGTGAATATCTTTTTTCCACAGCCGCTTTTTATGTGGATAGGAGGGCTTTTTTTCGGAGGAATGATACTATCGTTTGGAAAATTATCGGAAGAGCAGATCGGATATGGAGACGGATTGACAGTAATCGTAAGCGCGCTTTTTTTGAGAACCGGAGAAGTGATCGGCATGTTTGTGACAGCGCTTTTCTTTTGTGCAGGCATTGCCGCAGTATTGTTTGCAACAGGTAAAATAAGACGCAGGATGGGCCTGCCGTTTACTCCGTTTCTGACGGCGGCTTTTTTCATATGCCGGACAGCGGCTTTTTTGTCCGACGGATAAGAGCTTTTATGAAGAAGAGAGAAAAGAAGAATGAAAAACAGGAAAAGAAATATCCCAAAATGGAAGAGGAAATTTGGAAAGTTGGAAAAAGAAAACGGGCTCAAAGGGAGTCTTACGGTTGAAGCGTCATATTTGCTGCCGATTCTGATTCTTTTGATATGGAATATCCTTTTTTTATCGTTTTTTGTTTATGATCAAACGGTGATGACGCAGGGAAGCTATTGTACTGTTCTGCGTACGCAGCGGCTGACAGGGGAACAAGCGGAAAAGTTAGAGGAAGGCGAGAAGAAATTTAAAGAAGCCGTTGCAGAAAGAATCGTATGCGGGAGACTGGAGCATCAGATTTCAATGGAAAAGGAATCTGTTTCGATAAAAACAAAATTAACGATGAATGCGCCCGCAGGGCTTTGTTTCCAAAGCTTATGGCAGGGCGGGCAGGAGCAGTGCGTAGAAAAATGGGAACCGGTAAATTTTATCAGAGCCTGCCGGAAGGCGGAAAATGTTTTGGAATTTCTGCAAAAGGGAAAAGTGGAAGAGGGAAATTGAAAAACGTTTTGAAATGTCGGAATGGAGGAATTAATGAGAGGAACGATACGATACCGCAAAGAAATGCAGAAAACGTATATGATAATAGAAGCAGAGAAAGAAATCATAGAAAGCTACGAAGGGCAGATGGCGCTGCGCGGCAGTCTGCAGAGGCTTGCAAAGTGCGATGTACAGACGATAGACGGAAAGAAAGAGGTACGTTATGATATTAGTTCGCTGCAGACGGTTGAGCAAATGTTCGCTGTTAAGGAAATTGATTTTCAAAGCCTAAAAGACTTGCTTTGCCAAATAACGGAGACAATTCGGGAAGCTGAAAATAGTCTGATCGACGCAAGGCAGCTTTGCTTTGAGCCGGAATATCTGTATTGGGATAGGGAAAAGGAACGACTGAGGGTATTGTTTGATTATACGGAACTACAGGAAGAAAGTTCTGTCCGGAAACTGGCAGAATTCTTGCTGGAAAGAATCTGTCATGAAGAAGAAAAAAGCGTTGATCTTGCTTATTTTTTCTTTGGATGCGTGGAAAAAGAAAATATTTGCATCGTCGAAGTGGAAGAATATATGGAAAAGCAAGAAGGCGAAAAAAGAGAGGAAGAAAAAAATGGAGAGGAGGAACAATCGCAATACAGGCTGGAGAAGCGGGAAGACAGAACGCAGCGGGAAATAGAAATGGAGATAGAAGAAAGAATACTGTGGCAGAAACCGCAACAGCAAGAAGCGCAGCGGCAGAAACTCCTGCATAAGAGAATTTTATGGAGCGGAAAAGACGGATCGATAATAGAAACGGGGCTGGCGGCTGTGTTGACGGCATTACTGACAGGAATTGCATTTTGGGGTGTGGAAACGTATTTTGTTTTAACGGAAATTGAAAAAAGAATATGGATCGGCATATCTGTAATGTTATTTTTAAGCGGTATTTGTATCTTTTTATATGGGCTTGCGGCGGAGAAGAGGAAAGAACAGAGAGACGAAAGAAAGGAAAATGAGAAGAATAGAGAGGCGGCTGCACAGGATGTCGTTTCGGGAGAAGCCATGCCGGCTTTTTTTGAAGAGAAATCTCAGCCCAAAGAAGCGGATGGAAAAACGATATATATCGGTAATTCCCTTTCTCACCGTGAGTATAAGCTTGTGCAGGAAAAAAAGGGGACAGAGAGGGAATATCCGGTCAATATGTATCCGTTTCTGATCGGAAAGGACAAGGAACGTGTGAGCCTTCCGATCAAAGAGCATTCGGTCAGCAGGATTCATGCACGGCTGATTAGAGAGGAGGAAGACGTTTATATCGAAGATCTGCATTCTACAAACGGAACGTATCTCAACGATTTACTGCTTACGCCGCACGAACCGGTAAAGGTACGCAGGGGCGATTTCATCCAGTTTGGAAAGGCAGAATTTGTGCTGAGGTAAGGAACGGAATTGATAGAAAACAAAAAAGACATTTCCTTTGTTTCTGGGAGGAGGTTTTAGGAAATGTCCTTTTGCTTTTTTAAAATTAACCTTTTACGCCGCCGAGAGCGATACCCTGAATGATAAACTTCGAAAGAATCAGGTATACGATAACGACAGGGAAGATCGAAAACGCGATCATAACGTATACCTGCCCCATATCGAATTTCAGGAAGTCGGCGCTTCGAAGCTGCGCGATCAAAATCGGCAGAGTCTTTCTGGAATCGGTATGTAATACGAGGGCAGGAATAAAGTAATTGTTCCAGCTTGTAACGAAGGTGAAAATAGCCTGTACGGAAAGCGCCGGTTTCATAAGAGGAAGCACGATGCTGTTGAAGGTTCTGAATTCGCCGGAGCCGTCGATGCGGGCGGCTTCTACGATCGAAAGCGGAAGCGTGCTTTCCAGATACTGCTTCATATAGAAAAACGTAATGGGCGCCGCAATCTGCGGAACGATCAGCGGGATGAACGTATCGTCGAGCTTCATTTTACCGATTAACTGAAGAAAACCAAGCGACGTTACCTGAGTCGGAATCATCATGATCATCATAATAAAAGTGAAGATCGCTTTTTTGAATTTAAAATCGTACGCATGGATGGCGTATGCCGTCATTGCTGAAAAATAAACCGACAGAGCCGCAGTACAGGTCGCTATGAAAATACTGTTGAACATACCGGACCATACGGGAAGCGTTCCCGCCAGCAGATTTCTCCAGTTGTCCAGGAGGTGCGTGCTTGGCAGAGGAGAGAAGCCTCTTGTCATTTCGCCGTTGGATCTGGTTGCATTGATGATTAAAACATAGAACCAGAACAGGCATAAAAACGTAATCAGAATCAATGTAGCGTGCGCGATGATACGTCTTGTTTTGATAGATAATCCTTTGCTTGCTTTTGCCGTATTCATAACAGAACCTCCTAATCGTTTTTCTTATTGGAGAATTGATATACAAACAAACTTAAAATGCCGGTAATAAAGAACATGAAAACCGAAAGGGCGCCGCCCATGCCGTAGTTCTTACTGAATAAGTGTTTGTTCAGGTACATAATGAGCGTCATGGAGGAACGCATCGGTTCGCCCGTACCGTTTGTGAGGACCTGAGGCACGTCGAAGAGCTGTAAGCCGCCGATCAGCGAGGTGATTATGACATAAATCAGGATCGGCCGCAGCATCGGCAGCGTAACCTTATAGAAAGTCTGTGTTGAAGTTGCGCCGTCCACGCTCGCCGCTTCAAACAGTGCTGGATCGATTCCCATCATACCCGCCATCAGCAGGATCGTCGTATTACCGAACCACATAAGGAAATTCATAAACGCAACAAGCGTTCTCGTTCCCCAGACGTTGGATAAAAACTTGAACGGTTGTTCCAAAAGACCGATCTGCATTAAAATGGAATTGATCGGACCACTGTCTGAAAATAAGGTAAAGAACAGCATCGCGAAAGCGGAAGCCATAATCAGATTCGGCATATAGATAACTGTTTTGAAAAAGCCTGCGCACTTAACTCTGAGCTGCGGATCCGCAAACCATGAGGCAAGCAGCAGAGAAACGATGATCTGCGGGATAAAGCACATGACCCACATGATAAGCGTATTTTTCACATAAATCCAGATATCGGGCGTGGAAAAAAGCGTTTTGTAATTTTCCAGACCGATGAAATTCGGGCCTACCTGCATCAGGCCGGACCGGTAGTTTTCAAAGAAGCTGTTATAAAACGTGCTGACGAGCGGAACTAACTGAAATATGATATAAACGGTGGCAAAAGGGATTAAAAAGAAATATCCCCATTTATTATAGCTTACGACTTTACCTCGTTTTCTCTTTATCTTTTCCATAAGATGACCATTCCTTTCTATAAAATAGTAATGCTGTTTTCGCTTAGGCAAATGGTTTTGCCGCTGTCCAACCGATAAGAAAACAACCGTTTGTTTGTAATGTGACAGGCACCATTGTTTTCTTATCGGCTTGACACTTGATTAGGATATAATCAGTGCCTGCCCGACTGATGCAGGCAGGCACTGTCTTCCTTTTCAAGCAAAATAGTTTGATTAATGAGTTAATTCAGGATATTTTTCCGCCATATCTTTATAGAAGATATCAAGCGCTTCATCATAAGTCGCGTTGCCATCGAAGTAGTTTTTCATAGCGTTCTGGAAGCCTTCGTTGCAGCCCTGATCGTAAGCGGAAAGGTTGCTCAGATCGATGGAGTCTGCTCCCGCGCAGTAGATCGAAAGAGGATTTACGCCGCCGAGAACCTTACTGGAATATGTCGTATCCTGCGCCATTGCATCCATAGCTGGTTTGTTGTTTACGAAGTCGTCGTCCTGAACTACGATGTCTGTCATAATCTTTTCGTCTGTTGTCATTTTCAGCATAATGTCTTTTACAAGGCTTGGGTTATCCGTGCCTGTCGCTGCGCAGATCCATGTGCCGCCCCAGTAGAAGCCCTGAGGTCCTTCTGTGATGCCCCAACCGCCGAGGTTTCCGATACTGCCTTCCTGATCAGCCGCCATCGAGAAGTTAATCAGCCAAGCCGGCCCGAAATAGCAGAATACTTTTCCTTCCGGATAGAAGCCTTTGGACCAGTCGTCACTCCAGAGTTCGCTTGTTCCTGTTTCGCCTTTATCAACAAGAGCTTTGGAATCGTCAACCCATTTTTTGATATTTTCATCGATGTTGATCTTGCCGTCAACGACCCACGGAGTTGATACATTGTTGGAGTATACACGGTAAGCGTCGTTTACAGTAGAAGTGATCTTATAGCCCGCTGCCTGCAGTTCATCAGCCGTCTGTACGAAGGTATCCCAGTCCGCAACCTTTTTCTGAACTTCCGCAGCATCGTCCGTACCGAATACTTCTTTTGCAGCTTCGCGGTTATAGAATAATGCGCCCGGGCAGCCCTGCCATGAAACGCCCTTCAGAACGCCGTCGGAGCTTGTAACGATGTCCTTCGTGTACTGATACTGGTTCGCTACGTCTTCTTCTGTGATGCCGAGATCGGAAACAGCCATTGTATAAGGCGTATCGACATATTTCAAAGCGTAGTCCGCTTCGATCAGGAAGAGGTCGATCTTGTCGTCCGCAGCCGCGCTTTCCTGATTTAATAACGTTTCGTCCAGATTATTCTGGTAAGCGTTGTCGTCGTTCGGCGTAATGTGCCAGTTGACAGTAACGTCGCCGATCTTGCCGGTCGTTCCGTCCACTTCTTCATAGCCCGGATAGTGGGATGTGATACGGCTCTTGAATTCTTCGTTCCAGCAATAGATGTTGAAGATTTTGCCTTCGTCTCCTGCGGAAACTGTTGCTTCTGCGCCGTCGTCAGACGCGGCCGCCTGTGTTTCCGCTGAGCTTTCCGTTCCTTCGGCCGCCGGAGCCGACGTTTCGCCGCTTGCGCCACAGCCTGCCAGTGTCGCAACTGTCATAGCACTTGCTAATGACAGCGCTAAGATTTTTTTGAACTTTTTCATGTTGTGTCCTCCTTCTGCCTTTCAGGCAAATCATTTTTGAAATCCCTTATAAACTCTTTACGGATTTTCCTATTAAGACGGAACCTTCCACAACGAATTTTTCTTTCAGCGTTGTTTTTGGTTTCTCAATAAGATCGATTAAGTGCGTTACCGCCTCGCGTCCCATTGTGTCGCTGTCCTGCTGTAATGTCGTGATGGACGGCTCGTGGATTTTGGAATATGTAATGCCGTCATATCCGGCAACGGATATATCGTTTGGGATATTGAGGTTACGGTTTTTGATCAGGTTGATCCCGCCGATTGCAGTATAGTCGTCAGGGTACAGGATACAGGTCGGAGGCTCCTTTAAATCGAGAAGCTTTGCAGTGCATTCCGCCGCCCTTCCGGTATCGTGGTACTTGCACTCCAGTATGTACTCCGGCGGAATTTCAAGGCCGAACCGTTCGATACATTGATAAAAGCTGGTAAGCCGATCCTGCGTAACGGAAGAATCGTCGCCATGAATATAAGCGATCCTTCTGTGCCCCATAGAATACAGGTAATCCATCAGATCCCGGATTCCTTTGACGTTGTCTGAAACGATCGACATCGTGTTGTTGAATACATGGTCGATCGTGACGATAGGGATGTCGCTGCTAATCAGCTCAAGGATCTGCGGGTCGTTAAAATTTGTCGTACAGGCGATGATAACGCCGTCGAACTGTCTGTTCCTGCAATACTCCCTGTAAGTGACTTCCCGTTCGCCGATCCGGTTTGTAATGAAGGTGATGCAATATCCGAAAGACTCCGCCTGCGCTTTGATCCCCTGCAGAACGCTGGCAAAAAATTCGTGCCGCAGACCGATGTTCACGCCGTCTACGAAGATAATGCCAATGTTGTAGGTCCTGCTTGTTTTGAGAGCAACCGCCGCCATATTGGGAAGGTACCCCATTTCCGCCGCTTTTTCTTTTATCATAGCGCGGGTTTTTTCGCTGATATCGCTGTAATCGTTCAGCGCTTTGCTGACTGTTGCAACAGATACGTTACATGCGGTAGCGATGTCTTTTACTGAAACCATATCGTCACCTGCCTTACCGATCCGAAAAATCACCCCGAATCATTTACTTAATCGTTTTCGTAAATTAAGCATACATCATTCTTTCTATAAAAGCAAGCATTTTTTTAAAAAATATAGATATTTTATCCAAAAAGAGATGGGAAATAAGAAGTTCTTACTTATTTATATGGAGAAAAATAATAAATTTAAGGCAAAATATATCGAAAAAACTAGGGAAATATACGTATACGTTTTAGAAAACACAATTTTTAGGGATTTTATGAAAAAGTCCTTGATTTTGTGGCAATTATTTAATATATTTATGATAGAAAACAAAAAGAAACGGATTATTTTTTGTGGAAAATTAAAACGAAATCGTTTTCGAAAAAATGAGGATAGGAGAATTATAAAAATGAAATATGGATATTTTGACGATGAAAATAGAGAATACGTCATTACACAGCCAAAGACGCCGCTGCCGTGGATCAATTATCTCGGCTGTGAGGATTTCTTTTCTCTCATTTCCAATACATGCGGGGGCTATAGTTTCTATAAAGACGCTAAGCTGCTCCGGCTGACGAGATACCGTTATAATAATGTGCCTTATGATACGGGCGGTCATTATTATTATATCAATGACAACGGTACGATCTGGAATCCGGGCTGGCAGCCGACCAAAACAGCGCTTGATGAATATGTCTGCCGTCACGGCATGGGTTACAGCGTCTTTACCGGAAAAAAGAATGGCGTAAAGGCAGAAGTGACCGCTTTTGTTCCGATCGGAGATAACTGCGAGGTACATAAAGTAACGATTACAAACGAGGGAACGGAAAAAAAGAATCTGAAGCTGTTTTCGTTTGTCGAATTCTGCTTATGGAATGCAATGGATGATATGACAAATTTCCAGAGAAATCTGAGCATCGGCGAAGTAGAGGTTGTCGGTTCCGTCATTTACCATAAAACAGAATATAGAGAGAGAAGAAATCATTACGCGGTATTTGGGGTCAATACGCAAATTGACGGTTTTGAAACAGACAGGGATGCGTTTCTCGGCGCGTATAACGGTTTTGATACGCCGGATGCGGTCGTAAACGGTAAAGCGACAAATTCTATCGCAAGCGGATGGTCGCCGATCGCCTCCCACCAGATCAACCTGGAGCTGGCTCCGGGAAAGTCAAAAACGTTTGTTTTTGTGCTTGGTTATGTGGAAAATCCGGAAGAAGAGAAATGGGCGGCGCCGGGAATCATCAATAAAAAACGGGCGCTTGCGATGCTGAAGCGTTTCAATACAGTGGAAAAAGCGGATGAAGCATTGAAACAACTAAAGGCACACTGGAACGGGCTGCTGTCAAAATTCAGCGTCAGAACCGGAGACAAAAAGTTTGACCGGATGATTAATATCTGGCATCAGTATCAGTGTATGGTAACGTTTAATATGTCGAGATCGGCTTCCTATTACGAATCGGGTATCGGAAGGGGTATGGGTTTCCGCGATTCGTGCCAGGATCTGCTTGGTTTTGTACATCTGATCCCTGACCGGGCAAGAGAAAGAATTATTGATATTGCTTCCACACAGTTTGAAGACGGCAGCGCATATCATCAGTATCAGCCTTTGACAAAAAAAGGAAATGCGGATATTGGCAGCGGCTTTAACGACGATCCTCTCTGGCTGATCGCCGGTACGGCTGCATATATTAAAGAAACCGGAGATTTCAGTATTCTTGATGAAATAGTGCCGTATGACAGCGACAAGACAAAGGCAACGACGCTTATGGAACATCTGCGCCGTTCGTTTGGTTATACGGTAACGCATCTTGGACCGCATAAGCTGCCTTTGATCGGGCGCGCGGATTGGAACGACTGTCTGAATCTGAATTGTTTTTCCAAAGAGCCGGGCGAATCGTTCCAGACCACGGGACCGTCCGAAGGTCCCGTGGCAGAATCGGTATTTATTGCCGGTATGTTCGTAAAGTATGGAAAAGAATACGCAGATCTGTGCCGTCATATGGGACTTGATGCGGAAGCGGAAAATGCTGAGGCAGAAGTGCAGAAAATGTACGACGCCGTGCTTGATGCAGGGTGGGACGGAGAATGGTTTTTACGCGCATATGACGCAAACGGAGATAAGGTCGGTTCGAAGGAGTGCGAAGAAGGTCAGATTTATATTGAACCGCAGGGCTTTTGCGTATTGGCAGGCATCGGCGTCAAAGAAGGATATGCAAAAAAAGCGCTTGCTTCCGTGGAACGGCTTCTTGATACGAAATATGGCATTGTGCTGCTGCAGCCTGCTTATAAGGAGTATCATTTGGAACTGGGCGAGGTTACTTCTTATCCTTGCGGATATAAAGAAAACGCAGGCATTTTCTGCCATAACAATCCTTGGATTACGGCTGCGGAAACAGTTGTCGGAAACGGGGAACGTGCATTTGAAACCTATCGGAAAATATGTCCCGCTTACATTGAGGAGATCAGCGATATTCACCGGACGGAGCCGTATGCTTATTCCCAGATGATTGCAGGAAAAGACGCGGTGCGCCACGGAGAAGCAAAGAACAGCTGGCTGACCGGTACGGCGGCATGGACATTCCTGAGCGCTTCCCAGTACATTTTGGGAATTAGGCCGAGCTTAGACGGACTGACGATCGATCCGTGTCTTCCGGAGCAGTTTAAGGAATGCCAAGTTTCCCGTACATTCCGCGGTACGGTATATCACATCACAATTAAAAATGAAAACGACGCGCAGAAAGGAATCCGCCGCCTTGTTGTGGACGGCGAAGAGGTAGCGGGAAATATCATTCCCGTCAGCAGCAAGCCGGAAGTAGAAGTAATAGCGGAGATGTAGCCGGCTTAGCGGAAGGTCAACAATACGAAATAAACGAAAAGAGGTCATATATGGGATTTCCGAAAGATTTTTTGTGGGGCGCGGCGACCGCGTCCTACCAGATAGAAGGCGCGTGGCAGGAGGACGGAAAAGGCGCGTCGATATGGGATGTTTTCTCCCATCAGGAGGGAGCGGTAAAGAATAGGGAAAACGGCGATATTGCGTGCGATCATTATCACCGCATGGAAGAAGACGTCAGGCTGATGAAGGAGCTTGGCTTACAGGCATACCGTTTTTCACTTTCATGGGCGCGGCTCTTTCCAAAAGGAGAAGGGGAGCGCAATGAAAAGGGATTTGCCTTTTATGACAGGCTGATCGACCTGCTTTTGAAAAACGGCATCAAGCCGGTGATCACGCTGTTTCACTGGGATCTGCCGCAGGCTCTGTTTGAAAAGGGCGGTTTTGCATGGGACGGTATCAGCGATGCGTTTGCCGCATATGCGGGAGCGGCGGCGGAACATTTTTCCGACCGTGTGACAATGTTTGCCACGATCAATGAGCCGCAGTGCGTCGTAAAGCTCGGCTACGTGGATGGCGTTCATGCGCCGGGATACAAATGGACGCAGGAGGAATCCGGCATAATTATGAAAAATCTTCTGCTTTCACACGGAAAAGCGGTAAAAGCGATGCGGGAAAATGCAAAACAGCCTCTTTGCATCGGAACGGTTACGACAGGCACGCTCTGCCATCCGGTCGATGATTCAAAGGAGGCTGAGGAAAAGGCGTATGAGCTTTCTTTTCCCACGCAGGGAGAAGGACTTGGTTTTACGCACAACTGGTTCCTTGATCCGGCGATTCTCGGAAAAAACGGGATGGAGCTGTTCTCATTAAATGAGAATGAGATGAAAATTGTCAGTCAGCCTGTCGATTTTGTCGGCGTCAACATTTATAACGGGCAGCAATGCGATAAGGACGGATATGTCCCAAGACATCAGGGATTTCCGCGGACAGGGCTTGGATGGCCCGTAACGCCTAAAATTATGGATTACGGACTGCGGTTTTTGCAGAAACGTTATGGTCTGCCACTTTATGTGACGGAAAATGGTCTGGCATGCAATGACCGGATTTATGCGGACGGCAAGGTACACGATCAGGACCGGATCGATTTTATCCGGAAATATTTGACGGAAATGGAACGTGCCATTGAAAAAGGCTGTGATATTCGGGGTTACTTCCACTGGTCTCTTATGGATAACTTTGAATGGAACGAGGGTTACGATCCGCGGTTTGGCTTGCTGTTTGTTGATTACCGTAATCAGGAACGTATCTGGAAGGATTCGGCGTATTGGTATCGAAATGTGATAAAGAACAATAAAATAGAGTGATTCTCATAAAAAATTATGATATACTCAGTTCAGACAAGTCTGGACTGGGTATATTTTGTGTGTCATGACTGGAAACAGTTCCGGTATGGAGGTTTTTTATGAAAATTCATATTTATTATGGCGGGCGGGGGCTGATGGACGACCCGACGCTTTTTGTGATTAATAAAATGCAGGAAGTGCTGGAAGAATTGCGGGTAACGGTTGTGCGTTATAATCTGCACGAGCTGAAAAATAGTATTACGACGCTGCCGCAGACATTGAAAGACGCCGACGGCATTATTCTTGCGGCAACGGTGGAATGGCACGGTATCGGAGGCTATATGCATCAGTTTCTTGACGCATGCTGGCTGTACGGCGATAAGGAAAAAATCAGCAAAATTTATATGTGTCCCGTTGTAATGTCGACGACATACGGCGAACGGGAAGGCAAATTAGACTTATCCGTCGCATGGGAAATATTGGGCGGTCTGCCGTGCAGCGGTATCTGCGGTTATATCGCCGATACGGTCAGTCTGGAAATGAATCAGGATTATATCAAAATCATCGAGAAAAAAGCGGAAAATATGTACCGCACGCTCAACCAAAAAACGCCGAGCCTGCCGGCAAGCAATCAGGTCATCAAGCAGATGGTGTCCGTGACAAAAAATATCGATCTGACGCCGCAGGAGTCGGAACAGCTTTCCCAGTATGCGTCGGACGAAGGCTATGTACAGCGTCAGAAAGAGGATATTCAGGAGTTGACAAGTCTTTTCAGGGGATTGCTTGAGCATCAGGAAATGGATGATGAGACGGCGTATATCAGTGATTTAAAAGCGCATTTTATACCCCAGCCGGGAATTAAGGCGGTCTATCTTTTTTGGATCGATGATAAGGAGAAGGCGCTGGTCGTTGAAGTGGACGGAGCGAAAATGGAATGCAGTTACGGCAATCCGGCAGGCGCGGATGTAGAGATCAGAGTTGGAAGCGGCACAATGAAAGACATTATTTATGCCAGAATGACGTTTCAGCGGGCGTTTATGAGCGGCAGTATGAAAACAAAGGGCGATTTCAAACTGCTCCGCGCGCTGGATCAGATATTTGTATTTCAGGAATAAAAGGCTTTGCGAAAAGAAATTTTAAAAAAATAGGGCGGAAAACGCTTTGAAACGGAGGAATGTTATTGTGAAAAATGAAAATTGTATTTTCTGCAAAATTGCAAACGGAGAAATCCCTTCCAAGACATTATATGAGGATGAAGAATTTCGTGTCATTCTGGATTTGGGACCGGCAACGAAGGGACATGCGCTGATTTTACCCAAGAATCATTTTGCAAACTTGTATGAGCTGCCGGATGAGACGGCGGCAAAGGTTATGCGGCTTGCGAAAAAAATGGCGGGGACAATGACGGAAAAGCTTGGGTGCGACGGCTTCAATCTCGTGCAGAACAATGGGGAATGCGCCGGACAGACCGTATTTCACTTTCATATGCACCTGATTCCAAGATATGAAGGCGACGGACAGAAGATCGGCTGGAAGCCGGGCGAGCCGACGCAGGAAGAATTGGAAGAAATTCGGAAGCAGATACTTTAGCGTACGCTTCCGCGGCTTTGTCGTATTTGGCTCGATTAAGGAATTAACGGATGAAGAATCAGAAGATTCGTCATCCGTTTTGCTTTGGGCTAAATAATATAAAGCTGAATCATCTGAAGCTGTTACAACTGCTTTGCCGCCGCGTCGTCTATCAGCTTCATGATCGCCTGGATGGAGCCGAGCTGATTGCTCTTGTCCATCGCATTCATGTACATCTGGCGGGAAAAGTATACTTCATGTACTTTCTCAACGAGAATGGAATCGACAAGATCATCCTCGTCAATGACAAGACTAAATCCCTGCGCTTCAAAGGAGCGCGCATTGAGAATCTGGTCGCCCCGGCTGCTCTTGGCAGAAAGCGGAATGAGAACGTTCGGTTTCCTGAGCGCGAGAAGCTCGCAGATCGCATTTGCGCCTGCGCGGGAAATGACAACGTCTGCAAGCGCGAACAAATCTTTCAGCTCCGCTTTTACATATTCGAACTGTTTGTAGCCCGGTACGTTTAAAAGCAGATTGTCGATCTTTTCTTTGCCGCAGATATGGATGACTTGAAAATCTTCAAGCAGCTTTGGAAGGGCTTCACGGACGGTTTTGTTGATGGCAGCCGCTCCGAGACTGCCGCCGATCACCATAACGACAGGTTTGTTTGCTGTGAAACCGCAAAGGTCAAGAGCCGCGATGCGGTTGCCCTGACGCAGCTCCGCACGAATGGGAGAGCCGGTAAGGACTGCTTTTTCCGCCGGAAGAAGCTGCAATGTTTCCGGGAAGTTACAGCATACCTTTTCCGCGACCGGTATGCAGAGCTTATTGGCAAGACCGGGCGTCATATCGGATTCATGGATGATGCACGGAATACCGAGGGAATGCGCTGCCCGAACGACCGGCACGGAAACGAAGCCGCCCTTTGAAAAAATAACGTCAGGACAAATCTGTTTCAAGATTTTTCTTGCTTCCGAGTAACCCTTCAGCACACGGAGCGGGTCCGTAAAGTTTTTCAGATCAAAATAACGGCGGAACTTTCCGGTGGAAATTCCGTAGTAAGGTATTTCATAATCTTCGATCAGTCTTTTTTCAATTCCGTCATAGGAACCGATGTAATGAACGTCGTAGCCTGCTTCTTTTAAAGAAGGAAGCAGAGCGATATTTGGGGTAACATGCCCCGCCGTACCGCCTCCTGTTAAGACGATTTTCTTCATGATGAAGCGCCTCCTGAATTACTTGATGGATTCCAGCGCCTGAGCAAGCTGATCAGGACAGGAAGTAGACTTGAATCCACATTTGAT
Source organism: Lachnospiraceae bacterium (assembly GCA_017621975.1). Taxonomy (GTDB): domain Bacteria; phylum Bacillota; class Clostridia; order Lachnospirales; family Lachnospiraceae; genus VSOB01. Next base: position 5,143 of record JAGARW010000109.1, on the reverse strand, counting down.
GCCTTTTAATTTGGAAATGGCGTCTTCGACCTTCATTCCCTTTACGAGACTGGAAATCCCCTGTAAATTGCCGTTGCAGCCGCCTGTGAAAGAAACGGAACGGATAATACCGTCCTGAACGTCAATGTCGATTGCGCTGGAACAGACTCCCTTTGGCTGATATTTCATATGAACTCCTCCTAAAATCTATCGTTAATTTAAACTGCGCCGCCGTGCCCGTTCGGAAGCTTTGCTTCCTCGCTCATGGGCTGCGCCCTATAGAAACAGATAAAAATGCATCTGCATCCATGCAAGCATGGCGCATCTGTATTTTTACCTGCTTCTGCACGGCTTATTGCCTACGCGGATATTATAGCAGATGATATATTCTGTTTCCAGTATTTCCAAAAATTTTGACGAAATATGTAAAACGATTTTTTCCCCAAAAATTCCCTCCGGTGTTATACTATGCGCGAAGGCTAAAGCCGTGCGCCGGAAGCCGCATGCACGGAGCCGCTAGCGTGCGAACGTGCGGGCGGTTTCCGGCATAGGGCGCAGCCCGTGAGCGAGGAAGCGGAGCTTTCGAGCGGCACGGCGAAAAAATATTGGCGCGAAGGGAAGCACGGAGCCGCTAGCGTGCGGACGTGCGGACGGCTTCCGGCATAGGGCGCAGCCTCGCGACATGGCACGGCGAAAAAATGTTGGCGCGAAGAGAGGCACGGCTAAAAAGGCGGAGCATGACAGGAGGTGCAGGATATGCTTTTTGAATTTTTACAACACTCCTATCTGATCGGGATTGTACTTGCTTTATTAGTATTGAGCATTTTGGGTCAGATTATAATCGGTATTCTGTATCAGAAGATGATTCAGGAGACAGATAATATGGCGATGACCGAAAATAAAATACTAAAGAAGTGTAAATTGAAATTTTCTAATTGCTATGAACTGAATGAGGGCAGCGTTAATATTCCGGTATTCGTTGATAAATTTATGAATCAGATGAAATTTGCCGGAATGCGTGTTACGAATATGACGCATGTGTCAGGTCAGCTTCTGCTGCTTTCGATCTTCGCTGCGGGCGTGGGGGCATGCATTGGGATTATTAACGGAGCGGAGCTTACGGAGCTTTTGCCGTATTACATCGTCAGCTTATTCGGGCTTTACCTTTATTTTTCAATCTCTTCCCTCGTTGATGTAAAGGGTAAAAAATATATGGTGCGTACGAATCTTATCGATTATCTTGAAAATCATCTGGTCAAACGTCTTCAGCTCGTCAAAGAAGAGGAAATGCAGCAGTTTCTTGTGGACCGCGCCGGCATATCGGCGGAGAACGGGGCGGAAGAAAAGGAAACGCGGGAGATGACAGAAAACAAGATAGAAACAGACAGAAAACCGGAAAACGGGACAGAAGGACAGAGCGCGGGCGAAAACCCGGCGGAGCGCGCTGCGGAAATGGCGGAAAGAAAGCGCACGGAGGGACAAGCCGCCGGAATGGTGGAAAGAAAGCGCGCGGAGGGACAAGCTGCCGGAACGGAGGAAAGGAAGAGCGCGCGGGAACAGACGGAAGGAGAAGGAGACGAACTTGAAACATTGCTGAGAGAATTTTTTGCATAAGGAAGACGGGATATTGTGGATTTGTCCGCAGCCGTATGCTATATTTTTGTTAAGCGGCGAAGAGTATTATGAGATGGTAATAGAATAGAACGCAGGAAACGGGAATACGGAGGAGAAAAGGTTGAAAAAGCTGTTTAAAGATATCAGGCACGGCGATATTGACGCGGTCCGGGCGGCGATCGCAAAAAAACCCGCCGTCGTCAACGAGGTTTACGACGGAAAAGCGCCGAAAAAGGATGTGGGACAGTCGCCGCTTCAGGTGGCGATCAAGGTCGGAGAATTTGAGATCATCGAGCTTCTCCTTGAAAACGGCGCCGATCCTGATTTCAGGGAAGATCCCGCGCTCGTGCCGCCGCGCAGCCTTTGTATGTCGGTACTGAACGACGCGATCATCGGAGCTATGGATTCGATCCTTTACGGAAATTACGAAAGTTCCCGAAAATACGTCGGACTTGTTGAAGAGCTGCTGAAAAAAGGCGCCGATCCGAATAAGGAAGCGATTCCCGTTCCCGATACAAATCAATACAGGAGAGTTCCGACCGATACGCTAGTATATCACGCAAGCGAAAACCTGTCCCGTTACGCCAAAAACTATTACAGCGGATGCGCCGAAGCGTTTGGGATTTCAAAAAAGGCTTTGTTTGACATTCTCGACCTGCTGAAGCGATACGGCGCGGATTTTGACAGATGGCTTGACGGGGAATGGGGAGGGACGACCAACCGCGCGGCTTTTCTCGACGATTTTGTTCCTGCGGCGGATCGGACTTATGAATATCAGTACCGCGGCAAAACCTTTCAGGGAGTCGTGAGGGGAGACGTGGATATGAATCAGGAAATCCGGGCGGCGCTGAAAGAATATTTTAAAACGGGCGAAGCGGCGGAAGTGTCCGTACACGCTTGAAAAATAGGGGCGGCTTTGCTATACTGAAAACGTATTTATGGTTTCAGGAAATTTGTAGAATATTTCGTAAAAGGAGCAAAGGAAATGAGCACAAAAGTAACTTTCGATTATGCAAAGGCTGCGCCCTTTGTAAGCGACAATGAAGTGGAATTAATGAAAAAGCTCACGCTGGACGCAAAAGAGCTTCTCCTTTCCAGAGAAGGCGCGGGCAACGATTTCCTCGGATGGATCGATCTGCCGGAAAACTATGATAAGGAAGAATTTGCGAGAATCAAAAAAGCGGCGGAAAAGATTCAGCAGGATTCCGACGTGCTGCTTGTCATCGGGATCGGCGGTTCTTATCTCGGCGCGAGAGCTGCGATCGAGTTTTTGAGACACAGCTTTTACAATGTAGTAGATAAGAGCATCCGTAAGACGCCGGAAATTTATTTCGTAGGAAATTCGATCAGCTCTACTTATATCAAGCATCTGATGGATGTGATCGGGGACAGAGATTTTTCCATTAATATGATCTCCAAGTCCGGCACGACGACAGAACCGGCGATCGCGTTCCGCGTATTTAAGGAAATGATGGAAAAGAAATACGGTAAGGCGGAAGCCGCAAAACGTATTTACGCAACGACAGATAAGGCGAAGGGTTCTTTAAAGGGGCTTGCAACTGAGGAAGGATACGAAACATTTGTCGTACCGGACGACGTTGGAGGACGTTTCTCCGTACTGACCGCAGTAGGTCTTCTGCCGATCGCCGTCAGCGGCGCAGACATCGACAAGCTGATGGAAGGCGCCGCAGCGGGAAGAAAGCAGGCGATCGAGGCTGATTTTGAAGAAAACGACGCTCTGAAATATGCGGCTTTGAGAAATATTCTGCTCAGAAAAGGAAAATCGATCGAGATTCTTGCGAACTATGAACCGAGCGTTCACTATGTATCGGAATGGTGGAAACAGCTTTACGGCGAGAGCGAAGGCAAAGACAAGAAGGGCATTTTCCCGGCAAGCGTTGATCTGACGACCGATCTCCATTCTATGGGACAGTTCATTCAGGACGGCGCGCGTATTTTATTTGAAACGGTGATCAATATTGAAACGTCGAGAGAAGAGATTCTGATCGGGGAGGAGCCGGTCGATCTGGACGGTCTGAACTATCTGGCAGGCAAGAACGTCGATTTTGTCAATAAGAGCGCGATGAACGGAACGATTCTGGCGCATACGGACGGACAGGTGCCGAATCTGATGGTCAACGTACCGGAAGTGAGCGAATATTATCTGGGACAGTTGTTCTACTTCTTCGAATTTGCATGCGGCGTCAGCGGTTATCTGCTCGGCGTAAATCCGTTCAACCAGCCGGGCGTTGAAAGCTACAAGAAAAACATGTTCGCCCTTCTCGGCAAGCCGGGATATGAAGCGCAGAGAGAAGAGCTGCTGAAGCGTCTTTAATAAAAACGAAGATTGCGATGCGTAAAAGACGCGCGCAGAAATGAGGATTTCCATGAAGATCGTAATATTAGAGAGAAACAGCGTAGGAACGGATATTGACATCAGCTGCTATGAAAAATTCGGCGATGTGACGGTTTACGGCAATACGGTAGAGCGTCAGGTAGCGGAGCGTGTGCGGGACGCGGACATTATTATCGGCAATAAGGCGCCGATGAATGAAGGGACGCTTAAGGAAGCCGCAAACGTCAAGCTGATCTGCCTGTTTTCTACAGGCTATGACTGCGTTGACCTTGCCTACTGCAAGAGCCGCGGGATCAAGGTCGCAAACGTTGTGGATTACTGTACGGACGCAGTCAGCCAGCATACGTTTGCAATGCTCTTTTATCTGCTCGAGCATCTCCGTCATTACGACGATTATGTCAAGAGCGGCGCGTACGGCGCGCAGGACCGGTTTTCCAATTTTGACCTGCCGTTTGTGGAGCTTGCCGGTAAGACATGGGGCGTCGTCGGGATGGGGCATATCGGCAGAAAGGTGGCCGGGATTGCGCGGGCGTTCGGATGCAGGGTGATTTTTTATTCCGCTTCGGGCAAGAGCGCGTGTACGGAATATGAGCGGGTCGATCTGGAAACGCTGCTTACGCAGTCGGATTTCCTGTCTCTGCACTGTCCGCTGAGCGAGAGGACGAAAAACCTGATCGACAAGGCGGCGCTGCAGAAGATGAAAAAGACGGCGGTCCTTTTGAACGTGGCGAGAGGTCCTGTTATCAATAACGCCGACCTGTACTGGGCGCTTCAAAATGAAGAGATCGCGGCGGCAGGACTGGACGTGTTGGAAAAGGAGCCGATCAGCTCAGACAATCTGCTCGGCAGAATCAAGGACAGCAATAAGCTGCTGATCACGCCGCATATGGCTTGGGCGACGACGGAAGCGAGAACGCGTATCGTAGAAGAGGTCTATGAAAATGTGCAGGCGTATCTCGAAGGAAGAGACAGAAATATTGTCAATCCTTAAGAGATAAAGACGCGGAGACGCCGGCGGCGGTGAAATAAAATATAAAAAAGAAAAAATCAAAAAGACGGAGCCTTTATCAGCAGGATAAGGGCTTTGTTTTTTTTGACGAAAATTATGAAAAATGATTCGCCAATATGTACAAAAAAGGGACGGAAAATTAGGTAAAATAGTAGAAGTTGCAGAGAGGAAACCGAAATCAACTT
>JAGARW010000108.1 GCA_017621975.1 Lachnospiraceae bacterium | reverse complement strand
GTCTTCTTATCTGCTTTTACTCTATACGGAAAAATATATCAAAAAGATGGAGATCGAGAGCGACAGCAGGTTTTGTTGGTATCTGCTGATTATGCCGGCAGCTTCTTTGACGATCATGGTGATCTTTATTTATATGGAATTTCCTTCTTCCACAATGATTCAGATATTGGTATGCGGCGGCACGTTTCTTCTTTATGTCTCGAACGCGGCGGTATTTGTCATTCTTTCCAATCTGACGCAGGAAATGAAGCGCAATAAGCTATTGGAGCTTTCGGAACTGAAACGGGAGCTTGAAAGGCGCAATTTTGAGAGGATCGAGCAGGCAAACGAGGTGTATCGGAAGTTTCTGCATGACGTTCACCATTATTATGCGCAGTTCCGCAGTCTGGCTGTGCAGGGAGAGACGCAGACGATCGTCGGCATTATCGATGAATTAGAAGGAAAGCTGGCGACGGAGGAGAAGCCTGTATTCTATATTGCCGATCCGGTCGTGAATTCAGTCCTGATCGAGTATGAGAAGCAGGCGAAGGAACAGGGCGTCAAATGTTCGGTCTTTGTCGAGAAGGGGCTGGACATCGGTTTCATTTCCGACGGAGATAAAATATCCATGTTCGGAAATCTTTTGCTGAATGCGATCGAGGCGGCGGCAGGGTGCGCGGAAGGAGAACGCAGTATGCAGGCCGAGCTTTTTATGGGAAACAGGAATGTGCTCGTGCTGCGGATAGAAAATACCTTCTGTCATGAACTGCGGATAGAGGATGGCTGCGACGATAAGCGGCGGAAGAGTATTTCTCTGCTGAGCACCAAGCCGGATGCGGGCAGTCATGGACTTGGCATAGGAATCGTAAGAGAGCTTGCAAAGAAATACGGAGGCAGCCTGACGCTGTCGCGGGAGAAGGGAAGGTTTACCGCAGTTTTGACACTTTCCCGGCGCATGGGACAAAATACGGAATGATTTTACAAATATCGGCATTTTTTATGTATAATTTTGGAAGTTTGATTGAGATAAGCGGCGTGCCGTTATAAAATGATTCGGACAAAAAAAGAAAGGGGGAATCGATGAAAAGGATGAAAAAGCTATTAAAACGGCTTCAGGCAAAAGCCGGTCTGTTCAACGCGCTAAACCTTCTTGCGATCGCTACGCTGATCAGTTCAGTGAATAGCGCGTGTAATTGGTTGCAGTATCAGCCGGATATGCCGGAAGAAGCAAAAAAATTCAGGAAATTTTAAGACGTTTGGTGAAATGTTATGTTAGCGGAGCTTTCTAAAAGCATTGTAGGACAGCAGATCAAAAAGAAGCGGATCAGGGAAGAGGAACGGGCGTTATACGAGTATGCGTATGAGCTTTTATTGAATCAGACAATCAATATTTTGATCGCGATATTGACGGCGGTTCTGTTCCATGCCTCGGTTACGGTATTGCTTTTTTTGGTCAGCTATATTCCGCTGCGTTCTTACAGCGGCGGTTATCATGCGGATACACACATGAGGTGCACGGTCGTATCCACTTTGCTCATTATTATGGTGTGCTGTGTTATGAATTATGTTAAGAGCGAATGGATTCTATCGCATTACCCGATTGCTTTCGTGCTTTCCGCAGCCATTATTATATGGTGTGCTCCGGTTGCGGACAGACATAAACCGTTAGACGAAGCGGAAACGGCTCGTTATCGTAAGAGGAGCCGGATCGTCTGCGGGTTTGAGATTTTATTTGCCATGATACTTTACTTTGCAAAGATACGCTATGGACTGGTCATTGCAGTCAGTCATCTCATTTTATCTTTCATGTTATTCCTGGGAAAGTTAAAAAACCGGAAATGCCATATCGGTTGATATGGTATTTCCGGTTTTTATATGTTATGAAAAGTTTGAATGGATTAATGTTCCGAAATCTCCTGTGCAAGTTTATTGATTTCTGCTTTCAGTCTTTATAATCGGCGTTTTGGTATCGGTAAGACCGACAATATATTCCATATTTACATTGTAGTATTTGGCAAGACGAATCAGGTGACGGACAGGAAGCTCGCTTGCGCCGCGTTCATAACGGGCATACATTGTCTGTGAAGTACCTAAAATATCTGCGATATTCTGTTGTGTCTTATCATGATCTTCACGGAGATCCCGTATTCTGAGCTTATAGTCCATACATCATCACCTATTAGGCTTACCATAGCATAGATAATTCGTCGGATAATGATTTAGTAAATATGTTTACTTGGCGTTTCGGATTCGTTGGATTTAAGAGATTGAAAAAATGAATATGATTAATAAAGTACGCTGTTATCAGAAAATTATGTATGGTTTCGTACAGAGATGAGATGGATGATATAGATGCGAATGATATAAGAATTTTGAAACTTGTCTTATTTGTTTGCGATCGGCGTTTTAATATCGGTCAGACCGACAATGTATTCCATGCTTACATTGTAATACTTTGAAAGACGGATCAGATGACGCACGGGGAGTTCGCTTGCGCCGCGTTCATAACGGGCATACATCGTTTGTGAAGTGCCTAAGATGTCTGCGATATTCTGCTGTGTTTTATCGTGATCTTCGCGAAGATCGCGTATCCTGAGCTTATAGTCCATACATCATCACCTATTGCATTTAACATAGCATGGATTATCCGGCAAATGATGATTTAGTAAATATGTTTACTGTAAGGAATTATCTTCTTATACAAAACACTTGATTTTACATATAGGTTTGTTATAATGCAAACGGAGATAGTATTCGTCGGAAACTATACTCTGTTTGACTGTTATTTTATTCCATACAACTCAATACATGCGGAAAACCAAGGGTAAGAGCTTATATTTGAAAAAAATGAGACTCATTCAGGCATTCGCAGTATCAGTTCGGACTTTCAGAAATGACGCCGGACTGTTATTTATGAAACACTTTTGCATCCTGAGAGTCATTTTTATGTCTTTCGGATGCTTTTTTTATCCTGTTTCAGAGGGAAAGGAGGGAAAGAAAATGACATTGGAAATGTTAAAGGGCAAGATTCACCGCGCTACGGTGACGCAAGCGGCCTTAGATTATGTAGGCAGCATCACTGTAGATAAATCCCTGCTTGATGCGGCAGGCATTCTGGAATATGAAAAAGTGCAGATCGTTGATGTGAACAACGGCAATCGTTTTGAAACTTATACAATCTGTGGAGAAGAGGGGAGCGGTATGATCTGTTTAAACGGAGCCGCCGCCAGATGTGTCAGCGTCGGTGACAAGATCATTATTATGGCTTATGCAGGATTGGATGCGCAGGAAGCTGCAAGCCATAAGCCGGCTGTTGTTTTTGTTGATGATAACAACCGCATCTGTAGAACAACAACTTATGAAAAACACGGATTGTTGAAGAATATGGAATAACACAGCGTCAAAACGAGGCTATCTTCAAATTCATGAGAAGAGAGGAATTTAAGATGTATATAACAAAAACTGTCGATGAGACAAGGAAGATCGTGAAAGCATGGAAGCGGGAAGGATTGTCGGTTGGTCTTGTTCCTACTATGGGGTATCTCCATGAGGGACATGCGAGCCTGATACGGAAGTGCCGGGAAGAAAATGACAAAGTGATCGTGTCCGTATTTGTCAACCCGACGCAGTTCGGTCCGGGAGAGGATTTGGAAGCATATCCGAGAGATTTTGAAAGAGACAGTGCGCTTTGCAAGGAGATGGGAACGGATATGATCTTTCATCCGGAGCCGGAGGATATGTATATAGATCCATGCGCCTATGTCAGCATCGAGACGCTTTCTGAAAATCTTTGCGGCAAGACCCGCCCGGTTCATTTCAGAGGCGTTTGTACAGTCGTTTCAAAATTGTTCCATATCGCTGCGCCCGACCGGGCTTATTTCGGTCAGAAGGATGCGCAGCAGCT
>JAGARW010000107.1 GCA_017621975.1 Lachnospiraceae bacterium | reverse complement strand
TTTCCGGAAAACAGTTAAATGATTATGCTTCCATGAACACAAAGAAAATGAATTCTTCAAAATCGAAATTTACACAGGAAGAAAAAGACGCTGCATTAAGAAAAGCGGAAGAATATTACAGCGGCAAAGAATTAAAACCAAATAGTATTGCTGCAAAAGCAAATCTTGTAAAACAGTATAATGAGAAAAATAATAAAAATAACAAATAGGAGGAATTTACAATGGATTTTATAGAAGTAAGTGCAAAAACAGTTGATGATGCGATTACAGAAGCGTGCCAGAAATTTTCCGTTACAAGCGATAAGCTTGAGTATGAAGTTGTAGAAGAAGGTTCCTCAGGTTTCCTTGGAATTGGCGCTAAAAATGCAGTGATCAGAGCAAAAGTAAAATCTTCCGTAAAAGATATTGCAAAAGAATTTCTTGATAGTGTATTCGAAGCGATGAATTTGACGGTAATCGTCGATATCAAATATGATGAGATCGATAATACGATGGATATTGATTTAAGCGGCGACGAGATGGGCGTTCTGATCGGAAAAAGAGGACAGACCCTTGATTCTTTGCAGTATCTGACTTCTCTTGTTGTTAATAAAGATGTTGAAAACTATATCCGTGTGAAAGTAGATACGGAAAATTACAGAAAAAGAAGAAAAGATACGCTTGAAAATCTTGCAAAAAACATTGCTTTCAAGGTAAAAAGAACAAAACGTCCCGTATCCCTTGAACCAATGAATCCTTATGAGAGAAGAATTATTCATTCCGCATTGCAGGGCGACAGATATGTAACGACGCATAGTGAAGGGGACGAGCCTTTCAGAAGAGTTGTTGTAACTCTGAAAAGATAAAAAAGAAAAATAGGAAAGGTGTATATCTTTTGGTATACACCTTTTCGAATATGGAGATTTGTTATGAAAACGGAAACGATTGCGGCGATAGCGACTGCTCTTTCTGAATCGGGAATCAGTATTATCCGTATCAGTGGAAAAGAAGCGATTGAAATTGCAGATAAAATATTTCAGACAAAAGGGAAAAAGCATATTTTAAAAAATGCCGTAAGCCATACGATCCATTACGGTTTTATTTATGAAGAAGACGAGCTTGTAGATGAAGTAATGGTTTCCGTTATGAGAGCGCCTCACAGTTATACGACGGAAGATACGGTGGAGATTAACTGTCACGGAGGGGTTCTGATAACAAAGCGGATTCTGGAGATCGTTCTGAAAAACGGAGCGGTTCTGGCACAGCCGGGAGAATTTACGAAGCGCGCTTTTTTAAACGGCAGGATCGATCTTTCCGAAGCGGAAGCGGTCATGGATATGATAAAGGCGACGAACGAGCTTGCTTTAAAATCGTCGTTAAGTCAGCTTAGAGGTTCCGTTTCCGAGGTCATAAGAAATCTTCGTGAAAAAATAATCTACGAAATCGCTTTTATTGAATCCGCGCTGGATGATCCAGAACATATCAGTACGGAAGGATATAAGGAAAAGCTTGAAGTAATCGTAGAAGAATTACTTTTTGAATTGAAAAAGTTACTCGACAGAGCTGATTGTGGTAAGATGATGAAGGAAGGGATTCGGACGGTTATATTAGGAAAGCCTAACGCCGGTAAGTCGTCTCTCCTTAATTTACTTGCCGGGGAAGAAAAAGCGATTGTAACAGATATAGCAGGTACAACGCGTGACGCTTTGGAAGAATCCATTAAAATACGCGGCATCGGATTGAATGTGATCGATACGGCGGGAATTCGTTTTACGGACGACGTTGTGGAAAAGATAGGCGTGGAAAAAGCGATTCGTTTTGCTAAAGATGCGGATTTGATTTTGTATGTTGTAGATTCTTCTACTCCTCTTGATAAAAACGATCTGGAAATTTTTTCTTTGATCGAACAAAAAAATGCGATCATTCTTTTCAATAAAACAGATTTACCCGCCGTTGTAACGGAAGCGGAGCTGTTTGAAAAATGCGGCGGTTCTTACCCTGTGATTAAAATTTCAACGGTGGAAAATATTGGAATGGAAGAATTGGAAGAAACGATTCAGACGATGTTTTTCCGTGGAAAAATTTCCTTTGAAAACGAGGTATATCTGACGAATATACGGCACAAGGAGGCTGTCAGAGAAGCGTATGAAAGTCTGTTGCTTGTAAAAAACAGCATTGACCTTGATATGCCGGAAGATTTTTATTCGATCGATCTGATGAGCGCGTATGCGGCGCTTGGAAGGATCATCGGAGAAGAAGTAGGAGAAGATCTTGTCAATGAGATTTTCTCAAAATTCTGTATGGGTAAATAACAAAGATATCGATTTATTGATGGAAGAGGTTAGTCACATGGCTGAGATCAGGGAACAGGTAGATGTGTGTGTAGTAGGAGCGGGGCATGCCGGTTGTGAGGCGGCGCTTGCCTGCGCGCGTCTTGGACTGGAAACGGTTATTTTTACGGTGAGCGTAGACAGTATTGCCCTTATGCCCTGTAATCCAAACGTCGGAGGGTCGTCAAAAGGACATCTTGTGCGTGAGTTGGACGCGCTTGGCGGCGAAATGGGAAAAAATATCGATAAGACGTTTATTCAGTCAAAAATGCTGAACGCATCGAAAGGACCTGCAGTACATTCCCTGCGGGCGCAGGCTGATAAAGCGGATTATACGCGCGAGATGCGTAAGGTAATTGAAAATCAGGAGCATCTGATGGTAAAGCAGGCGGAGGTCTGCGAGCTTTTGACGGAAGATTATGAGGATGAAGACGGCATTGCGGAAAAAAGGATTACGGGAGTCAAAACGTTTACAGGGGCAGTTTATGAAAGTAAGGCGGTCGTTCTCTGCACAGGAACCTATCTGAAAGCAAGATGCCTTTGTGGGGAAGCCATCACCTATACGGGACCGAACGGTCTGCAGGCGGCGAATCATTTAACGGATTCTTTGAAGGCTCTTGGGATAGAAATAAGGCGTTTTAAAACAGGTACGCCGGCGAGAATGGATCGGCGTTCTCTTGATTTTTCTAAAATGGAAGAACAGTTCGGGGATGAAAGAGTCGTTCCGTTTTCTTTTTCTACCGATCCCGAAGATGTTCAGATCGATCAGGTTTCCTGCTATCTGACTTATACGAATGAAAAGACGCATGAAATCATCCGGGCAAATCTGGACCGTTCGCCGATCTATGCGGGAATCATAGAAGGGACGGGTCCGCGTTATTGCCCTTCGATTGAGGATAAGGTTGTTAAATTTGCCGATAAGGAAAGACATCAGGTTTTTATTGAACCGGAAGGACTTCATACGAATGAAATGTATGTCGGCGGCATGTCGTCTTCTCTTCCGGAAGACGTGCAGCTTGCCATGTACCGTACCGTGCCGGGACTAGAACATTGTAAGATCGTAAGAAACGCTTATGCGATCGAGTACGACTGTATCAATTCGATTCAGCTTAAGTCTTCTCTTGAATTTAAGAAAATCAGAGGTCTGTTCAGCGCCGGACAGTTTAACGGAAGCAGCGGCTATGAAGAAGCGGCGGCGCAGGGACTGATCGCCGGAATCAATGCGGCAATGGAAATCAAGGGAAAAGAACCTTTGATTCTCGATCGTTCGGAAGGATATATCGGCGTTTTGATCGACGATCTCGTAACAAAGGAAACGAGAGAGCCTTACCGTATGATGACTTCGCGGGCAGAATACAGGCTGCTTCTTCGTCAGGATAACGCCGACTTACGTCTTCGTGAAAAAGGATATGAAGTCGGACTGATTACGGAAAAACAGTATAAAAAAGTCTGTGAAAAGAAAAAAATGATAGAAGAAGAGATTGAGCGTATGAAGCATACGACGATCGGCGCTTCCAAAGAAAATCAGGAATTTATGAAACGCCATGAGAGCGCGGAGCTTCGTACCGGAACAAATTTAGCGGAGCTGATGTGCAGACCGGAGCTTTCTTATGAGATTCTTTCTGAAATTGATCCGCAGCGTAAGCCTCTGCCTGCGGACGTGATCGAGCAGGTCGAGATTGAGATCAAATATGAAGGTTATATTGCCCGACAGATGAGACAGGTGGAACAGTATAAAAAAATGGAAAAGAAAAAGATACCGGAACAGCTTAATTATAATGATGTTCCGAGTCTCCGTCTGGAAGCGAGACAGAAGCTGATCGCTTATCATCCGGCTTCCGTCGGACAGGCTTCCAGAATTTCAGGCGTCTCTCCGGCGGATATTTCGGTGCTTCTCGTTTATCTGGAGCATTATCAAAGGCAGAAAGAAGAATAATATGATTACAATGGATTTGCTTAAAAAATATGATACAGCTTTTTTTGAAAAGGATTTATCTGTTTTTTCTATTTTTTTAGAAAAACGACAGATATGTCAGTTTTTAAAGTATTATGAACTTCTTATTGAAAAAAATAAAGTAATGAATCTGACGGCGATTACAGAATATGAGGAAGTTATAAAAAAGCATTTTGTTGACAGCCTTTCCATTGCTTCATGTATAGATTTATCAAAATATTTTACTTTGATTGACGTTGGTACCGGGGCGGGTTTTCCTGGTATTCCTTTGAAAATAGCTTTTCCGAATCTTAAAATTACGCTTCTTGATTCTTTAAAGAAAAGAGTTGATTTTTTAAATGAAGTGATAGAGCAGCTTGAGTTGACAGAGATAGAGGCGGTTCATGGCAGAGCGGAGGATTTTGCAAAACCGGATAAGCTGCGTGAAACATATGATATTTGTGTTTCGAGAGCGGTAGCAAATTTAGCTACTCTTTCGGAATATTGCATTCCTTTCGTTAAGGTAGGAGGAGTTTTTGGTCCTTATAAATCAGAAAAAGTAACGGAAGAATTAGAAATCGGAAAAAAGGCAGTTAATTTATTAGGCTGCCGTCTGGTCAGCCGGAAAGATTTTTTACTTCCGAATTCCGATATAAACAGGACGATTGTCTTATTTCAAAAAGAAAAGGAAACCCCTAAAAAATTTCCGAGAAAAGCGGGGCTTCCTTCAAAAGAACCATTACATTAAAGTAATATTTCAAGTTGGTTTAATATTTTTTCAGGGGCTTCCATATGAGGAAATTGTTTTGTATTTTCTATATAAGCTGCCTCGATTGAAGTATTATAATATAGATAATTTTCTACGATCGTATGAATATCCTTTTTTTCTTGACCGGCAATGATAAAAATACTATGATTGATTTCTTTCAGTGCATGAAGAATATTCAAATTCATATATCTGCCAATATGGCTCGAAAATGAAAATTTGGAATTATAATCATGTAAATGACTGGCTTCCATGTAGGCATAAATATCCGCTTCATCGATCTTAGAGGCATCTGAAAAATAATATTTGCGGAATGTATTAAAAAAAGAATATTTTGTTGTAATGATATTGTAAACAAAGGTTCCAATGACAGGCGTATCAATAAGTAACTTTAACGCCCGTGTCTGCTTGGACGGAATCAGGTTAAGCTGATAAAGGCTTTGCGGATTGATCAGTACGATTCTATTAAATACTTCAGGATTATTATGACAGGTTGTGATAACAAGGGAAGAAGCGTCTCCTGTTGCAATAATATCTGTCTTTTTACCGATAATTGTTTTGATAAAGTCTGTCAAAAGCTGTACATAAAGAAAACTTGTATAAGTCATATTTGGTTTGTCGGACAAACCATAGCCGAGCATGTCGATCGCATAAACTTCATATTGTTTGGACAACTGATCGATGATTTTGTGAAATTCATAAGAGGAACTTCCGACATTTAAATCGTGAACGAGAAGAAGAGGTGTTCCGTTTCCTTTTTTGAGATAACGGATTTTTCCAAAGCGCCATTCATAGTAATTATTTTCTGTTGAGGAAAGAATGTCTTTTACAGTAGACAGAGAATATTGAATACGATTTAAAATATGGATGGCCGCTACTGCTGTTCCGGCTATAAAAGTCATTGTTTTAATATGATTTTTGTTCATAAGAAACCTCTTTTTCATGTAAAGTATATCGCAAGTTTTTCTTTTATTATATAAGAAATAGAAACAAGTGGCAAGGTCTAGCTTTTTGTAGAAAAATGATTTATTTTGGAGAAAATGAAAATGCTGAAAACAGAAGATAAGATAAAAGAAGATAGTAAAGAATTATATTTTGATATACAGGAGCTTGATCGGAAACGAATTGCAAGAGATCTGCATGATACTTCTCTTCAAAATCTTGCCTCTCTTATTCATAGGCTGGAGCTTGCCTCTATGTATATTGACAGGGATGTGATTCAGGCAAAACTGGAACTTGCCCTCATTAGCAAAAGTATTAATTCTATTATTGAAGAAATCAGAAATACGATATTTGATCTCCGTCCGATGACGTTTGATGATCTTGGGCTTAAAGAAGCAGTAGAGCAGATTTGCGATAAATTAAAAGAATCTTTTGATATTACAATTAGCCTTGATCTGGATGAAATTGTTGTGGACGATCATGACTCAATAAAGGAATCTATGATGCTTGCTCTTTTTAGAATTATACAGGAAAGTATCCAAAATATATGTAAGCATTCTAAAGCAAAGAGAATGAGCGTTGTATTAAAAAATAGAAGCGATGAAATTATTTTAGAGATTAAAGATGATGGAATTGGTTTTGATTTGTCAGAAGCAAAGAAAAAGGAACGCCATTTTGGACTTTTGATTTTGGAGGAACGTGTAAAATTACTTGGCGGTAATTTGATAATAGAAACTGCTCCCGGAAAGGGAACAAAAATTAATGTTGTGATACCAAAGCAGAAATAGTTTTTGTGTTTTCAAAGTTTATGATATAATGGGTGCAGGCAATGAGCAGTGCCAAGAAATGAAAAAATGAAGCGGGCTGAAAGCGTCAGCTTTTAGACAGCTTTGATTTTTCATTTCTTGATAGGGCGAAGCCCATACAGCGAAAAAAGCGCAAGCTTTTGAGCTGCGCTGCGGAGTGCTAGAAAGGCGAAGCCTGCGGGCATTTGTTTTTCCTGCACCCATTAACGAGCAAGTATGACGCGAAGCGGCATGAGAAGCGCGTAAGCGCAAACTTGCGAGTATAATATAGGGCGAAGCCCATACAGCGAAAAAAGCGCAAGCTTTTGAGCTGCGCTGCGGAGTGCTAAAAAGGCGAAGCCTGCGGGCATTTGTTTTTCCTGCATCCATTAACGAGCAAGTATGACGCGAAAGCGGCATGAGGAGCGCGTAAGCGCGGATTACAGACGGAAAAGAGGAGGCATCTATGAGTATTAAAGTTATGATTGCGGATGATCATATTATGATAAGAGAAGGAATCAGGCAGTTGCTTGAATTTGATGGGGATATTGAAATTATTGCGGAAGCAAACGATGGAGAAGAATGCCTTTCTATTTTAGAAAATACAATTCCACAGGTTTTACTTCTTGATATTAATATGCCGAATAAAAATGGTATTGAAGTTTTAAAAGAAATCAGAAATAAGAAAATTCCCGTTAAGGTATTGATCTTAACTGTTCATAATGAAATAGATTATCTTGTGAAAGCGGTTGATATCGGGGTAGACGGTTATCTGTTAAAAAATTCCGGCTCCGCAGAATTAAAGAAAGCAATTAATGCAGTGATTAATGACGAGTCTTATATTCAACCTGATTTGATTCCGTTATTGAATTCCAGATTGATTGCGAGAAGTGATAGTCAAGAAAAAATTGATGCCCTTACGAAACGTGAGTTAGAGGTTCTAATCTTGGTAGCGAGGGGTATGTTCAATAAAGAAATAGGCGAGGCAATGAATATAAGTGAAAGAACTGTAAAAAATCATATTTCGAGTATTTTTAAGAAAATTGATGTTGCTGATCGTACACAAGCGGCAGTATTTGCAATAAAAAATAATCTAGTTGAAATATAAAATTATGTTTCACGTGAAACATTATTTGTAATAAAATTAATTTACAAGATATAGATGTTTCACGTGAAACGTTTACCCAAGATATTGTAAAGTAATCCGTGAAACATTTTTTATTAAAAAAAACAAACAGCGTGAAACATTTTCATTGTGTGTATTCATAAAAACCATGAGGAGTTCACGCATTTTTTATCGATTAATTTATAGATTCTATAAAGAGAACGTGATATAATAAGCGTTAATGAGAAAAAATATTTGAAAAAATATCTATAAGTGAAACAAATGGAAGGTAGCATAATGGGAAGAATTATAGCAATCGCCAATCAAAAAGGCGGCGTAGGAAAAACAACAACATCTATTAATTTATCAGCTTCGCTTGCTGCAAAAGGAAAAAAGGTATTGATGATCGATACAGATCCACAGGGAAATGCAACAAGTGGATTTGGTATTGATAAGAATAATTTAGAAAATACAATATATGAATTAATTTTAGGAGAATGCTCCATACAGGATTGTATCATTAAAAATGTTATTGAAAGAGTTTCCGTTTTACCGTCAAATGTAAATCTGGCAGCGGCGGAGATAGAGTTGATCGGAGTTGAACGAAAGGAATATATATTACGAAATGAAATTGATTGGGTAAAGGATTCCTATGATTTTATTATTATAGATTGTCCGCCGTCCCTTAGTATGCTGACAGTCAATGCAATGACGGCGGCAGATACGGTTCTTGTACCGATCCAATGCGAATATTATGCATTGGAAGGATTGAGCCAGTTGATACATACGGTCAATCTTGTAAAAGAAAGATTGAATCCGGAGCTGGATATGGAGGGCGTTGTTTTTACGATGTTCGACTCCCGTACCAATCTTTCTAATCAGGTTGTGGAAAATGTGAAAAGCAATTTACAACAAAATGTATATAAGACAATCATTCCGAGAAATATTCGGTTGGCGGAGGCACCTAGTTATGGAATGCCGATTCAAATATATGATCCAAAATCGGCAGGTGCGGAAGCGTATATGTTATTGGCAGATGAAGTAATTAGTAGAAAGGATCATTAAGCATATGGCAGCGAGAGGGTTAGGCAAAGGTTTGGATTCTCTGATTCCGAATGCAATCGGTGGAGAATTAAATAGCAGAAAGAAAAACGGGGTAGAAAAAAACGAGGAAAAAGGTGCCGAAACGATCGTAAAGATTACAATGGTAGAACCGAATAGGGAGCAGCCTCGTAAAAATTTTGATGAAGATGCGCTTCAGGAGTTGGCAGATTCTATTAAGCAGTTCGGACTTCTTCAGCCGATTCTTGTACAGGACCGTAAAGATCATTATGAGATCATTGCGGGAGAGAGAAGATGGCGTGCGGCAAAACTGGCAGGTTTGAAAGAAGTGCCGGTTATTATTCGTGATTATACGGATCAGGAAATTGTAGAAATTTCTTTAATTGAAAATATTCAAAGAGAAAATTTAAATCCGATCGAAGAAGCGCAGGCATACAAGAGACTGCTGACAGAATTTAATTTGAAGCAGGATGAGGTAGCGGAGCGCGTTTCTAAAAGCAGAACAGCAGTCACCAATTCTATGAGACTTTTAAAACTTTGCGATGAAGTACAGCAGATGGTCATTGATGAAATGATTTCTACAGGACATGCGAGAGCAATTCTTTCAATCGAAGATCCGGAACAGCAGTATATGATCGCACAGCGTATATTTGATGAAAAAATGAGTGTGCGTGATGTTGAAAAGCTTGTAAAAAATTTAAACAAGCCAAAAACAGAAAAAGCAAAGGTTGAAAAAAATAAGAGTCTGGAATATATTTATCAAAGTACGGCGGAGAAGATAAAAGAATCTCTCGGTACAAAGGTCAATATTTCTGCAAAGGACAACGGAAGCGGAAAAATTGAAATTGAATTTTTTTCACATGAAGATTTTGACAGACTCGTTGAATTGATTGTGAGATAAATGGATTATGAGATACGGAGGAAGATTATGTCTAGTGCATTACTTGAAAGTATAGGACTTGGTTCTCTTGATATTGCTTATATTCTAATTGCAATGGCAGCGTTGATTATTGTATTGTTTATTCTTATCATTGTACAAATAACAAAATTATCCAAACTAAAAAAAAGATATGAGAAATTTATGAAAGGAAAGGATGCGAAAAGCTTAGAAAAAGAGATCGGTCAGATTTTTGAAGATAACAGTGTTCTTAAAAAAGAAGCGGAAAAAAATAAAAAAGATATTAGAAAATTATTCTATAATATGGAATATACTTATCAGAAATGTGGAATTGTAAAATATGACGCATTTCAGCAGATGGGAGGAAAGCTGAGCTTTAGCTTAGCTCTTCTCAATAAACGTAACGATGGGTTTATTATCAATTCTGTACACAGCAGTGACGGCTGCTATTCTTATACGAAGGAGATTCATGAAGGAAAATGTGAGATTTCGTTAGGGGAAGAAGAAGAGCAGGCGCTTTTAATGGCAATGGGAGAAGAAGAATAAGCTAAATGAAAAAATGCAGTGTAAACGATATGAAAGGCGGAGAAATATTAGCAAATCCGATCATGACGTCAGAATATCAGATTCTTTTAGAGGAAGGAACCGTACTGAAAAAAGAATATATTGAAAAAATTGCAGAGCTTGGCATTACTCATGTTTTTGTTAAAGAGGATAAAGCAATCAGAAAACCGGAAGAAATTTATGCGGTAAAAAAAGAAGTACATCAGAAATTTAAAAACGAAGTAAAGAATGTACTGGAAAAGCATATTTATCAGGAAAACGGAGAACTTCAAAGGCTGAGCGACGCGGCTTTAAATATTATAGACGATATTCTGAAAGAAGAAGTCGTAATAGAAGAAATGATAGAATTAAAAGATAGAAGCGCCGATCTGTATGAACATTCGGTAAGCTGCTGTTCTTTGTCTACTATTTTAGGACTTCGCCTTAAATTTGAACAAAAGATAATTCATGCGATTACGGTCGGAGCGTTGCTTCATGATATTGGGCTTCGTTTTATTCCGGTACGGTATGACATTGATATAGAAAGTATGCCGGAAAATCAAAAGACGGAATATAAGAAGCATTCTGTCTATGGTTACTCGTCGATCGAAAAGGAAACATGGCTTGATAAAGTCAGCAAGAATATCATTTTATCACATCATGAAAGAGCGGACGGCAGCGGTTATCCGTTTCGACGCAGAGATATTCCAAAAGAAATCAGCGTCGTCAGTGTTTGCGATGCGTTTGATGAAATGATCTGCGGCATCGGCTGCCGCCGTGTCAAAACATATAAAGCGATAGAATATTTAAAGTTCTTTAAAAATATAAAATTTGATGGTACAATAGTAGACGAGTTTTTAAAAATTATAGCAGCGTATCCGACAGGAAGTCAGGTGCTTTTAAATACCGGCGAGATCGCGGTAGTAACCGGACAGAACAAAGGATTTCCGGAACGTCCGCTTTTACGTATTGTAAAAGATCAGTATAAAATGCCGCTTTTTAAAGAAAAAGCAATCGATCTTCTGAAGGAAAATTCAATCTTTATTGAAGACGTACTAAATTAAGGAGAGGAGCCTTATTAAAAATGATAGACATTAAATTTTTGAGGGAAAACCCGGACGCAGTAAAAGAAAACATAAAAAAGAAATTTCAGGATGAAAAACTCGGACTTGTCGACGAAGTGATCGTTCTCGATGCGGAAAGCAGAAAGACACAGCAGGAAGCGGACGAGCTTCGAGCTAACCGCAACAAGATTTCCAAGGAAATCGGCGGATTGATGGCGCAGGGAAAAAAGGAAGAAGCGCAGGCAAAGAAAGCGGAAGTAGCCGCCGGAGCAAAGCGACTTGCCGAATTAGAAGAAAAAGAAAAAGAACTGGAAGAAAAGATTACAAAAATTATGATGACGATTCCGAATATCATTGATCCGAGCGTACCGATCGGAAAAAATGATACGGAAAATGTGGAAGTAACAAAGTATGGCGAGCCTGTCGTACCTGATTTTGAAATTCCTTATCATACGGATATTATGGAGCGTCTGAACGGCATCGATCTTGACAGCGCAAGAAAGGTAGCGGGAAACGGCTTTTATTATCTGATGGGGGATATTGCCAGACTGCATTCTGCAGTTATTTCCTATGCGAGAGATTTTATGATAAACCGCGGCTTTACTTATTGCGTGCCGCCTTTCATGATCCGCAGCAATGTTGTAACAGGAGTTATGAGCTTTGCGGAAATGGACGCTATGATGTATAAAATCGAAGGGGAAGATTTATACTTAATTGGTACAAGCGAACATTCTATGATCGGTAAATTTATCGATACGATCATTCCAGAGGAAGAGCTTCCGAAAACATTGACGAGCTATTCTCCCTGCTTCCGTAAGGAAAAAGGCGCTCATGGTCTGGAAGAACGCGGCGTATACCGTATTCATCAGTTTGAAAAGCAGGAAATGATCGTTGTATGCAAGCCGGAAGATTCCGCTATGTGGTTTGATAAGCTTTGGCAGAATACAGTCGACCTGTTCCGTTCTATGGATATTCCTGTCAGAACACTGGAATGCTGCTCCGGTGATCTTGCTGATCTGAAAGTAAAATCCTTCGACGTAGAAGCATGGTCTCCTCGTCAGAAAAAATATTTTGAAGTCGGAAGCTGCTCTAATCTCGGCGACGCACAGGCAAGAAGATTAAAAATTCGTGTAAATGGGGAAAAGGGCAAGTATTTCGCGCATACATTAAATAATACGGTAGTTGCTCCGCCTAGAATGCTGATTGCATTTCTGGAAAATAATTTACAGGCGGACGGTTCTATTAAGATTCCTGCCGTATTGCAGCCGTATATGGGCGGACAGACAAAGATTGGTTAACGCCGAACCTGCTTAAAAGAAAAGAGGTGAATTCCTTGCATAAATATTTACGTGCTATCGGATTCCGCCAGATAAAAAATAGAAAACAGCTTCAGGTTCTGATTACAGATTGTATCCGCAGCGCAAAAAAGCGTGATTATATTTCTATGTCGGAGCGGGACGACTTTGTATTTATGGAATGCTGTAAGGAATTTGCCGACGGAATCGGGATCGCGGTCCGCGGTGAATTTGACGAGAACAATAATTACATTTATAATTATTACTTTCCTTATGTACGAGGCAGCTATGTCAGCTCCGAGGAAGATATTTCGATCGAACGCCATGCGGAAAAAGAATCGTATGCCGGCGTGTGCGACGATCTGCGGCTCGGCGTCTCTCTGATTTTCTATTTTCAGAATGTGATAACATATTTGAAATTAAAAGAAAAAAATAAAATTCCTGTAAAGGGAACGTCTTTGGTCTTATCGGCGCTTTCATGCCAGGGTATGGTTATCATGCCGATCATCAAAAACGAGCGTGATAAGAAAAAAGTAAGGCAGGTTACAAGAAACAGAAGTCATCTGCTTGCCGCCGCGCGCAGGGGGGACGAGGAAGCGATCGAAAATCTGACGCTTGAGGATATGGATACCTATACGGTAATTTCTAAAAAAATCCAAAAAGAAGACGTTTTCAGTCTTGTAGATACTTATTTCATGCCGTACGGCGTAGAATGCGACCAGTATTCCGTACTTGGAGAAATTATGGATTGTCAAAAGGTGCAGAATTCCCTCAGCGGCGAATATCTGTATCGCATGACGATCAACTGCAACGACCTTCTTTTCGACGTATGCATCAATGAGGCGGATCTGCTTGGAGAACCCGCGGTCGGCAGGCGTTTCAAAGGAATCGTCTGGATGCAGGGATTTATTGATTTTCCGGAAAGCGAATAAAAACAAGCAAATGATAAAGGCAGGAGACCGGATCGTCTCTTGCCTTTCTATCCTATTTATGGTACACTAACAGAGCAGAAAAAAATAAGTTTCCTTAGTTAAATGGATATAACAGCCCCCTCCTAAGGGGCAGTTGAGGGTTCGATTCCCCCAGGGAACGCTAAAAACGTTGAGGGCAAACAATGCTTTCAACGTTTTCTGTTATATATAGGTGCATTTTGTGCAAAAAATAGTGTATGATATAAGTAATAAACGATGGAGAATAAAAATGAGCAGAATGAATTTTGTATTGGGTATACTTTTAGCAATTATAATAGGGACACAAAGCGGATTCATTGCGTACGCAACTGATTATGCGGCGTTAGAAGAGCAGCAGCGGTCTCTTGAAATCACTTCCAATAACTATGAAAACTGGCCGGACGGGCCTGCCGTCAGTGCGGAGGGCGCTATTTTGATGGAGGCGCAGACAGGTACGATCCTTTATGAAAAAAATATTCATGAGCGTTTGTACCCGGCGAGTACGACAAAAATACTGACTTGTCTGATCGGTGTGGAGCAGTGCCAGATGAATGAAACCGTTACAATGTCGCAGGAAGCGGTATTCAGCATTCCAAGAGACAGCTCTAATATCGGTCTTGACGTAGGAGAGCAGATTACGGTAGAACAGTGCCTGTACGGTATTCTTGTCGGAAGCGCAAACGAAGCGGCGAACGCGCTTGCGGAGCATGTCAGCGGAAGCATGGACGAGTTTGTCGATCTGATGAACGAGAGGGCGGCGGAGCTTGGCTGTGAGGATTCTCACTTTGTAACGACGAACGGTCTTCACGACGACGATCATTATACGACGCCTTACGATCTGGCGTTGATCGCGCAGAAGTTTTTTGACAACGAGCTTTTATGTAAGATGTCTTCTACGCCGACCTATTATATTCCGCAATCGGCGACGCAGCCGGACGACGATCTCTATGTCAATACGCACAACAAGATGCTTTTTCCGAACGGAAAATACAATTATGAATATATTGTCGGCAGTAAGACAGGCTATACGGACAATGCAAGACAAACGCTTGTTTCCTGTGCGGAAAAGGATGGTATGAAGCTGATCTGCGTTGTGATGCGGGAAGAGTCGCCGCACCAGTTTGAGGATACGATCAGTTTGTTTGATTATGGATTTTCCAATTTCCAGAAGCTGAATGTTGCTTCGAATGAAACGCAGTATACGGTGGAAAATAACGATTTCTTCCAGACGGATGAGGATGTGTTCGGAACATCGAAGCCGATCCTTTCGATCAATCCGGAGGACAGCGTTGTGCTTCCGATCACAGCGGTATTTGAAGATCTTGATTCGGAGCTTTCTTATGATATGGAATCTGACAGTTCTGTTGCTTCGATTCAGTATACTTATCATGGGATTCCGGTCGGCAGCGCAACGGTCGATCTGGCAGAAGAGAATCAGGAAGATGCGTTTGATTTTGAAAATCAGCTTGAAAACGAAACGGAAGCGGCGGCAGAGGAGGAAGGAGAGAGTACGCCGGATGCGGCGGACAACGTCGTTTTTGTCAACGTCAGAAAGGTCATCATATGGGTTGTTGGAATTGCAGGATTGTTGATTTTGATTTTTGTAATCAAAGCGATCATTGACAATTATCAATTCGCAAAACGGAGAAGTGTGCGGAACCGGCACAAAAAGAGAAAACAGATTCCTTCTCCGTTTGACGATTATGATTTTTAGGAAGATTTTGCGCGGATGCGTTTTTGCCTGCGGAGCATGCGCGCTCTTTCCTGAAGCTCTTTGATTTTTTGAACTTCTTCTTCGGGAATAAATTTTAATGTTTTAACAACATAAACGGAGTCGTCTTCAGCAGCCTTGCGGATGCGGATTTTGCCTTTCATATAACCGTGTTTGTCGCAATAGGAGATGCTGTAATAATGCTTGCCGTTCGGTGTGAACCAGCGCATTTTCCGCTTAATATTCCGATGGCAGTAGTAGCATTTTGTGCTGCATACTTCCCGGTCTTTGAACGCTTCCTGCTTGTCGGCAAATTTACGGGAAATATATTTTGCATAATCGTCAAAGACGATATGGATTTCCTGCTTACGGGTCGAAGGTTTGTGGAAAAGATCAAAAGAGACATTTTTTTCTACGGCTTCCGGAAGCTGTGCCAGTACCTTAGCGGTATAGTAGGCGTCGCTGAAGGCTCTGTGGAACGGAATGTCTTTTTCAATGTGCAGAAAGTCGATCGCGTATTCGAGGCTGCGCCGGGATTTTCGATCTTCGTAAGCGATGCTGAACAGCTTCTGTACGTCAAGAAACGAAAGAGGCGCATGTGCGAGCGGCCTCATACCGTAATAAGCCATGTTGCGCTGCAGCTCGGTCAGATCAAGAGGTCCCCATGTACAAAATATCACATCGTCGCCGCACCATTCCAGAAAGCGCTGGGCAACGCGGGGAAATTCGTCTCCCTTTTCCAACTCTGTCATTTGGAGATGGATCAGCTTGCGCGTAATTTTGTGCATCTCTTTGTAGATACAGGGATGAATCAGTTCGCTGAATTCGCTGATCATTTCTTTTTTGCTGTTTAACTTGACTGCGCCGATCTCGATGATCTCAAAAGGAATTTCTTTGATTTCTCCTTCGGGATGGCTGCTCTGGTTCCATTCCAGATCAAGTACGATATAATTCATCGTCCGCTCCTTCCTATAAAGACGGCAACGCTTCTTTCTTTCATTAGGAATTCACCATTGATCTCCGGCATTTGTTCTTCTTCAAAGAAAAGATTTCCTTCGTCCGCGCCCGTGTTGACGGCGAGCCTCCAAGAAAAATTCTGCGGGAGGAACGGCAGACGGATCGAAAGAGGTTCCCAATATACGTTCATACAGATATATACGACATCTTCTTTATGCTTTTCCCGATAGTAGCCGGTATAAAGAACGCCGAGCGTACAGGTTTCAGAATTTGTTTCGCCGAAATCGGGAGCGCCGTTATGAATGCTGATAAAATCGTAGCCGGTTCCGGATTGTTCAAGATTTCGCCGGATCGCCGGATGCGCCTTACGAAATGCGATCATATAACGGAAAAACTGATAAATATCCTGATTTTCTTTCATCTGGTTCCAATTCAGCCACGAAATAATATTATCCTGGCAATAAGCGTTGTTGTTGCCGAACTGGGTATTGCCGAATTCGTCTCCGGCTAAAAACATCGGCGTACCGCGGCTGCAGAGCAGGACCGCACAGGCATTTTTGATCATACGGTGGCGCAGCGCATTGACGGCGGGATCGTCGGTTTCACCTTCCGCACCGCAGTTCCAGCTTCGGTTATCGCTGGCGCCGTCGGTATTGTACCAGCCGTTTGCTTCATTGTGTTTGTCATTATAAGAGTACAGATCATAAAGCGTAAAACCGTCATGGCATGTCAGAAAATTAACAGACGAGTCATGACCGCGTCCGTATGCTTCATAAAGGTCGGGGGAGCCGGTCACACGGAGTACCGCTTCGGGGGCTGACCAAATGTCGCCTTTTAAATAATTGCGCAGGCAATCCCTGTATTTGCCGTTCCATTCCGCCCAGCGGTTCCATGAAGGGAACGTGCCGACCTGATAAAGCCCGCCGGCATCCCATGCCTCGGCAATAAGCTTTGTGCTGCCAAGGATCGGGTCAAAGGCAAGCTGTTTTAAAAGAGGCGGATTGCTTAAAGGAGTGCCATCCTCATCACGTCCGAGAATTGTGGCGAGATCGAAACGAAAACCGTCCACATGATAATCCGTAACCCAATAGCGCAGACATTCGAGTATCATATTCTGCACAACGGGATGATTACAGTTCAATGTGTTGCCGCAGCCGCTGAAATTATAATAATATCCGTCCGGCGTCAGCATGTAATAAATATTATTGTCAAAACCCTTAAAAGAAATGTAAGGTCCGCGTTCATTTCCTTCCGCCGTATGATTAAAAACGACGTCGAGAATGACTTCGATTCCGTTTGCTTTCAGATCATGGATGACTTCTTTTAATTCGGTACCTTCACGGTTGTATTCGTGATCGGAATTATAACTTGTATTGGGCGCGAAAAAGCAAACCGTATTGTAGCCCCAATATTCAAGAAGCTGTTTGCCGTCGACTGTGCGGCGGTTTTTTGTTTCGTCAAATTCAAAGATCGGCATAAGCTCGACCGCATTGATACCGAGATCCTTTAGATAAGGAATCTTTTCGCGCAGACCGGAAAAGGTGCCGGGATGCGCGACGCCGGAGGATGAGTCCTTTGTGAAGCCGCGTACGTGCAGCTCGTAAATAATCAGGTCCTCCATCGGGATCAGAGACTGCTGCTGCGTCCCCCAGTCGAAGTTGTTGCGTACGACTCTGGCGCGATAACCGCCGTGATCATTGCGGGAAACGCCCCACTCGTCCTGTCCGGCAACCGCCTTTGCATAAGGATCAAGCAGAATGCGCGTCTTATCAAAGATCAGTCCCTTCCGGGGATTGTAAGGACCGTCCAGACGGTAGGCATATTCAAAATCTTCGATTTTCAGACCGAATACGATCATGGAATAAACGTTTCCGATCTTGTAATGGTCGGGAAACGGAATGACGGCGAAGGGCTCCGCTTCGTCTTTATGAAACAGTAAAAGCTCGCAGGAGGTAGCTCCCTGAGACTGCACTGTAAAATTAACGCAGCTGTTTGACAGCGCGGTCGCGCCGTTCTGTGAATAAAAACCCGGACGTACTTCGTAGCCGTTAATATGATCAAGCGCCTTTAACTCTGGTACGGGCATTGCCGGAAGCAAAATTTCTGATTGTGACATAGCGATCCTCTTTTCTGTGCTGAATGTATGTATGTTATTTGCCTATAAAAGAGCGATATATTAATTTATTCTATCACAAATCCTACTTATTTCCTATCTTTTTCGTGGATTTATCGCTCTTCATTTGCTTTTAAAGAGTAAGTAGTGTAAAATACAAAAAGAAGAAAGGACAGGTTATGCGTTTAAGAAATATACCCGGTGCGCGGGAAATCATTGAAAACAGTCCGCTTGTCATCAAAGAGGCGGAAAAAACAAAGGGACTTTGGAAAGAGCTGTTTGGAAACGATAATCCGATCCACATTGAGGTCGGAATGGGCAAAGGCAGATTTTTAATGACGATGGCGGAGAAAAATCCAGACGTCAATTATATCGGAATCGAACGTTATACGAGCGTGCTCCTGAGAGCGTTGCAGAAAATGGAAGAGAAACCGCTTCCGAATCTTGTATTTTTGTGTATGGACGCTGCGGAGCTTGAGCAGGTGTTTGAAACAGAAGAGGTTGAAAAAATATATTTAAACTTTTCCGATCCGTGGCCTAAGGACAGGCATGCAAGACGGAGACTTCCCTCAAGAGAATTTTTAGCGCGTTATGATAAGATACTGGCGCAAGGCGGCAGACTGGAATTTAAGACGGATAACAGGGCGTTGTTTGATTTTGCCGTCGAAGAACTGGAACCTGCCGGATGGAAGGCGGAGAAGATCACATATGATCTGCATGCCGATGCGGAAATGATGAAGGACAACGTCATGACGGAATATGAAGAGCGGTTTTCGTCGGTCGGGAATCCGATCTGCAAGTACGTTATATACAGGTAGAAAGCGGCTGATCAAAGCAGTTATCTGGATAGCCGTTTGTATAGAAACAAATTTATTTTACAAAAATAAAAGAAGAGAAAGGTGGTATAGCAATGGAATATAAATTCACAGATGCAAATTTTGAAGCGGAGGTACTGCAGTCGGAATTGCCGGTGCTTGTAGATTTCTATGCGGACTGGTGCGGTCCCTGTAAAATGATGGCTCCGCTTGTAAAAGAATTGGCGGAGACTTATGACGGCAAGGTAAAAGTCGGAAAGATGAATGTCGATGAAAATCCGAATACCTCGATCCAGTATAGAGTGATGTCAATTCCGACGTTTATCATTTTTAAGAACGGCGAAAAGGCGGCGTCTATTACAGGAGCGGTGTCAAAAAATGAATTGGCTGCAGCAATCCAGCAGGCATTGGCATAGAAGCTGTGCGCTGTCTGATGTAGTTTATCAGCGGCGCCGGCTTTTTTTCATGGAGGATTTGATAGGATGTATTTTGTGTTTTTAGCATTATGGATTATTTTTAACGGCAATCTGACGCTTGAGATTTTTTTATTCGGAGTTGTAATCGCGGCGCTTCTGTATGCTTTTATTTGCAAATTTATGGAATTCAGCATTCATAAGGATATCCTTCTTTGGAAAAAATTTTTTTTGATGCTGCGGTATCTTGTGATACTGATCGTTGAGATCGTTAAAGCAAACGTATCGGCGATGAAGCTGCTTTTTTCGGAAAAAAATGAGATCGAGCCGGTGCTTGTCCGTTTCCGTACGACATTAAAAACAAAGACGGCGAAGGTCGTGCTTGCCAATTCGATCACGCTGACGCCGGGCACGATTACCGTATCGCTGGAAGGGGACGAATTCCAGGTGCACTGCCTTGATAAGACGCTTGCAGAAGGATTGTCGGACGGCATATTTGTAAAAGAGCTGGAAAAGATGGAAAGGATGTAGTAGCTATGGATACGCTTTCAAATGTAAAAGAATTTGTATATATCGGCGTTCTGATTATTCTGGCGGTGATGCTGATGCTCTGTCTGCTCCGCGCAGTACTTGGTCCGCGTGTCGCCGACCGTATCGTAGCGGTCAATATGATGGGTACGATGGTTATTGTCATGATAGCGGTGCTGGCAGTGAAAATGAATGAAGGATATCTGATCGATATTTGTCTGATTTATGCGATGATCAGTTTTTTAGCGGTTGTTGTCATTACGAAGGTATATATGGGCGTATACCGGGAACGGAAAATCCATGAAAAGGAGGAGAGGACGGATGCTTGAATGGGTGCAGTTTATGATAGGGACGTTATTTTTGCTGACGGGAATCATTATTTTTGGAATAGAGATCTACGGCGCTTTCCGTTTTGATTATGTGCTCAACAGAATGCACATGGCGGCGTTTGGAGATACGTTCGGAATCGGCGTTTCGCTGGTGGGGCTGATGATTATAAGCGGATTCCATTTTACGACGCTCAAAATGGCTCTGATCATCGTATTTCTTTGGAACGCTTCTCCGGTTTCTTCCCATCTGATCGCGAGACTGGAAGCTACGACAAATGAAAAATTGGAAGAACATATGGAGGTAGAAAAGGAATGACGGTATTTACATATTTGCTGATGGGCTTTCTGATTCTCTGCGCGATTTCGGTCAGCCTGTCAAAAAATCTTTTGAATTCTATTTTGATCTATATGTCGTACAGTCTGATCATGTCCATTATATGGGTCATACTGGAATCTCCCGATCTGGCAATTACCGAAGCCGCTGTTGGAGCGGGTATTACGAGCGTGCTCTTTTTTGTTACCTTGAAAAAAATACATGCGATCGGCGGAAAGGAGAGAAGCGATGAGCAGGAAGAAAACGGAACAGGAATATCGTAAAACATTTGCCTTTCATTTTTTCCGCTGGTTAAACGGAGAAAAGGACCCGTATCTCGGAGAGGTGGAAATGAAGCCTCAGGAGCCGTACAAAGAAACGGAGGAAGAAGTAAAAGCGCGTATTCGGGAAAAGAATATGATTTCCCGGAGGCTGTATGGCGTTGCAAAAAGCAAAGAGATGAAGGGGCTTGAAAGGTTTTATAAAGCCGCCTCGATTATTTTCTGCTGTATTCTGATTTATCTGCTGCTTTTTACCGTATCGTATCTGCCTCCGGTCGGTACGGCGGACCGCCCGGTCAACAATGAAGTGCCGCAGCGTTACATAGAAAACGGATTACAGGAAACGGGAGCCGTCAATATTGTCAGCGGTATGATTCTCGACTACAGGGCGTTCGATACGCTTGGAGAATCGCACGTTTTGTTTGTTGCAACGGTTACGGTGCTTATTCTGCTGCGTCTCGATAAGAAAAAGAAGAACGACGGAGAGATTTCGATCGAAGAGGCGGAGGCAAACGACCGTATTTATGAGCCGAAAAACGACGCGATCTTACAGATGGCGGCTTTTGTTCTCGTGCCGATCATTATTATTTTTGGAATTTATGTCATTTTAAACGGACATCTCGGACCGGGCGGCGGTTTTTCCGGCGGCGCGATCATCGGAGCGGGTCTGATTCTCTATTTGAACGCCTTTGGCTTTCAGAAGACAGAACGCTTTTTTACGGAAAAGACATATAAGTGGATCAGTTTTGGTTCGCTGTCATTTTATTGTATCGCGAAAAGCTATTCCTTTTTTACGGGGGCGAACCATCTGCACAATATCATTCCAAAAGGAACGCCGGGCGCTATTTTAAGCAGCGGGCTGATACTGCCGCTCAACATTGCGGTCGGGCTTGTCGTTGCGTGCACGATGTACGCTTTTTACGCGATGTTCCGAAAGGGAGGCTTTTGATATGGGCGCTAATTTATTTGTGAATTACGGAGAAGCGGTGGCGGCGGTTCTGTTCGGAATCGGTTTCGGAAATCTGCTTCTTCAGAAAAATCTGATTAAAAAGATCATCGGACTTAATATCATGGATTCCGCAGTTTATCTGTTTCTGGCGGAAAAAGGATATATTATCGGGCGCACCGCGCCGATCGTAACAGGCGGCGTTCAAAGTGTGGAAGCATATATCAACCCGATCCCGAGCGGACTTGTACTGACAGGTATCGTCGTGTCGGTATCGGTATCGGCGCTCATGCTTTCTCTGACGATACGTCTCTACAGGCGGTATCATACGCTTGACCTTGACCAAATATCGCTCATGATTAAGAAGGAGGAGGAAACTTAAAATGGATTTCATATGCAATTTTCCCTTTTTCTCCATTCTGATCTCGCTGTTTTCCGGTACGATCTGTTCGGTACTGCCGGGAAAGGCGGCAAAATGGGTCAATACGTTCGTGATCGTGCTCATTGGAGCGATGTCGGCGGCTTTGCTTTGGTATCTGCTTGGAACGGGAGAAAGCTTTGTCTACATGATGGGACATTTTCCTGCGCCCTGGGGCAATGAGATCCGGGCGGGCGTCCTGGAAGCGGCAACCGCGCTTTTCTTCTGCATCGTTATGCTGCTTTCGATGTGGGGCGGCAGAAAAAAGCTCATGGAAGAAGTCGAGCCAAGCAAGCATAATCTCTATTATATCCTTGTCAATCTGCTGCTTAGTTCGCTGCTTGCCCTGATTTATACGAACGATCTGTTTACCGCGTACGTGTTTGTGGAGATTAATACGATCGCGGCGTGCGGACTGATTATGATCCGTCAGATCGGACGTACGCTGGAGGCCGCGGTCCGCTATATGATTATGAGTCTTGTCGGTTCCGGTATGCTGCTGATCGGTATCTGCATGATGTACGATCTGACCGGGCATCTTCTGATGTCCAATATTCAGGAGTCGGTTACGGCGATTATAGAAGAGGGGACCTATGTCATTCCGCTCGTTATGGCGATCGCGCTCATGGTGATCGGTCTTGCAATCAAGAGCGCGCTGTTTCCGTTCCATGCATGGCTTCCCGACGCTTACGGTTATTCGACGATCTCTTCGGCGGCGATCCTTTCCAGTCTTGTATCGAAAGGCTATATTTTCCTGCTGATCAAGATCATTTACAGGGTGGTCGGCTTCCGTATCTTCCATGATACGCATATTATCAATGTGCTGTTTGTGTTCGGTCTGATGGCGATGATCTTCGGTTCGCTGAGCGCGATCAAGGAGAACGATATCCGCAGGATGATCGCTTTTTCCTCGGTTGCGCAGATCGGATATATTTATGTCGGGATCGGTCTTGGGACGCAGGTCGGTATGCTTGCGAGCGTTTATCATATTTTTGCGCACGCGGCGGGCAAGGCGCTGCTCTTTATTGCGGCGATCGGACTGACGGATGTATCGGGATTCAGCCGCAAGTTTATTGATCTGACAGGCGCGGGCTACCGAAATAAGATCGCGGGCATCGGCTTTACGGTCGGTTCGCTTTCGATGGTCGGCGTGCCGGTCTTCGCAGGATTTGTCAGCAAGCTGCTGTTTGCGCAGGCGGCGGTCAACAATGTCGGCAAGATGCTGCCGACGCTGATCGCTCTTGGAATCAGTACGATCCTGAACGCGATCTATTTTATGAAGACGGTGATCCGTATTTATACGCCGAGACCGGATGCGCCGTATGAATCGGTTGCGATCGGCAAAGAAAAGCTGTATGCGGTATCGATCGTTTTGTTTATCGCGCTGAATATTATGTTGGGAATGTCTTCACAGCCTGTTGTGGATGCGATTCACGCAGGACTTGAGATGTTCGGTTAGGAGGGGAAAGCGATGCATGAATCAATGATACTGATGCTTCCCATATTGGTGCCGGTTATGACGGGTCTGCTTCTTTTGTGTATGCCTGCCGTCAAAAACCGCAAAGTATTGATCGGCATTACGGCGGCAGGTCTTATTGTGACAGCCGCGTTGGTTTTCTTTGTTTTGTTTCAGGAAGCCGATTCGTTTACCTTTTTTTATCTGACAAAATCGCTTCCGGTTTATTTTAAGATAGACGGGATCGGGAGAATTTTCGTAACGGTCGTGACGATCGTCTGGCTGTCGGGCGGCGCGTTTGCGTTTGAATATATGAAGCATGAAACGGATGAAAAACGGTATTTCGGCTTTTATCTGATCGTATACGGCATTTTGGTAGCGCTTGACTTTTCCGGCAATATTATTACGTTCTATCTGTTTTATGAGATGATGACGCTGCTTTCTATGCCGCTTGTCCTGCATACAAGGTCGCGGGAGGCGGTTATGGCAGGTCTGAAATATATGCTGTACTCGTTCTGCGGAGCTTATATGGTTTTGTACGGCGTTTATTTTCTGTTCCGGTTTTCCAATACGCTGACGTTTACGGCGGGCGGCGTGTTAAACCAGGAGCTGATTGCAGGAAGAGAGCAGTTTCTTTTGTTTGTTGTATTCCTGATGATACTTGGATTTGGCGTCAAAGCCGGTATGTTTCCGATGCATGGCTGGCTGCCGACGGCGCATCCGGTCGCTCCGGCTCCGGCGTCGGCAGTTTTGTCCGGTATTATCGTGAAGTCCGGCGTACTTGGCGTCATTCGGACGGTCTATTATTTATTTGGAGCGGATTTCATTCGGGGAACATGGGTACAGACGACATGGATATGGCTGACGCTTTTCACCGTGTTTATGGGTTCCATGCTTGCCTACCGGGAGAAGCTGCTTAAAAAGCGGCTTGCTTATTCGACGGTCAGTCAGGTCTCTTATATTCTGTTCGGCCTGTCGATGCTTGATCAGACGGCGATGACGGGTTCTCTGCTCCATGTGATCTGTCATGCTTTTATCAAATGCACGCTTTTCCTCTGCGCGGGCGCGATCATTTATAAGACAGGGAAGACGAGAGTGGACGAGCTTGCCGGAATCGGCAAGGAAATGCCGGCGCTGCTTTGGTGTTATACGATCGTTTCGCTTGCTCTGATCGGAATTCCGCCGACGGGAGGCTTTGTGAGCAAATGGTATCTGGCGACGGGAGCGCTTCGGACGAAGCTGCCGATCGTATCGTGGTTTGGACCGCTCGTGCTGCTTGTCAGCGCGCTGCTGACGGCGGGTTATCTGCTGCCGGTTACAATACAGGGATTTTTCCCGGGCAAAGCGTTTGACTATACGCATCTGAAAAAGAAAGAACCGAATCTGACGATGCTGCTTCCGGTTATTGTATTGACAGTTTTGGCAGTGTTAGTCGGTATGTTTCCATCTGTTGTTACGGATTACATTGTAAATCATATTTCGGGACTATTTTAGAAAGGAGGAATGGATATGCAGCCGATGATGATGTTTATCGTAGTATTGATCCCGTTTTTAACAGGAATCGCCATTCCTCTGATCCCGTTTTCAAAGCGCGGACATATGATGGCGTTTCTGGAGGGGCTTGTCCTTCTCAACAGCGCGCTTGTGTTCAGTCTTTTGATGCACCGTCCGGAAGAAAGCTTTGCAATCGTGAAGTTTACAGGCGATTTGACGCTTTCTTTCCGTATCGACGGAATGAGTATGGTATTCGGCGGACTCGTTGCGGCGCTCTGGCCGCTTGCGACGCTGTATTCGTTTGAATATATGAAGCATGAGAAAAACGAACGGATTTTCTTTATGTTTTATACGATTACCTATGGCGTTACGCTTGGTATCGCGTTTGCGGAAGACCTCGTTACGATGTATTTCTTCTATGAGCTTTTGACGCTCGTAACTGTGCCGCTCGTGATGCATACGCTTACGAGAGAGGCGATTCTTGCCAGCCGCAAATATTTGTATTATTCGCTTGGCGGCGCGGCATTTGGTTTTATCGGCATGATCTTTATTATTGTATACAGCAATTCGCCGGACTTTGTGCTTGGCGGCAGTCTCGATCTGACAAAGATCGGATGGCGTACCGATATTCTGCTGCTTGTTTATGTTCTGGCATTTCTTGGATTTGGCGTTAAAGCGGCGGTTTGCCCGTTTAATTCATGGCTGCCGGATGCGGGCGTTGCGCCGACGCCGGTCACTGCGCTGCTGCATGCGGTAGCGGTCGTCAAAGCAGGCGCGTTTGCGATCATCCGCCTGACCTATTACTGCTTCGGCGTGGAATTTCTGCGCGGCACATGGGCGCAGACGGTTGTGATGGCGATCGTAATTTTTACGATTGTGTACGGCTGCAGCCGGGCGGTCAAGGAGACGCATATCAAACGGCGTCTTGCGTTTTCAACGATCAGCAATCTTTCTTATATTTTGTTCGGTGTAACAATCATGACGCCGCTCGGAATGGTCGGCGCGCTTTCGCATATGGTGTTCCATGCGGTCATGAAGATATGCTCATTTTTCTGCGCCGGCGCTATTATGTATAAGACCGGACGCAGCTATGTGCATCAGCTTGACGGCTTCGGACGGCGGATGCCGCGCGTATTCGGAATCTTTACCGTATCCGCGCTGGCGCTTATGGGCGTACCTGGGCTGTGCGGCTTTATCAGCAAGTGGAATCTTGCGGCCGCGGCGGTCGCAAGCGACAATCCGCTTGCGTTTGCGGGAATCGGGGCGCTTCTGATTTCCGCGCTGCTGACGGCGATCTATATGCTGAGTATTGTGATCCGGACGTTTTTTCCGGCGAAGGATTTTGATTATGAAACGATTGCGGACGTGGAGGATCCGAACTGGTATATGCTGCTGCCGCTTTCAATTTTCGTTGCTGCCATCATAGGATTTGGTCTGTATTCCGCGCCGATCGTAGAATTTTTCACAAAGATCGCGGACGGCGTTTATTAAAGGAGGATGTGAAGAATGGAGGGTAATCTGATTTTATTATTCTGTGTCATGCTTCCTTTTGCAGGAGCGCTTGTATCTTATGTGATCGGCAGAAAAAATAAAATATGGCGCGATTATTTTGCGGACGGCGTTGTCGTTTTGGAATTTATTCTGTTTCTGCTGCTTTTTATCAGCTATGGCAAAATGGGAGAGCAGCAGTTTATCTGGCGTGATTTCTGCGGGATGGGACTGCAGCTTACGCTTGACGGTTTTCGCGTCTTGTACGGGCTGATCGCTGCGTTTATGTGGATGATGACGACTGTATTTTCAAAGGAATATCTAAAAAGCTACCGTAACCGCAACCGCTATTATATGTTTGTGTTGCTGACGCTCGGAGCGACGGTCGGCGTGTTCCTTTCGGCGGATTTGTATACGACGTTTATTTTCTTTGAAATCATGTCGTTTACGTCTTATGTATGGGTCGCTCACGACGAAACGAAGGAAGCGATGCGCGCGGCGGGCACGTATCTTGCGATCGCCGTGATCGGCGGGCTTGTCATGCTGATGGGAATTTTTCTTTTATACGATACGCTTGGAACGCTCAGGATCGATCAGCTGCGTCTTGCGGCGATTGCCTGCTCCGCTCCGGGAAAACTATTTCCGGCGGGACTTTGCCTGCTCTTTGGATTCGGAGCGAAGGCGGGCGTGTTTCCGCTTCATATCTGGCTGCCGAAGGCGCATCCGGTCGCGCCGGCTCCTGCGTCCGCGCTGCTGTCCGGTATTTTGACAAAGGCGGGCGTGTTCGGAATCCTGATTTTGAGCTGTCAGCTATTTTGGCATAACGGCGTATGGGGAACGCTGATTCTGACGCTTGGCGTGATCACGATGCTGCTTGGCGCGCTGCTGGCGTTATTCTCTGTCAATATCAAACGCACGCTTGCCTGCTCGTCGCTTTCGCAGATCGGTTTTATCATGGTCGGGATCGGGATGATCGGACTGCTTGGCGATGAAAACATACTGGCAATACGGGGAAGTCTGCTTCATATGGTCAATCATTCCCTGATCAAGCTCGTGCTTTTCATGGCGGCGGGCGTGATCTATATGAATCTGCATCGGCTCGATCTGAATGAAATACGGGGCTTTGGCAGGAACAAGCCGCTGTTTCATCTGATTTTCCTTGCAGGGGCGTTTGGAATCGGCGGCGTGCCGGCGTTTAACGGTTATATCAGCAAGACGCTTCTGCATGAGAGTATCGTCGAATACCGGGAGCTGCTTGCGGAAGGCGCATTGCAGCCGCTGTTTTTTGGAGCGGGCAATATGGCGGTGATCGAATGGATTTTCTTAATCAGCGGCGGATTGACGGTCGCTTATATGACGAAGCTTTATGGATGCGTATTTGTAGAAAAGAACGCGGATGCGGCGAAGCAGGAGCGTTACGATGCGATGCGGAAAACGTATATGAATCCGGTCAGCGCGGCTGCTTTAACAGTCAGCGCGCTCGTCATCCTGCTTCTCGGTGCTTTGCCGTCTCTTACGATGGACAAGTTGGCTGATCTGGGGCAGGGCTTTCTGGAATTTGAAAGGGAAAGCGAGCAGGTTGCATATTTTTCTGCCGGCAACCTGAAGGGAGCTATGATCTCTCTTTTGATCGGCGCTGCGGTTTATGTTCTGATCGTCCGCACTTATATGATGCGCGCAGAGACGGAAACGGATGCGGCGATCATAGAGCTTTCCGGGAAACGCCGCAGGGAATACTGCAATCGTCTGAGTGAAAAGCTCGATCTGGAAAATCTTTTGTATCGTCCGCTGCTGCTGAAGATTCTGCCGTTTCTCGGCGCGGTCGTATGCAGGATCGGAGACAGCCTTGTGGACAGTATCGTTGTGCTGCTGCGTAAGACGATTTATAAAGACAGCCCTCTGCCGC
The DNA here is from genome assembly GCA_017621975.1 of Lachnospiraceae bacterium. Taxonomy (GTDB): domain Bacteria; phylum Bacillota; class Clostridia; order Lachnospirales; family Lachnospiraceae; genus VSOB01. The sequence goes on along the minus strand of JAGARW010000107.1, from coordinate 23,608 downwards.
ATGAATTGACGGAGGGGACGCCGGTCACCCATATGGCGGGCTCCTCGCTCGATCATATTTCTTACTGGATCAGAAGCTTCCTTGCGGCTTTGCCGAAAACGGCGGCGCAGAAAGAAAAAGCAAAGCGCAGAAGAATGGAAAACGGTATGCCGGAAAGACCTGTTTACCGAAAGTGGTTTGAGCATAAGTTTGCCGCGCTGCATGCTGCGGTCAGCCAGTATAACAGCGTCATCACGCGCAGTATGTCGTTCGGTCTGTTTCTGTTCTGCGTCGGCTTTTTGGCAACGATTGTTTATCTGCTGATGTATTATCATTAAAGACGGCGAAAAGGGCGTCCCGAAAGTTATAAACGACCCGGAGCGCCCTCGCTTTGTGCCATAAAAATCATGATTCCTAAAGCCGGTACGATAAGACGTGCCGGTTTTAAATATTTTCTGCAATACGGATGTCTACGGTGACATAGTTCAGTTCTTTTTCCGGCAGCTCGCCCGCGGTCAGATAATTAAACAAAATATCAAGCGATTTGGAGCCTTGGATAAAAGGCTGTTGACAGATCGTCGCGGAGATAACGCCTTCTTTTACGAAAGTACGCGTCGTGTCGACCTTATCATGCGTGATGATCGTCGTAGAGCGCTGCCGCCCCTCCGCAATCACTGCCTTGCAGCCGCCGTAAACGCCGCCTGCGGTAAAATAAAGCGCATTGATCTGCGGATGCCGCTGCAAAAGCTCCTGTGTCACGCGGAAGCTTTCTACTTCATCATCCTGATTCTGGACGACGGCGTCGATACGGATATGCGGATATTTACGTTCGATGCAGCTCCGAAAGCCTTCGAAGCGGTCGGTATGACATAGGATCTGGTCCGAGCCGAGTACGATGCCGGCATGGATTTCACCGCTTGTCATCAGTCCCATCAGTCCGCCCGCCGTTTCGCCGGAAAGAAAATCATTGCTTCCGACATAGGCGATCCGTCTGGAATGATCGACGTCCGTATTCGTTGTGACAACGGGAATGCCCATTTCATAGAGCGCATTGATCCGGTCGATGACGGCGGGAGAATTATAGGGCGCCAGTACGATCCCGTGTACCTCCTGCGCAAGCAGCTCGTCGATTGCCGCAAGCTGCTCCGCGGCATCGTAAGCGATCTGCTTGACAAGAATCGTGCAGTTGTAGCTGGCAAGCTTTTCTTCCTGATAATGAACGCCTTTCATTACTTCGTCAAAAAAAGGGTTGCTGTTGCCGAAAAGGATGACGCCGAGCTTCAGACGCCGTTTCTGTGCGGCGAGCGTAAGCCCCGCCTTATTTGGTTTGTAGTCAACTGCTTTTGCAATTTCAAGTATTTTTTCCGCCGTTTTTGCATTGACGCTTCCCCTGTTGTTGAGTACGCGGTCGACAGTGCCTCTTGAGACGCCTGCAAGCTCGGCAATTTCTTTGATTGTAGCCATAAATAACCTCTCCGCCCATACGGTAAACGCATAATGTTGCAGTGGATCACCATAGAATTTCTTATTTCAAAGGTAGCACGACGCGGACTGCGTGTCAATGAAACAGGCACACAAAATAATGTGCGTGCACGGTTTCGTGAATTTTCACAAACAAGGCTTTGAAACGGCAAATAAAAACAAATGAAATATGTGCATTTTTACGAAAAATCCAGAAATGGAAAAAGCCTATTGATTTTTTGTATCATTAAATGTATGATAAAGAAAACGTGCACGTGCACGGAACGGAAAAAGAGAAGCAGTAACGATAGGTATTTCATAAGGAGGAAACAAAATGCTGTATGTAGGTATTGATTTGGGGACGTCCGCAGTCAAGCTTCTGCTGATGAATGAAAAGGGAGAAATCCAGAAGATCGTTTCAAAAGAATATCCGTTATTTTTCCCGCATCCGGGCTGGTCGGAGCAGAATCCTGAGGACTGGTATACGCAGACGATGGAAGGCTTGAAAGAGCTGCTTTCGGAGGCGGATAAGAGTCAGGTGGCGGGCATCAGCTTCGGCGGACAGATGCACGGACTTGTCATTCTGGATGAAAACGATCAGGTCATCCGTCCGGCAATTCTTTGGAACGACGGCAGAACCTATGAGGAATGCGATTATCTGAACAATGTGATCGGAAAAGATAAGCTTTCCGAATATACGGCAAACATTTCCTTCACCGGATTTACGGCGCCTAAGATTCTTTGGGTCAAGAATAAGGAGCCGGAAAATTTCGCAAGGATCAAAAAGATTATGCTCCCGAAGGATTACATTGCATACAAGCTGACGGGCGTACACTGCACCGACGTATCGGATGCATCCGGTATGCTGATCTTTGACGTTAAAAACCGCTGCTGGTCGAAAGAAATGTGCGAGATCTGCGGCGTAAAGGAAGAACAGCTTGCAAAGGTATATGAGAGCTACGAAGCAGTCGGCACAGTGCTTCCCGAAATTGCAAAGGAGCTTGGTATCGGCGGGGACGTCAAGGTAGCTGCGGGCGCAGGCGATAATGCGGCGGCAGCGGTCGGAACAGGAACCGTAGGCGACGGTATGTGCAACATTTCTCTTGGCACGAGCGGAACGGTATTTATTTCTTCCAAAAACTTTGGCGTGGATAAGTTCAATGCGCTTCATTCCTTCGCGCATGCGGACGGACATTATCATCTGATGGGATGCATGCTGAGCGCGGCGTCCTGCAACAAATGGTGGATGGACGAGATCATCGGTACGAAGGATTATGCCGGAGAACAGGCGTCGATCGAGACGCTTGGAGAAAATAAAGTATTTTTCCTGCCGTATCTGATGGGAGAAAGATCTCCTCACAACAATCCAAACGCAAGAGGAACGTTCATCGGCATGACGATGGATACGACGAGAGCCGATATGACGCAGGCAGTGCTGGAAGGCGTAGCGTTCGCTCTCCGCGATTCCTTTGAAGTGGCAAAGGAACTCGGCATTAAAATCGAGCGGACAAAGATTTGCGGTGGCGGAGCAAAGAGCCCTCTCTGGAAAAAGATCATAGCGAACGTGCTGAATATTAAAGTGGACGTTTTGGAAAGCGAGGAAGGGCCTTCGATGGGCGGCGCGATGCTGGCTGCGGTTGCGTGCGGCGAGTACGGCAGCGTGGAAGAGATCGCAGAGAAGCTTGTCAAAGTAGTCGATACGGTAGAGCCGACGCCGGAGCTGGCGGAAAAATACGAAGCAAGATATCAGCAGTTTAAAAAGATTTATCCGGCATGCAAAGAGCTGTTCAATGAAATCGTTTAAGAAAAAATCAAATAAACGGAAAGAAGGGGTTTACAATGAAAATTTACAATGTCGCGGATCCTGAATTCAAAAAATACGGACAGGTTCTTGCAGGCTATGATTTCACGGAGATCATAGAAAAAATGCAGGAAACGCCGCTTCCCGACGATGTGATCTACGAGCCGTCGATCGCGGAACTGGAAGCGCTTCCGATTTATCAGCAGCTTTCCATTCAGGGTTACGGCGAGATGCCGATCCAGATCGGCTACTGCAACGGACACAATACGAAGCTGAACGCGGTAGAGTATCACAGAAGCTCCGAGATCAATATCGGCGCGACCGATCTGATCCTGCTGCTCGGTCTTGAGAGCGATGTGGAAGAGGATCATACATATGATACCGCTAAGATCGAGGCGTTTCTGCTCCCGAAGGGAACGGCTGTAGAGCTTTATGCAACGACGCTTCATTATGCGCCGTGCAATGCAGACGACGGCGGCTTCCGCGATGTAATCGTACTGCCGAAAGGCACGAATTATCCGCTGACAGGCGAGCATAAGGCGGGAGGCGAGGATGAGCTGCTCGCAGCGACAAACAAATGGCTGATCGGTCATGCCGAAGGCGGACTTCCTGAAGGAAGCTTTATCGGTCTGAAGGGTGAGAACATTACCGTGTAAAGAAAAACAATTCAACAGTAAGTATAAAAAATAGGAGGACAAAGAAATGAACAACATTCCAAAAATCAAATTAGGTATCGTGGCCGTAAGCCGCGACTGTTTTCCGGAAAGCCTTTCCGTAAACAGAAGAAAAGCTCTTGTAGAAGCTTACAAAGCAAAATATGATGAGGCAGATATTTACGAATGCCCGATCTGCATCGTAGAGAGCGAAATTCACATGGTACAGGCTCTTGAAGACATCAAGAAAGCAGGCTGCAACGCGCTTTGCGTATATCTTGGAAACTTCGGACCTGAAATTTCCGAAACGCTGCTTGCAAAGCATTTCGACGGACCGAAGATGTTTATCGCAGCAGCGGAAGAGAGCCAGAACGACTTATCCGACGGACGCGGCGACGCATACTGCGGTATGCTGAACGCAAGCTACAACTTAAAGCTCCGCAACATTCAGGCGTATATTCCGGAATATCCGGTTGGAACAGCGGAAGAATGCGCTGATATGATGAACGAATTCCTTCCGATTGCACGCGCGCTCGTAGGTCTGTCCGAGTTAAAGATTATCAGCTTTGGTCCGAGACCGCTGAACTTCCTTGCCTGCAACGCACCGATCAAACAGCTTTACAACCTCGGCGTTGAAATCGAAGAGAACTCCGAACTCGATCTGTTCGAAGCGTTCAATAAGCATGCGGACGATCCCCGTATTCCTGCAAAGGTAGAGGAAATGGCAGCAGAGCTTGGCACAGGCAATAAGAAACCGGAAGTTCTTCCGAAACTGGCTCAGTATGAACTGACGCTGCTCGACTGGGTAGAGGAGCACAGAGGCTACAGAAAATATGTTGCGATCGCCGGAAAATGCTGGCCGGCATTCCAGACACAGTTCGGCTTCGTTCCGTGCTATGTCAACAGCCGTCTGACAGGCATGGGCATTCCGGTATCGTGCGAAGTTGATATTTACGGCTGCCTGAGCGAGTTCATCGGCACATGCGTCAGCGAAGATGCGGTTACGCTGCTTGATATCAACAACTCCGTACCTGCTGATATGTATAAGGAAGCGATCGAAGGCAAATTCGATTATACGCACAAAGACACATTCATGGGCTTCCACTGCGGAAATACATGCTCTTCCAAGCTGTCCTTCCATGAAATGAAATATCAGAAGATCATGGCAAGAAGCCTTCCGATCGAAGTAACAAACGGTACTCTGGAAGGAGATATCGTGCCGGGCGACATTACATTCTTCCGTCTTCAGTCTACGGCAGACGCACAGATCCGCGCATATGTAGCAGAGGGAGAAGTTCTTCCTGTAGCGACTAAGTCCTTTGGCGCGATCGGCGTATTCGCGATCAAAGAAATGGGAAGATTCTACCGTCACGTGCTGATCCAGAAGAATTATCCGCACCACGGAGCAGTTGCTTTCGGACACTTCGGAAAAGCTCTGTTTGAAGTATTCAAATATATCGGCGTTCCGATGGAAGACATCAACTACAACCAGCCGAAGAGCGTTCCGTATCCGACGGAAAATCCGTTCGCATAAAATAACCGGAAAAACGAATACATCGAATCATACCAGAAAGTCTCCCTTTGCAAAAAGGGGGACTTTTCTTAAATTTCTGCACAAACTTTAAAAAATCCTACTTTATCTATTGCAAAATGGCATTTAAAATAAAAAATGGAGATAGCTACATAGATATGGATGGGCGGACGATGAAGCAGATTTTGAAAAAAATAATTACATATTACTATAATGGGAAATTCCGGACAAAGCTGTTTATTATTTTCGGACTTGCGGCGATATTGCCAATGCTTTTATTTATTGGGGTTTCTATGGTCGTAAATGAAAATGCGCTTTCTAAGGAAGTCAATGAAGCGATGACAAGTAATCTGGCGCAGATCGTAGAAAGAACCAATATGAATTTGGAAATTTATGCAAATATGCTGTATCAGATGTATCAGGATGAGGAGCTGGTAGAAAACATCAATATAATCTTATCGGAAAGCCAGAACAAAGCCGTTGCTTATAACCGGATCATAAAGAAACTGAAGCAGTATGATACGGTAGAAAGCGGTATCCGCTGTATCAGTGTGATCTGTACGAACGGTCAATCGGTCGTATATGACGTAGAAACAGATTCGGCGGTAGATAATTTGTGGAGAAACTTTAACGACCTGCGGATGACGACGCCGTACCGGGATACGGAAGGCGAGCCGGGGATGGTGCTGACGCCGACGATGCTTTTTAAGGAAAATGCAGGTTATTCCCATTATTTACATATTTCAAAGAGAATATTTGATCTGGACGATCTGGAAAAGGGAAGCATTGCAACCATTGTGATCAGTATCGATGCGAAGGATGTTGATAGTCTCTGTAATCCGGCGGAGAAATCAAAAAAGTCGGGTTATAATTTTATTATTTCAAAGGATAAAACGGTTATCTGTTATCCGTTTCAGGAATATGTCGGCAGAAAGCTCGGGGACGGGGAGACGATAGAGGAATTTGTAAAGCAGACCGCTTTATTTGAAAATAAAAATATAGCGATCAATGTTTGCGAGGATATGCGGACAGGATGGATTTTTTATAACGCTTATAATAAAGATTATATTTTGCGGGAGGTACGCAGGGTACAGGTGATTTTTATTTTGCTGGGGATGATGACGCTTGGCGCGGCAACGATGGCAATTTTATTGCTCACACGGCAGTTAAATCATTCCGTAGGACGAATCGTAGAAGGAATGAAGGAAGTGCAGGAAGGAAATCTGGAGACGCAGGTCGCCGTGCAGTATGACGACGAAATAGGAACGATCGCAAGCAGCTTTAATATTATGACGGGCAAAATAAAAGATCTGATCGGAAAAATCAAAGAAGTGACACAGCAACAGAAGGATGCCGAAATCCGGGCGCTGGAGGCGCAGATCAACCCGCACTTCCTTTATAATACGCTGGATTCCATTAATTGGATGGCAATCGAGCATGAGGAATACGAGATCAGCAAAATGCTGAGAAATTTAGGGATCATACTTCGTTACAGCGTAGGAAAAAGCAACGCCATCGTCAAAGTAGAAGAAATGTGCGACTGGATGGATAAATATATTTCTTTGCAAAAAATGAGGTTTGACGATGTCTTTACTTATGAGATCACAGTTTCGGAGGAGTGCAGGAGCCGTCTGATTCATAAGCTGCTCATACAGCCGTTTATAGAAAATGCAATCATACATGGATTTAAGGAGATCGAGGGAGGCGGCAGGCTGCGGATCGATATTCAGACCTCTGAAAGCGGGGAAGCGCTGCTGATTACAATAGAGGATAACGGAAAAGGAATGTCTAAGGAATTAGTGCAGTCGTATAACGACGTTGAATGGGCGATTTGCGACGATGGCAGCAGTATCGGGCTGCATAACGCTTTTTCCAGAATGTACATGTATTATGGAGAAAAGGCGTCATGGAAGATTACAAGTATAGAAGGAATGGGAACCTTGATTATGTTAAAGCTTCCGATACTGTAAAATTAGGAGGAAATCATGCGGATACTGATTGTAGAAGATGAGATTAAGATCAAGAGGGGACTCGCCAATCTGATTGCAAAGCAGACTTCTCATGAGATCGTGGGTGAGGCGAAAAACGGTCAGGAAGGTCTGGAATGGGTGCTGAAGGCACACCCGGACTTAGTCATCACAGATATTAAAATGCCGATTATGAACGGTCTGGAAATGATACAGAAATTATATGAGAGGAACATTAAGGTACATTGTGTTATTTTAAGCGGGTACTCTGAATTTGATTATGCAAAGCAGGCGATCAAATACGGAGTAGACGATTATTTGCTAAAGCCGCTAGCGCCGGAAGATATTATGAAGCTTCTGGAATCGGTAGAGAAGAAGCTGCAGCAGGAAATCAAAAACCAAAATGACGCCGCACAGAGAACGCTGTGGAAGCTTTTGCATGAATCCGCAGAAAGGACGGATACAATAGAGATCAAAAAGGAGCTTGGACTGAAGGGGGATACGGCATATACGTTATTGTCCGGGTATGGATGGAATACGATGTTTGAGGAGCGTAGAGAGATGATGGACCGGCTCGTCGCCGTCAGAAATCGGCTGGGACGTAAGGACATACAGCTTCTTTTGTTGGAAGAAAAGAAGGAGATCGTATGCATAGTTCCGGAAGAGGAGAGAGAATGGCTGTACCAGGAAATGGAATGGACGTTTTTTAAAAATCAGAAAAAATGGGTTTGGGCGGAATCAAGGATTACAGAGCCGTTTGACTTTAATAAGGTATATGAAGCCAACAGAAATTTGTATCTGTACAGTATGCTGCTTGGAACGAAGACAGTTATCCGCGAGGAGAGAGCGGCGAAATGTCCGGCGGAATATCTGACCTATCCCGAAGAACTGGAAAGTAAATTAAAATCATCTATTTATCATCAGAATACGGAGCAGATCAAAAAATATGGACAGGCGTTTTCAGAGTATCTGACAAAACAGAATTATGAGCCGAAAAGGGTAAAATCCGCGTACGAAAAAATGGTGCATCACATTCTGGTGAGTTTGGAAAACTCGGAAAAAGCTGTATATGAACAAATGGAAGCGCTTGACTATGCGAATAAAATCAGAGGATGCTATACGCTGGAAGAAATGGATCTGGTTTTTCATGAGCTTTGCGAAACGATTTGCAGTCATATCGGATCGAGAGAGGATATTTCCAATTATGCAATCAAGCGTGCAATTTCTTATATTCGAATGAATTACCGGGAAAATATCATGCTGGAGGATCTGGCGAATCAGCTGGATATTACGCCCGAATATTTAAGCACTTTGTTTAACCGTGAGATCGGCGTGAATTTTTCTACTTTTTTGAAAGATTTTCGAATCAGCCATGCAAAGAGGCTCTTAAAGGGAACTGATAAAAAGATATATGAAATCGCGGAAGAAGTAGGTTATCAGGATTCCAAATATTTTAACAGGGTGTTTAAGGAAAAGGTCGGTATCTCGCCGCGAGAATACCGGCAGCTATAAGGAGAGGCAATCGATGAAACGGTGGATCATAGTATGTATTGCGTTGGCGGTCATTTTATATGGCTGTACAGTAGAAAAAGAAGCTTCTGAGACGGAGGAACAGGAAAAAGAACCTTTGACAATCTGGTGTTATTATGAGACGGGAAATCAAAGAATGGCGATGGATGATTTAACGCGGGGCTTTAATGAAAGTCAGCAGCAGTATGAAGTCACATGGGAATATGTGCCGATGTCGGAGTTTTCCAAGAAATTGTCAATGGGTTACACGGAAAATCTGCTGCCGGACATGGTTTTGATCGACAACCCCGATATGCCGGTCGGAATCAAAACAGGCATGTTTGTGGAGATTACAGATATTGCAAAGGAGCTTCGGATCAGGGAGGATTATTATCCTTCTGTTCTACAGACCGTATATGACGGGGAGACATGCTATGGACTGCCGCTTAATTGTAATGATCTGGCGCTTATTTACAACAAGGAGATACTTGAGGAGGAAGGCGTGCAGCCTCCAAAGGACTGGGAAAGCTTTCGGGAAGCGGTGAAAAAGCTGACGAGGGAGGATAAATACGGATTTTTAATGTGCGCAATGGAGGGAGAGCAGGGAGCTTTTCAGATGCTGCCGTGGGTTTTAGCTACGGGAGAACAGATCGAGAAGATCGATGGAGCAGGAACCGAAAAGGCGTTTCAATTTTTATATGAGCTGATCGAATCGGGCGGTATGGATGTGAATTGTATCAATTATTCGCAAAATGATGTGGCGCGCAAATTCGTAGAAGGAGAAACGGCTATGATGGAAAACGGTCCGTGGATATTGCCGATGCTGGACGAAGCGGGAATTTCCTACGGGATTGTGCCGCTTCCGGCGGACGTGACGCAGAAATCCGTCATTGGCGGTGAAAATATTGGTATTTTAAAGGGAAAAAATATTGAGGGAGCAAAGGCGTTTATACGGTATTGCGGAAGAGACGACGTCATGTATGCGTTTTGTAAAACGGCAGGCGTGCTTTCGACGAAAAAGAGCCTGGCAAGACGGATGGTAAAAGAAAATGAAAAGATGGCGGTATTCCAGCTTCAGATGGAGCATGCGGTATCGCGAAGAAGCAACGAGCATTGGAAAAGTCTTTCGCAGCAGCTTTCGAAAGCCATTTACCGAATGATGTCGGAGGATGTAGACGCGGAAACGCTTGCAAAGGAGATTGCCGGAAAATAATTAAGATTCGTCCACTTTTCTTAAATATTTAGAATAAAAATCAAAAATGATCTCTCTTATAATAAAATCACAGCAAAAACCTAATAAAAATAAGGGAGGTAGATTTATGAAATGGAAACGTGCTATGGCGGTTTGTCTGGCAATGATAACAGTCGGTGCAATGGCATTGACAGGATGCGGAAGTAAGGCTTCCGACGCAGGAACGGCTCCGGCAGCAGACGCCGCAGAGAGCGGAGAAGCTGCCCAAAGCGGTAAAGAAGAGGCGGCTTCCGGCGGGAAAAAGGAAGTTGTGATCTGGGATTATTTTGAGACCGATGCACAAAAAGAAATGATGCAGACTCTGATCGACGGCTTCAACGAGTCTCAGGAGGAATATACGGCGTCGCATGTATATGTGCCGTTTGCGGATTATGAAAAGCAGCTTACGCTCGGCGTTGCGTCCGGCGAGCTTCCCGACATCGTTATTATGGACGGCTGCGGTATGGCTTCCTTTATCTCGATGGATTTGTTCGGCGATATTTCCGACGCGGATATTAACTGGGACGAGTATATTCAGGGTCCGATGGAATCGACGATGATGGACGGAAAGCATTATGGTATTCCGTTTGCTACAAACTGCACCGCATTATTCTATAATAAGGATATGTTCGATGCGGCGGGAATCGATTACCCGGATGAGAACACGACATGGGATGAGTTCCGGGAAATGGCGAAAGCGCTGACAAAGGACGGCGTATATGGATTCGGCAATGCGGGAACAAACACTGACGAAGGGACGTTCCAGTGCTTACAGTGGCTGTATACGGCGGGCGGTTCTTACACGGACATTGAATCCGGTATCGACGCGTATAAACTGATGCAGGAAATGATCGAAGAAGGCTCATGGGCAAAGGACGTTGTAAACTGGACACAGTCGGATGTAAACAATAACTTTATGGCGGGCAACCTTGCAATGCAGCAGAACGGGCCGTGGCAGATTCCGGGCATTGAAAAGGACGCTCCGGATCTCAATTACGGCGTAACGGTGCTTCCGAAAAAGGACGCTTCTTCTAATCAGGCGACGTCGATCCTCGGCGGCGAAAACATGGGCGTTGTGAAAAAAGACGATACCTCGGGAGCGGTTGCGTTTCTGAAATATTACGATCAGACGGACGTTATGGTAGAAGCGATGAAGCAGTACGGCTCCTTCCCGCCTAAGACGGAGGCGGCGCAGGACGCTTACTGGACGGAAGACGAGATTCAGGCTTCCTTTATCCAGCAGCTTGCAACATCCATTCCACGCGGACCGTCCGCATTGTGGCCGACTTATTCTTCCGCAATCCAGACAGGTTTTCAGGAAGTTATGACTTCTGCAAAAACACCGGAGCAGGCGGCAAAGGATACGCAGGCGGCGGTAGACGCAATCGAATAATAATCGGTAAGGATGTCTCAGAACTTTTGTTTTGAGGCATCCTTTCATAAAAGGAGAACGGACACGGCAGGCTTGCCTGCACACAAATACAGAATGGGGATTTGTATGAAAAAAAGACATAAAATCAGCAGCGGAACAGCTATGGGAGTTGCCTTTGCAATGCCGGCAGTCATTTATATGCTTGTATTTATCGGTTATCCGATGCTTCAGAATATTATTCTGGGCTTTAAAAATGTAGATGTATTTACCTTTTCCAAGCCTGATATGCAGGAATTTGTAGGATTGAAAAATTATATGGAACTGTTCACGGGAAAAAATTCCATTTTAACGAAGTCCATTACGAATACGCTTATTTTTACAATAGGTTCTATTTTTTTCCAATTCATAATCGGTTTTGGACTGGCGCTGCTTTTTAACAAAAAGTTTAAAGGAAATTCTTTTTTCAGAGGGGCGACGATGATCTCGTGGCTGCTGCCGGTTACGGTTGCCGGACTTTTGTTTAAGTTTATGTTTGCAAGTACCGGAGGCATTGTCAATCAGTTTCTGACGCAGCTTCATTTGATCGACGCTCCGATCGACTGGCTGCTTGAGCCGCATACGGCGATGATTGCCATTATTATCGCAAATATTTGGATCGGTATTCCGTTTAATATGATGCTTTTGACGACGGGACTGACAACGATCCCGGAGGAAATATATGAAAGCTGCAGCCTTGACGGCGCCAATAGATTCCAAAGATTATTTCAAATTACGATACCGATGATCAAGCCGGCGATTATGTCGGTGCTGACGCTTGGTTTTGTCTATACCTTTAAGGTATTCGACCTTGTGTGGGTTATGACGAAGGGAGGTCCGGTCAACTCGACGGAACTGGTATCTACTTATGCTTACCGGCTTTCCTTTGAGGAATTTCAGTTTAGTAAGGGAGCGGCGGCAGCCAATGTTTTAATGATTATTCTTATGGTCGTAGGCTGCTTTTATATCAAATTGATCAATGATGAAGAGGAGGCGATGTAATGAAACAAAAAAGTAACAAAGGTCTGATTTTTATTGGTCTGGCTATTTTTGTCGTATTCCTGTTCCCTCTTTATTGGATGTTTGTAACCGCTCTGAAAACGCAGACGGAGATTTTTGCGATCCCAACGCCGCTTTGGCCCAGAGAATTGACATGGGAACCGTTTCTGGAACAGCTCAGCGTTTCGGGAGATACGCTGCGGGGCTTTAAAAACAGTATGATTATTGCCGTTGGAGCAATGGTAATTTCTACAATATTGGCGATCCCGGCGGCTTATGGACTGGCAAGATTCCGTTTTCGGCTGAAAAAGCCGCTGATCTTGTTTTTCCTGATTACGCAGATGCTGCCGTCCACGCTGGTGCTTACTTCTTTGTACATCATGTTTTCCAGACTGGGACTTTTAAATTCTTATATTGCGCCTATGCTGGCGGACGCTACGCTTGGCATTCCGTTTAGTATTATTATTTTGCGGACTTATTTTATATCCATCCCAAAAGAATTGGATGAGGCGGCAAAAATAGACGGCTGCAGCCATCTTGGCTCCTTTGTGCGGATCATGCTGCCTGTTGCGAAGCCGGGAATCATCGTTACGGCAGTATTTTCTTTCGTATATGCATGGGGCGATCTGATTTACGGAATTACTTTTATTACCGATCCGACGATGCGGCCGATTACATCCAGTATTTATAATTATGTTCAGCAATATCAGACATTATGGAATTCTACGATGGCATTTGGTATCGTAGCGATCATGCCGGTCGTGCTTATCTTTATTTTCATGCAGAAGTACATTGTCAGCGGACTGACAAACGGCGCGGTCAAAGCGTAAGCCGATAGAGAAGAGATGGATAGGAGATTTTATGAAGCTGCAAACATTAGATTTGAAACAGATTACAATAAACGACGCGTTCTGGTCAAAGCATGTGGATCTTGTAAGAAACGAGATCATTCCATATCAGTGGGACGCTATGAACGACCGAATTCCCGGCGCGGAGCCGAGCCACTGTCTGGAAAATTTTAAGATCGCTGCAGGAAGAAAAACAGGAGAATTTTATGGAGCCGTTTTTCAGGATACCGATATTGCAAAATGGCTGGAGGCGGTAGGATTTACACTGGCGGCTTACGATATTCCCGAACTGGAACAAACGGCGGACGAGGTCGTCGAACTGATCGGCGAGGCACAGGAGGCGGACGGCTATCTCGATACTTATTTTATCATAAAGGAGCCGGACAAGCGGTGGCAGAATTTGTGCGAGGGGCATGAGCTGTATACGGCGGGACATATGATAGAAGCCGCTGTGGCTTATTATCAGGGGACCGGAAAGCGAAGATTTCTTGACATTGTGTTAAAACTGGCTGATCTGATCTGCGATACCTTTGGAAGTAAGCCGGGTCAGCTAAAAGGATATCCGGGGCATCAGGAGATAGAGATCGGGCTGATCAAGCTATATCACATAACAGGAGAAAAGAAATATCTGGATCAGGCAAAGTTTTTTATCGACATGCGCGGCGTTGGAGAAAATTGGTTTTTGAAAGAAATGAAACGTCCGGGACATCATATGATCTTCCCCGAGTTTGCGGATTATGATACAAAATATTCGCAGTCGCATTTGCCGGTACGGCAGCAGAAGACCGCGGAGGGTCATGCGGTAAGAGCCGTTTATATGTATTGCGCAATGGCGGATCTGGCATATGAGTATCAGGATAACGGGCTTATGCAGGCGTGTGAGACGCTTTGGCGCAATATTGTTACAAGGAGGATGTATCTTACCGGAAGCATCGGTTCGTCGGGATTGCTAGAACGGTTTACGACGGATTATGACCTGCCCAATGACTGCAATTATTCCGAGTCGTGCGCGTCGATCGGTCTGGCGCTTTTTGGTTTGCGCATGGCGAATATTACAAGAGACGCTTCTTATATCGATGTGGTAGAGAGAGCTTTGTATAATACGGTGCTGGCGGGAATCGCACTGGACGGAAAATCCTTTTTCTATGTGAATCCGCTTGAGGTGTGGCCGGATAACTGCATTCCGCGCACTTCAAAAGAGCATGTGAAGCCGGTTCGTCAAAAATGGTTTGGCGTGGCATGCTGTCCTCCGAATATTGCAAGGACGTTAGCGAGTCTCGGACAATATATTTATGCACAGGACGATCATTCGCTGTATATTAATTTGTATGTTTCCGGCGAGGCAAAAGCCCGGATCGGCGGGAAGGAAATACAAGTATCAATGGAAACCAGGTATCCGTGGATAAACAGCTGCAAGGTAACGCTCCGAAACGTTCCGGCAGAGGGTATGACATTGGCGATGCGGATTCCCGAATATGCGGAAAACTATCAGGTGGAAATAAACGGAAGGGCGTGTGGATACCGCGCAGAAAAAGGGTATGCTTATGTGAATATTTCGAATGACTGCACTGTTGGAATCCGGTTTGAAGCGCCGGCAAGGTTCATACGGGCAAATCCCAAGGTCCGCGCGGACTGCGGCAGGGTTGCGATCGTAAGAGGACCGCTCGTATATTGTCTTGAGCAGATCGATAACGGAGAAAACCTGTCGGCGGTTTATGTAAAAGCGGATTCCGTAATTTCGGAAGAGGAATCAGAGCTGTTTGGCGGTTCCGTACTGCTGCGCTTTGACGGTTATAGAATGGATGAGGACCGGTGGGACGATCATGAGCTTTATGCAAGCCATAAGATGACTTTGCATAAAGCGCCGCTGAAAGCCGTTCCGTATGCGTACTGGAATAATCGGGGAATCGGCGAGATGAGCGTGTGGATAAAAGAGCTTCCAGCCGGAGGAGCGGATGCGGAATCGTAAAAATATCCCTTGTTATTTTGTAAAAAATTGGTTATACTAATTACTAATCAAACAATTACTAATTGAACGATTAGTAATTGAATAATAAGCAAATTTTGAATCTTAATAAGCAAAATAGCAAGAGGGGATCTTTATGTTTGTCGGAAGAGAGTCGGAGCTGGATAAATTAAATAAAATGTATCGGAGCGATCGGTTTGAATTTGCCGTTTTGTACGGCAGACGCCGCGTCGGAAAAACAATGCTGATCCGCGAATTCCTAAAGGAAAAAGACGGAATTTACTATATGGCGATAGAAGGGGCGAAGCAGGAAAATCTGACCGGATTGTCAAATGCTCTTCTAAACCGCGGAAACGGATCGTTGGGGACGGCGGAATTTCCGGACTATGAGGCGCTTCTGCGTTACGTAGACGATCTTGCGAAAACGGGGGGTCGCATCGTTCTGGCAATCGACGAATATCCGTATCTTGCCGCCGCCTATCCTCCGATTTCTTCTATGCTGCAAAGCCATATCGATCAATGCTGGAAGAACAGCAGACTTTTTTTGATTTTATGCGGTTCGTCCATGAGTTTTATGGAGGAGCAGGTGCTTGGTTATAAAAGTCCGTTGTATGGGCGGCGCAGCGCGCAGTTTAAAATTCGTCCTTTTACCTTTTGGGAAGCGGGAGAAATGCTGCAGGGCTTTGCCAATGAGGAGCGGGCGGCGCTTTACGGCGTGACAGGAGGCATTCCGGAATATTTGTCCCGAATCGACCTAGATATGAATGTGGACGATAATATAATACAGCTGTTTTTTGACGAAAGCGGGCGTCTGTTTGAAGAGCCGGTCAATCTGATGAAGCAGGAACTAAGGGAACCGATGACGTATCATTCTATTGTGGCGGCGATAGCCGGAGGCGCAGGCAAATTAAATGAGATCGCCACAAAAACCGGTCTGGAGAGCAGCGGATGCAGCAATCAGCTTACTTCGCTCATTTCTCTTGGAATTGTAAAGAAAGAGGTGCCGATTACAGAGCCTGCCACGAGCCGCAGGACACTATATCGTTTGTCGGACAGTATGTATCTTTTCTGGTACAGATTTGTCAGACCAAATACAAGCGGTATCATGCGGGGCGTCGGCGGGCAGGTGTATGAGACGGCGGTGCGCCCTCAGCTAAGCGATTTTATGGGCAGTATTTTTGAAGAGATATGCAGACAATATCTTTATCTTCCCCAAATTTATGCAAAGCTGCCCTTTCCTGCGGGGGAAATGGGGCGTTGGTGGGGAAGCAATCCAAAAACAAAAAAACAGGAAGAAATAGACATTATGTCCGTATCCGCAGAAAAAGCGTTGTTTGCCGAATGTAAATGGAGAAGTGAGAAAGCGGGTAGAGCTGTAATCGATACCTTGATTGAGAGAGGCGGTCTGTTTGCTTATTCAGAGAAATATTATTATATTTTTTCGAAATCTGGTTTTGAGAAATCAGCGGCGGATTATGCAAAGGAAAAACGGAATATAAAGCTGGTTGGATTTGAAGAAATGTGCAAAGTATAAAAAATATTATTTTAATAAGTCCTGTATCAATCGTTTAAGATACAGGACTTATTTATAGAATAATCTGTTTAAAACTCGGAACGTTTCTTGAGTTTTGCCGGTATTGCCGGAAAATCTGTCGTTATTGTATTTCCGGCGTCGCTTCCGCTTCCGGCACAGCAGCAGCTTCCGGCGTTACCGCCATTTGAGGATCGATCTCTACGCCTTCTGGCGGCATGGAAGAAGGAACGTCTTTGTACACGAGCGCATAGGCTCCCGCTTTATCGCTTGTAAAGGTAATCGTAGCCTCGGAAGAATCCGCATCTTCAAGCACGGTCGGCTGTCCTTTGTATACGTTGATCATGCGGAAAATGCGTCCGGACGCCTGAAGCTCCTGAGGAATCTGGAATACTAAGGATGCAGGAGTATCTAAGGTTTCCAGATTTTTGTTATAATATTTTGTAAAGGTAATGTTATAGGTTCTTGCAAGCTTATAATCGCCCAGTACGGTTTCAAAGGCTGCGATACACTGCTCTCCCTGCACTGCCATTGCAGTAGTTACAGAAATATTATAAGCGCCGCTGCCTTCCGCGAAGCGGCAGGTGCGGTTTGCCCAACTCGTCTGGGAAATATCCAGTTCCGCATGTCCCTTTAAGTGTTCGCCGTTTTGCCTGAATTTTGCGGAAACAATATACATAGGCGCATCCGCGGTTACGGTAAAGGAATAATTTTTCTCCAGTGTTTTCAGTGTACCATTCACATACCAGCCTTCAAAGGTACATTTCGGATAATAAGCGGCGCTTACCCGGATCACATCACCCGGCTGCGCCTCCGTGGAATCTTTAAATACCACCTCATTGCAGTATGAAGTAATGTTTCCCATTCCCTCCTGCTCGGCATAGGCAATTACCGGGATAGATTTTCCTTCTTCCGCTTTTGTAGAGACAGGGAACAGAAGCAGAACCGCGGCTGCAGAAATTAGTAACGTTGAAAGACTCTTTTGCGCAAATCCAAATAATCTTGTGTGTATCATAGAAATCCTCCTTATATATTTTACTGTAAAATAAAATGCGTTATTATAAAAATATCTACTATTAGAATAGCTGAGAGAAAGAATTCTGTCAATTTTTCTTTTCGGTTTTGGATGCATCTTTCTTTCAGGCCCGGACAAATGATTTGTAAAACAGCATTATAGATATATAATATGATCCTTTACCGCTTCCCATACCTTTTCCGCATCATAATCCGGAGCAAACGGCTCCGCTGCCTTGACAATCCATTCTATTTCGGACGGCTTCGCTTCCAACTCGTCCGCGATCTGTAGTACGTCTTTTCCTTTTCGCAGTTTTTTGCAAATCTGCTTGATCAGCAAGATTTTCTCTCCTTCTGCTTTTCCCTCTTTTTTTCCCTCTTCCCTACCACGATTTCATATAGCTGACACCTACCTCTTCGTCGCGCTTGATTTCTTCTACCAACGCCTGTATTTCCTGCAGCGGTTGACTGACCGCATTCTGCATTGTGCTTGTTTCTATATATTTTAGCATATCCATAAGTTCACGGCTAGGGTTTCCCTTTCTTTCCTCTTTTGATTGCCTCTTCAAATAAAAAATCATCAATGAGATTTAATTCTGACAGAGTTTTTCTTTCCATATGCAGTTTTTTCCTTTCTCTTAAAACAGTCAAATTGATGTGAATCGCTGGCGATGTGCCGGAATCTTCAGATGCGCTAATCCGCTTAGAAATCTACAGGTTTTGAAACGCCTGCTGAATCTTAATAAACATATTATAAATAAACGAAAAGAAATCCGCAAGAGTTTGTTTCCTGATTTTCCTTGCGAAAGGAGTTTGCAAAAGGGCGGAAGGGAAATCCTAGCCAGAAGTCTATGGATATGTTAAAATATATGAAAACGAGCGCAATATAAAGTGCGGAGAAGATTTTGGAAACAACAAAGACTGGCATAATAAACTTTTTCTGAAATCATCCGATATATAATTAAAGTATAATGGAATGCGGCAAGGAAGCGGCTAGTGGTTGCAGGGAAGCATAAAAAGAAAGTGGAGAGCCTGTTGTTAGTCGTAGCAAGAGGCTTTATTTTATTAGAATATTTCGCAAATTTCCAGAGCAGAGATAGTTGAGGATACAGGATGAGAAAAATACAAAGGCAGCAGGTAGAAAACTTTATAAAATTGCTTGGTCAGGCACATGATGAGATAAAACGAGTAGTTGCGGAAGGAAATGTTGTAGCGGCACAAGATCTTCTTAGTCAGTGCCAGCAGGGAGCCATTGAACTTGGGAACTTAATTGAGACGATAGAAGGGGAAGCCTTTGCAACGATTCCTTATCTGGAGGATTATTGCGAGTTGATTTTTCAGATCTATGAAGAAATCGGGCGGGAACAGTATGACAATGTCGGGAGAATACATAAAGCCCTGCGCAAAAGTCTGATAAAAATTGAAAACAGTGTTCGCAATGATATAAAAATTCGGAAAGAAGCTGTATTTCTCCCATATAAAGCGGCTATGTGGGATTCTTTGGAAAGCGTCTATCTGGCGGCGGTGTCAGATCCGAATTGTGACGCATATGTAATTCCGATTCCATATTATGATAAGAATCCGGATGGTAGTTTTAAAGATTATCATTATGAGGGAAACCGTTATCCTGAAAACGTGCCGCTCACATGGTATGAAGACTATGATTTCGAACAGCGCAGACCGGATATGATATTTATTCATAATCCATATGATGATTGCAATTATGTGACAAGCGTGCATCCGTTTTTTTATTCTAATAATTTAAAGCAGTTTACAGATTGTCTCGCATATATTCCATATTATGCTACGGCGGGAGGAATGAGCGAAGCGCAGGCGCTTTGTCCGGCATATTTGAACGCAGATTATATTGTGATTCAGTCAGAAAAATATCGAAAATATTTTGATCAGGCAATTCCGGATCAGAAATTTTTGCCGCTTGGGTCGCCGAAATTTGACAGCGTAATACGCAAATGTCAGAATCCTCCGGAGCCGCCTGAAGAGTGGAAAGAAAAGATGAAAGGCAGGAAAGTATATTTTTATAACACCAGTCTGAATGGAATGCTTGAAAATACAGATGCGTTTTTGAAAAAAATGGAGTATGTATTTAATACATTTGAAGGAAGAAACGATGCCTGTCTTCTCTGGCGTCCGCATCCTCTTTTGGAGTCTACACTCGATTCCATGAGAAGCGGGTACAGACCGGTCTATGATGCGTTGAAAAAGAGATTTGTGGAGAACGAGCTTGGGATATTAGATACAACGCCGGATATTGAAGATACGATTGCGCTTTGCGACGCTTATATTGGAGATGCGGGAACGAGTGTAACGTCTTTGTTCGGAGTGGCGGGAAAGCCGATGTTTATTTTGAATAATAACATTCATTCTTTACCGGAAGAGGACGATTGGCGGGGAGAGATTATTAAGGGACTTCATATAGATGGTCAGGATCAGTGGTATGTGACGCAGGGAAATAGACTTTACTATTCTGAAAAAAACGATTTTCATTATCGATATTTTTGTGATTTATCTGAATATGCTGGCGGCGGCTATTATCAAAGGGCGATCGAATTTGAGGGGAAGGTATATGTCTGTCCAATGAACGCGCAGGATATTCTGATTGTATCGAAGGACAAACAGATCAAAAAGATAGAACTACAGCGGCTTATTGAACAGCGGGGAGCTTTTGCAGATTCACTACAGGTCGGAGAATACCTTTTTCTGCTTCCGAATAAATATCCAACATGCATTCGTTTTCATATGAGAACGCAGGAAATCCAATACATTACAGGCATTCATGACATTTTTGTCGTGAATATAGACGGGGAAAGACGCGCAGGCAGAGCCTGTGTATGGAACGGCGCTTTACTGATCGGAAGCCCCGATGGAAGCAAATTAGTTAAACTAGAAGCGGACTCTCTGAAAACGGAATTATTTGACACAGCGATAAAGGGCGGTATAGCAGGAATGCGCTGTGATAAAGACGATGTTTGGACAGTACCGTATGAGGGAACAATCGTTACCTGCAGAAATTTAAAAACAGGGGAAACGGCGGAATACGACGCAGGGATAAGGGGCTTTCAATGCATCCAAAGGCCGCTTGGGTATGTATGTACTGAAAGACCGTTTTATCCGCCGATACGATATGAAGAAAAAGTTATTTTTCCGCCTAACTGGGGTAATCAATTTATATGTATCGATGGGAAAACAGGAAGTATAAGAGAGTGGGAATCTCCTGTCAGTGTGAAGATGACCAGCAAAAACGGATACATGTCTTCATGGGGATCTGGATATTTTGCTTATCAGACACAGGAAGAGGTATTTCGGTATTTTGATATTTATGAACGGAGAATTTATGATATAAATGTCATAACAAAGGAATGCAGGGAGATCGAGGTCTCATTTGACAGAAAAGAATTGGAAAGCCATACGTCCGGATTCTCAGAAGAATCGCAGTGGATGCAGTACTGCTGCAATGAAAGTGCGTTTAATTCTTTAAAAGACTTTGTGGATGGGAATATTACAGGAAATCCGTTTAACAGGGCACAACAGACAGAGGCTTTTTCACGAATCAATGCAAGCGTTGATGGGGATTGCGGGGAGAAAATATACAGGTTTGCGTCGGATAAGCTGATGTGAAAAACGCGAGCGGGAATGGGGATCAGGATGATAAAAGTTATTACATACGGAACCTTTGATTTGTTTCATGAAGGTCATTATCGCCTTTTGCAAAGGGCAAAGGCGCTGGGAGATTATCTGATTGTCGGCGTTACAACGGAAAATTATGATCAGGCAAGGGGAAAGCTGAATGTTGTGGATTCTCTTATGACAAGGATCGAAAATGTAAAAAAATCCGGTTTTGCCGATGAGATTATTATTGAAGAGTCGATTGGTCAGAAAATAAGCGATATTAAAAAATATAAGATCGATATTTTTACGGTAGGTTCTGACTGGATAGGACATTTCGATTACATAGAAGAATATTGCAAGGTCGTTTATCTGGAACGAACAAAAGATGTTTCCAGTACGATGTTGCGCAATCAGAATTTTAAAATTCAGAGAATCGGGATCATCGGAACGGGCAGGATCGCGGGAAGATTTCTTATGGAAGCGAAGCGTGTCAGCGGCGTGAATGTGCAGAGCGTTTACAATCCTCATATAGACAGCGCCAAAAAGTTTGCACAGGAATATGATATTGATTATTGTCTGACAGAAGAAGCGCTCTACCAGAATACAGATATCGTTTATGTAGCTTCCCCGCATGAGACACATTATAGGTATGTAAAAAATGCGCTTTTATATGGAAAGCATGTGCTTTGTGAAAAACCTTTTACATTAAAGAGAGAAGAAGCGGAAGAGTTGTTTGCAATCGCAAAGGAAAAGGGCAGGATATTATTTGAAGGAATCAAAACGGCATATTGTCCGGGGTTTAATAAGCTGGTCGATATTGCGTGCAGCGGGCTGATCGGAAATATCAGATATATCGACGCCTGCTTTACAAAACTGGAGGATAAGAATTCCAGAGAGCTTACTGACCGGAAGTACGGCGGCAGCTTTTTAGAACTTGGAAGCTACTGTCTGCTGCCGATTATAAAGCTTTTTGGCTGTGAATATGATGAGGTGCGATTCGAAAGCATTTATGATGCGGGAGGGCTTGATCTCTTTACGAAAGCTTCCTTTCGCTTCAAAAAGGGACTTGCAACGGCGACATGCGGTCTGGGGGTAAAAAGTGAAGGCAGACTTTTGCTCTCAGGAACGAAAGGCTATATTATTGTGGAAGCTCCATGGTGGAAAACGACTTATTTTGAAGTGCATTTTGAGGATGCGTCAAGGGTTGAAAAATATTCCGAACGTTTTCTGGGAGACGGGCTTCGTTATGAGATTAGTACGCTTTTGAACCAGGTTAACGGAAGCTCTAAAGGCGAGTTTAAGCTGACAAGATCGGAAACAACGGCAATAGCAGGAATCATGGAAAAATTTCTTGCGGGAGAAAAAAGAGATGAAAATATGGGCGCATAGAGGCTGTTCGCAGCAGTATCCTGAGAATACGATGCTTTCTTTTGAGAAAGCGCTGGAATTGAAAAATCTCACGGGGATAGAGCTTGACATTCAGATGACAAGAGACGGAGAATTGGTCGTGATCCATGACGAGAGAGTGGATCGGACGACGGAAGGGATTGGCTTTGTCAGGGATTTTACATTAAAGGAATTAAAAAGGCTTCATATCTATGCTGGCAGGAATCCGTCGCAGGAGATCCCCACAATGAGAGAGGTTTTTGGTTTGCTGACTCCAAGATTAAAATCAGGATTGAAACTGAATATTGAACTGAAAAACAGCGTATATGATTATCCGTGTATGGAAGATAAAATCCTGGATATGACAGCTGAAAATGTTTCGGGGGAGGGTATCGTATACTCAAGTTTTTCAGCAAAATCAATGGAACTGTTAAAGCGGCTTGATAAAACGGCGGAAACAGGGATACTTGATACGAAAGTCTCAGATTGCCTTTATAAGCGGAAGGGGATTCATGCGGATGCGCTTCACCCATACTGGAAAGGAATAGACCTTCCGGTAGAAAGGCTAAAAGAATATACGGTAAGAGCATGGTTTACAGGACATCTTTACCCGGAAAAACCGACAGGAGCAAAGCTCGATTTAAATAAACTGGCGGAAAAAGGGATCACAGATGTATTTTTGAATGAACCGGAAATG
>JAGARW010000106.1 GCA_017621975.1 Lachnospiraceae bacterium | reverse complement strand
GTAACCGCCTCCGTATATGCGTTCTGCGCACCGCCGCAGGCGGTCAGGCACAGAAGCGCCGCCGCCATCCCAAATACGCTTACCCTTACTCTTTTTTTCTGATTCATACGTTCCCCTTTCCGAAGCGTTCTCGCAAATACGATTTCCAGAACGCTTTTGTAAATACCGTTTAATGCGACAAATGATCGATCGTATCAAACAGTCCTTCCTGCTCCCTGATTTTTTCTTCGTTGCCGACAACGCACAGACAGTCGTACGACATAAACGCGTCCAGATAATCGGCAAGCGCCCGGATGTCCTCCTGCGTTGCGCCAAGCATCTGATCCCGCTCCTTCTGCGTCTCTTCCTCGGTCACATGCGACAGGTACGCGCCGAGCGAACGCGCGCCTTTTGCCGAAGGCGTCAGCGGCATATCGGTTTCGCTGACCGCGCCGATAATAAATTTTGTCATGGTCCGCTCGTCCGCCTCAAAATTCCTTACAAAATCGGAAGCTCCCTCGTACGCTTCGATCGTCTTTTTCAGATTCGGATCTCGGTACGAAACAAAATAGCTGTCCCCCGATTTCGCAAAGCTGCACATACAGCCGTACGCGCCGCCTTTGACACGGACCTGATTCCACAAATACTCATATCCCATCATAACGCGCAATACCTTGAGCGCGCCCGTATAAGGATAGCCCTTTCTGATAAAGTTGCCCGCGCGGCATACGTACTGAATCTGCGCGGAGGAAGCCAGTCCCTCGTTCTTTTTTCTCACTTCCGGTCTGTAGAGTCTCTTTGCAACCTGCTCCGTATGCAGAGCCTTCTTTAATTCATTGACTCTTTCAGTCAATCCCTCGTTTCCGCTTTCTTCCGCCGTATAATCGACCGTCAGGTTTTCCGGGCGGAAGATCATTTTCGTCAGCGTTTTCAGATTTGCAGTCAGCCCGCTTTTCTTCTCTTCAAAATGATCGTCCAGCTCTTCTAACAGACGATACAGCGGCAGACCGGAAAACTGTTCGGAAACGGCCGCCGGTTCCGAAAAATATGACATTGCCCGCAGCGCCGCCAGCGTGTGCCCCGCGCTCATAAAGTTCGCCTGCACGCGCGAACGCGCCTCGCTGATGATCTCATGCAGACGCTTTTCATCATCGAATACCGTATGCAGAGCCATTTCCTCCATCAGGGAAAACGCCTGCCCCAGATTCTCATAAAGCGCTTTGCACTTGATCTCAAACATAATCCTGTATTCGTCGAGATTCCGGGCGTTTGTATACGTTGTAACGGCGGTCGCGATACCGCCCGTCTGCAAGTTCACCTCGTTGAAGTAATCGCCGTAGCCGTAGCGTTCCGTGTCCATCAGACCGAGCGCGGCTTTATAAATACCGACATACGGAAACAGCTCTTCCGGCACGCTGCCGATGTCAAACAGCAGTCTGACATAACCGATTCCGTTTGTAAACAGATCATGGTGCAGAATGAGCGTATCGCCGCATTTCTCTTCGCGGTTTACGTACCCTTCAGCGTCTTTTTTCAGATCCCCGCGCTGAAGCAGCGGGATACAGGCGACCGCCTCTTCCGGATCCGGAGCTTCCTGATACGCCGTCAGCGCTTTTGTTTCCGCTACGATGCGGTCTACTTCTTCACCGCTCATCGACGCCTTCAAAGCGGCCAGCTTTTCTTTCTGTTCCTTTTCCTGCTTTGCCAGAAGCCCCCGCACCGGCTCCACAAGAACGACCGATCTGTGCGTATTGTCAAGCAGATAGGTTCGAATCAGTTTTTCAAAATAATCCGTTTCCGCCTTTTGCTTCATACTGCGGAACGTTTCGTCCGCCTCCACATGGATAAACGGAGCCGTCTCGTCGTAAAGCCAGCTGTCCAATATCTGCAGTCCGTACATCAGCCCCTTCGGATAAGAGCCGAAATCCGCCTCTCTATATTTGAATTCATAATAATTGATCGCCGCCTTCAGCGCTTTTTTGTCGATCCCTTCCCGGCAGAGTTTTTCAAGTTCCCCGCGGATCACCGCAAGAAACGCTTCCTTCTGGGAAATGTTCGCATTTTTTGCGACAATGCTGAAATACGGCTGTTTGATGCCGTTTTCATAAACGCTGTAAATATCCTTGCCGATCCCGGCGTCGGTCAGAGCTTTTTTGAGCGGCGCGCCCGGCGCGGAACAGAGCGTGTAATCCAGTATCTGGAACGCCAGATACAGCTCCCGGTCAAGGCTGCTGCCGATCACCGCATTATAGGACAAATACGCATTGTCCGTAAGCGGCTCGCTGTCCGTGATCGGATATTCCCTTTTCACTTCCGCGGGCCGGTCGAAATACGGCTGATCGCCGATCGTCGAATCGATCGTAAGCGCGTCGAAACGCGACAGGTAATGCTCGTCGATCCAGTTCAGCCGCTCCGCCATATCCATATTTCCATACAAATAAATGTAGCTGTTCGCGGGATGATAATATCTGCTGTGGAATTTCAGGAAATTTTCGTATGTCAGATCGGGAATATACGCCGGATCGCCGCCCGATTCCACGCCGTACGGCGTATCCGGGAAAAGCGAATTGAATACTTCCCGGTCAAGGACGTCGTCTGGCGAAGAAAAAGCGCCTTTCATTTCGTTATAGACAACGCCGTTGATCCGCAGCTCATCCGCCGCGTCCTCAAGCTGATAATGCCAGCCCTCCTGACGGAATATCTTTTCCTCCTGATAAATATTCGGATAGAACACTGCGTCAAGATACACATGCATCAAATTCTGAAAATCCTTGTCGTTGCAGCTCGCGACCGGATATACGGTCTTGTCGGGATAGGTCATCGCGTTTAAAAACGTATTCAGCGACCCCTGCGCCAGCTCGATAAACGGATCTTTTACCGGGAAATGCTTTGAACCGCACAATACGGAATGCTCCAGAATGTGCGCTACGCCCGTCGAATCTTCCGGCGGCGTACGGAACCCGATATAAAATACCTTGTTTTCATCTTCGTTGGAAAGAAGCGCGATCCTCGCTCCCGTCTTTTTATGTTTCAGCAGACAGCTTTCGGAATTGAGTTCCGCAATTCTGCGCTGTTCCACGATCTCATATGCAGTGCATGCTTTTAAATCCATAATTGCCTCCATTTTACTTAACTTTCTGTTAGTATAACACTTCATTTTAAAATTATAAAGAGCAATCGGCTTGTTTTCCGCATCCGCGCGTGCTATTATGTCATTTGTTTACAAAATTGATTCGGGTAGTAAAAGGGTTTATTTTTACAATGCCCAGTCAAATTGCACAAAAATTTCATTTCCTGTTCCGGGCTGTGCAGGCACAGTCAATAAAATATATTGTGTAATTTGACAATATCAGTTTTAAATAAAACTTTTTAACACCCGAATCCAGAATTACAAAAGAAGAAGCGGCGCGCTGCGGAAACGGCAGACCGCTTTTTCAGAGGTACGATATGAAAAATACAAATGGAAAACTGGGAATTGTTATTACTTTGATTGGAGGCAGTCTCTGGGGGCTTTCGGGAGCCTGCGGACAGTTTTTGTTTTTAAATAAATCCGCCTGCGCCGACTGGCTCGTGCCGATCCGTCTGCTGATTGCCGGTCTGATTCTCGTCCTGTTTTATCTGCTGCGTCAGCCGGAGCAGTCGCGCCGCATCTGGAGCGATAAAAAAAGCGCCTTTACGCTTATCTGCTACGGCGTTCTCGGTATGATGCTCTGTCAGTATTCTTACTTCATGGCGATCGAATATTCCAATGCGGGTACGGCTACCGTCCTGCAATATCTCTCGCCCGTTTTGATCATGATCGTTATGTGCGTCTGGGAACGGCGGACGCCCCGCGCTGTCGACGTTTTTGCAACGCTTCTGGCGCTTTGCGGCATTTTCCTGCTGGCGACCCACGGACAGCCCGGACAGCTTGCCGTTTCCGGGCAGGCGCTTTTCTGGGGACTGTTTTCCGCCGTCACCGTCGTCCTGTACAACCTCATTCCGCGCGGACTGATGAAATCCTATTCGACTCCGTTCCTGCTCGGCTGGGCGATGCTGATCGGCGGCGCCGTTCTCTGTCTTCTGAGAAAGCCGTGGCAGTATCATCCCGTTATGGACGTGGGCGCAGTTCTGTGCCTCGTCGTTATTATCCTTTTCGGCACGATCGTTTCTTTTTCCCTCTATATGCAGGGCGTAAAACTGATCGGACCGGAAAAGGCAAGCCTCTACGCCTGCGTAGAACCGGTTTCCGCCTCCCTCTTTTCCTTTTTCTGGCTGCATACCGCCTTTACGTGGACGGATATCGCCGGATTTTTATGCATTCTGTCGACGTTGTTTCTCATTACGCTTTGGGGAAGGAAATAAAAGATTCGGGGCAAAAGACCTTATTCAAGACTAATGTTGTCAGACTGTACAATACATTTCATTTTCCGTGACTGCGCAGGATATTAGACTTTCTTAGTGTTCCGCTCACATGCAGCAATTTTCGGATACGACGTCCGAAAAAGGCGAAGCTGAGCCACGGACGGCGAATCTTCGCCGGTTGCGTCAGAGCGCGAGATCGTTGTCGGAACACTTAGAAAGACTTATATCCGAAGCCTGGAA
Organism: Lachnospiraceae bacterium; assembly: GCA_017621975.1. GTDB lineage: Bacteria > Bacillota > Clostridia > Lachnospirales > Lachnospiraceae > VSOB01. Next base: position 23,573 of record JAGARW010000106.1, on the reverse strand, counting down.
CAGAAAATGAAATTTTTGTACAGTTTGACAATATCAACCTTAGATAAGGAAATCATAGTTACGAATCCGTTCTCCCTCTACAAAAAATCTCCCGCCAGAAAAGCAAGTCTGAGCTTCATCTTTTCCTCCAGTGTAGAAAAACCGCAGCCGAGTATTTTTTTGATTCTGCCAAGCTGGTAATTAATCGTATTGCGATGAACGAAAAGAACATCCGCAGCCTGTTTGATGCTGCCGTCAAACTGAAGATAGGTTGACAGTACCTTTGTATACTGTGTCCCATTCTCCATATCATAAGCAAGCAGTCTGCCGACGGAATCGTTGTAATACGCCTGCAGGACCGCCTTGTCCGATACGGCAAGCAACACCCGTTCCAAATCAAGCTCGTCATAACACAAAATGCTGCGCCGGCGTTTCTCGCACACGGAAAGCAGTCCTTTCGCTCTCTTATAATTTTCCGAAAGCGTCTCAAGCTTTCCATCCTGCGCGCCGACGCCGACATGAAACTGCACAAGCTCTTCTCGGTCATGCTGCAGCATAGCGATCTGACCGGACAGCTTTCCGCTTCCTTCTTTCCAGTCAAACAAAAGATATACCTCCGCATCATCCAGCTTGAAGTTTACATAACGCAAGTTTTCCTGACAGAAAAAATGCTCCAGCTTTCCTTTCAGAAATGTTTCGTAATGCTCAGGCAGCCGCTCCGCCTGCTCCCTGATTTTCATACAGACGACAAGACAGCCTTCGTCTCTTAAAAGCCCGTTCCGCTCCAGTCCCTGCGCATAATCTTCTATGCGCTGCGGATAAAGAATCAGGCTTTTTAATATCCCGATCATACTTTCTTCTTTTTTCTCTCTTTCAATGATACGATTGCAGAAATCCCGTGTCATATCGACAAGTCTCGTTTCCCACGGGACTGTAAAAAGAGGGAAATCATTTTCATTACAGTAAGCCTTCAAGCCTTCCGGCAACTCCGCCACATAAGGTCCGAGGTTTACGACAAGCCCGCATGCCTCCCGTGCCTTAAGCTCATCCGCAAAATGCAAAAGCCAGTCCGCTCCTTCTGCGCCGATCCCTGTCGTAAACACAAGTTCTCCGCCATGCAGAAAATGCGCCGCCTGTTCGCTTTCCAGCGTATGAATCCAGTTGACGGTATGATACAAGCCCCGCTCTCCCGCTTCCAGACGCATTCCGTACCGCCGCGCCGCATTTTCACACATTTTCTGTAATGTCAGTGCCATAATTGTCTCTTCTCCCTCTTATACTCAATACTGCCGCAGTGCAATCCCCGCGGAGCATTTTGTTTGATAAAAAACTTTGTCCCCTGTCAGGATTCGGGCAAAAGGTTTTATTGAAAACTGGTATTGTCAAACTGCACAATATATTTTATTGACTGTGCCTGCGTAGCCCGGAACAGGAAATGAAATTTTTGTGCAATTTGACGAAGTAAGTAAAAATAAAACCTTTTGTCCCCGAATCCTATCAAAAAAAGGAGCCAGTCTCCCTATGGAGACGGCTCCCTCGCACGCTTCTCAGTGTGCCCACAATTCCTTATAAAGTTCTTTCACATCCGCTACAGTGACCGGCTTACGCGTATTGCCCGGGCTGCCGCTGTCCACTGCGTCCTGACTCATCTTATCGATGCTTGCAAAGAACGTATCCTTATCAATTCCATATTCCTCTAATGTGGGTACTTCACAAGTATGACACAGTTTTTCTAATTGTTCAATAAATTTTTTCGCCGCGCTCTCGTCGCTCTCATCCTCCTGCGCCGCGCCGATCGCCCTTCCAAGATGTGCAAAACGCTCATAAGCGCCGTCTAGCGCAAAGCCGAGGCATACGGTTAACAGCATCGCATTGGAAATACCGTGGGGCACATGGAACAGCGCGCCGATCGGACGGCTCATGCCATGCACGATCGTTACGGAAGAATTGTTGATGCAGATGCCCGCTTCCAACGCGGCGACCGCCATCTCTTCCCTTGCCTTCTTGTCGTTTCCGTCCGCAAACGCCGCAGGAAGGTACTGGAAAATCCGTTTTACTGCGGAAAGAGCAAGCGTATCTGTCATGCAAAACGCCTTTTTGGACGTATAAGCCTCCACCGCATGCGTCAGCGCGTCAAGCCCCGTCGCTACCGTAACATTTTTCGGAGACGATGCGGTAAACGAAGGATCTACGATCGCAAGCTCCGGCAGAAGCGCTTCGCCCTTCAGCAGCATTTTAATTCCCTTTTCCGTATCGGTAACGATCGTAAACATCGTCGCTTCCGATCCGGTGCCCGCCGTTGTCGGAATCGCTACGACAGGCGGTATCTTTTTATCCATGACCTTGCCGTTGTAATCCGCTATTTTCCCCGGATTTACCGTCATTGCCGCGATCGCTTTCGCAGAATCAAGCGGGCTGCCGCCGCCGATTCCGATACAGAATTCGCAGCCATTTTCCTTATAAACGGCAAGCCCTTCTTCGATCATAACGTCTGTCGGCTCTCCGGTAATCCCATCGAACACAACATATGCAACGCCCGCTTCCGTAAGAGCCGTTTTCAGTTCTTCCATCATCGGCGACTTCACGACATGCTTTCCCGTCACGATCAGCGCCTTTTTTCCGTACGATGTCAAAAACTGTTTTGCAGTTTCAAGCGCCCCTTCCCCGACAACGATATGGGAGGGCTGTTTCATTACATTTGCCATACTCTGCTTCCTTTCTGAACGTTAAATATATTCCTTATCCACAATGTACAGCACTTCGTCAAGTTTCGCAAGTTCTTCTTTCATCTGTTCTTCCGTAATAATAAGAGGCGGATTGACAAAGATCATATTCTCATGGGAATATGTCATAAACTTTCGTTTTTTCAATTCGCCGACGATCTTGCCCATGATTCCTTCCGGATCTTTTCCATAAGGTACGAGCGGCTCTTTAGTCGTCTTATCCTTCACAAGCTCTACTGCCGAGAACAGTCCGATATAGCGGACGTCGCCGACGCATGGATGTTTTTCTTTTAACGCTTCGAGCGTCTCTCCGAGCACCTTGCCGACCTTGTTGACATGATCAAGAATGTTCGCCTTCGCATAATAGTTTACGCAGGCAACGCCCGCCGCGCAGGCAAGCGGATGACCGGAATAGGTCAGACCGCAGGAAAGCGTGTTATCGTCAAAGTATTCCGCGATCTTTTTCGAAACCGCAACGCCGCCGAGCTGCACATAACCGCACGTAACGCCTTTTGCAAAGGTTACGATATCCGGCTTTACGTCAAAGTTTTCAAACGCGAACATTTTTCCGGTTCTGCCGAAGCCCGCCATGACCTCGTCGCATATCATCACGATACCGAATTCGTCGCACAGCGCACGCACGCCCGGCAGATAGCCTTTCGGCGGAATAATAACGCCGTTGGAGCCTGTGATCGTCTCCATTTCGATCGCCGCGATACGGTCGGGGCCTTCATAAATGATCTGCTCACGCAGCTTTGCCAGATAATATTTGGTTGCCGCTTCTTCCGATTCAAACTCGATCGGCTCTCTGTAAATATAAGGATCAAAGAATTTTACAAATCCCGGAATGCCCGGTTCCAACGCATATCTTCTCGGCTCTCCCGTCAGATTGCCCGCTCCGAATGAAGAACCGTGATAGCTGCGGTAACGGCTGAACACTTTATTTCTTCCGGTATACATTCTGGCAATCTTAACCGCGTTTTCGTTTGCATCCGCTCCGGCGTTGGTAAAGAAAATCTTACCGAAGTTATCCGGCAGCAGATCGATCACCATTTTTGCCAGCTTTGCTCTCGGCTCCGCCGCATAAGACGGTCCGATATAGCAGAACTTATCGACTTGTTCTTTAATTGCGTCGGCAATATCCTGATTGCCGTAACCAAGGTTCAGATTCACGAGCTGCGCCGACATATCCGTATAACGGTTGCCGTCATAATCATAAAAATAAATGCCTTCCGCCCTTTCTACCGGAATCGGATTTAATCCTTTCTGTTTGCTCCAAGACTGTAATACATAGCTTGTTGACATTTCCTTAACTTCTTCTGCTTTCATAACCGTTTCTCCTCTCTTTCTTTGTTCTGTTATCATAGAAAACAAATTTCCTATGGCAGTAGAACAAAAAGACGCAGGTATCTTTTTCAGACACCTGCGTCTTTCTTTATCTACAGTATAACATGTTCCGTGCGGAAGTCTACAAACCGCAGCATAAACTTTTTTGTGCTGCGACACAACCGTGCCCTGCGGTCGCCTGCTTTTCCGCGCCGCATATTATAAACTCATCATCATGATCTGCAGCTTTGTGATAACGACCTCTTCTACAACGATCGTATCCATCTGCGCCTTCCATGTTTCATTGTGCACGATCTCCTCAATCGTATGATACTCGCTCTTATACTGCCACGTCCCTTTTTTATTCAGGAACGGAAAGCTCATCTTAAAACCCGCCTTAAGCTGCTTGTATACCATATAAGAGAGATCCGTATCGCGCATATAAAAAATATGATTTTCCGGCGTTGTATCCCCGGAAACGTCTTTTAAAATATAATGGCTGAGGATCGCTTTCAGCTTGAACGGAAGATGCTCAAGCTCCATCATCTCGCCGTAGCTGTATCTGGCTCCGATATACACCTTTGAAACATCCTGCATAAAATATTTAAAATCACGGTTTTCCGCTTCCATCTGTATCCTCGATTTCTTCTATCTTTCTCGCAGCAAGGCGCATTGCCTCCTGTATCTCCTCCAGCGCAATACCGGATTCGACGGCCAGTTCCTGCGGCGTTACCTTACGCAGCAGCGCGTCCGAAAGCTCTTTCGCCGCATCCGCTACCTTATTGACCTGCTCCGCAGCCTTTCTCCCAATGTCCCCGGACTGCACGCTGCACGCGATACATTCTTCCATCGCGTCCATCATCAGCCTGCCGAGCATTCCCTGCGCCTGTGAAGCGTTCTCAAGCGCGCCCAGCATTTCCATTCCCATTGCAAGCGCGACATTGCCTTCTCCAATCAGATCCTCCATAATAACGCCCTGACCGGCATACAGCTTCGCAAGGTCTACGACTTGCGGCAGATAAGCCGTCATAAGCCGCTTTTTTGCATCCGCGTCCCCTGCCATTGCGGAAAGCGTGACCGCTTCCTTTTCTCCTGCGCCAAGTTCCTCTAACGCGGCAAGCTCCCGCAGATACCATTCCAGATAATCCCTGTCCGTATCGTCAAGATAATCCTCAATATTTGCCGCCTCGTCAATGCCGACGCCGTGCTTTTTCAAATAATCATATACCATTTCGAGCTGATCCGGCGCAAGAGAAAGCGCTTCAAACGCCTGTTCCACTTCCTGCTGTGAAATCACATTTCCCTGCTCCTTTGCCCGTTTCCTGACAGCCTCAAGCGCCTGCCCGAACACAATTTCCCGATTCATGATAATCCCCGCTTCTCTTTTAATGATGTTTTACGTGCTCATGCGTAAACAAATGATCCTGACAATATTCATAATTGCCGTCGCATTTGGAACAGAACCGGAATTCCAGATTGCCGTCCAGCTCCGTTCTGCCGCAGATCGCGCATTTGTGCCGCGTTACGCCCGTTCCCTTTTTTACTTCCTGACGGAACGTCTGCCGCCTGCGTATCTGCTTCGGACTCATCCGCATCATATCCCGCGTCGCAAAGAAAAATACGACGACATTCAGAAGCGACGCGCCGATAATGATCTTACCCGCAATACCGCTCGTGAGAAACGCATACACTGTGATGACCGCATCGAACAATCCAAGCCATTTGATCTTGACCGGAATAATAAAGAACAAAAGCACCTGCATCTCGGGAAACGTCAGCGCAAACGCGAGGAAAATCGACAAGTTTACATAATATGTGCTAAACAACGTGAAATAAGAGCCGACCGCCTCTGTAAAAAACGCCCTCGCCCCGATCATAACGATCTCCGTTCCGAACGCAAGATAACAATATGCAAGCAGTACAAAGCTTCCGAGTATCGTAAACAGCATGCCGCTCAGCAGAAAAACATTATACCGGAACGTCCCCCACGTACGCTCCAGCGTCGTTCCAAGCCAATAATAAAAATACAGGGAAATAATGGTGAAAATCCCGAAGCTGGACGGCGGCACAAGAATCCACGTCACGAGCCGCCATATCTGTCCATGAAGAATCAAATACGGATTCAACGTCAAATAATTTAAAAAGGAGGCGTTGACAAACTGAATCGCATAACCGAAGCCGTAACAAATAATCAGCATCAGCGAAATATTCGAAATTGCATACCTGCCAAATTTCCGTTCTAATTTATTTAAAAAATTCATATTTGTTCTCTCCATTCCATACGTCTCTTTTAAAACGTCCGCGGCAGGTAATCTCTTCCATCATCTTCCGCCGCATATACGAATATATTCTACCATTCCGGTATGCAAAAGTAAACTGAACATTTTCTAAACAAAATGCTAATATTTTTTTAAGATTTGTATGATTGCATTTTGTAGAAACCTGTCGTATAATAGTCACGGTTTTCAAACGCATAATAAATAAGAAGAAAGAGTGATATTTTTTATGAACAGCGCTCATTATTATCTTGGAATCGACATTGGTTCCACAACAGTTAAAATAGCGATTCTGGATGGCGCACACGCCATCCTCTTTTCTGATTACAAAAGACATTTTGCAAATATAAGGGAAACCCTTTCCGATCTGCTTGGTGAAGCGTATCAAAAACTCGGCAACATTACGCTGCATCCGATCATTACCGGTTCCGGCGGACTGACGCTGGCAAACCATCTGCAGGTTCCTTTTGTGCAGGAGGTCATCGCCGTCGCTACTTCCCTTGAAACCTTTGCGCCGAAGACGGACGTTGCAATCGAGCTAGGCGGTGAAGACGCCAAGATCATTTATTTTGAAGGCGGCAATGTAGAACAGCGTATGAACGGTATCTGTGCCGGCGGCACTGGTTCCTTTATCGACCAGATGGCGTCTCTTCTGCAGACAGATGCGTCCGGCTTAAATGAGTATGCCAAACATTACCAGTCGTTATACACGATCGCGGCACGCTGCGGCGTTTTTGCAAAATCCGACATTCAGCCGCTCATCAACGACGGCGCGACAAAGGAAGACTTATCCGCCTCTATTTTTCAAGCGGTCGTCAATCAGACGATCAGCGGTCTTGCATGCGGCAAGCCGATCCGCGGACATGTCGCTTTCCTCGGCGGTCCGCTTCACTTTCTTTCCGAGCTGAAAGCCGCTTTTATCCGTACGCTGAAGCTCGACGACGAGCATATTATCGATACGGACAATTCGCATCTGTTTGCGGCGATCGGTTCTGCGCTCAATTATAAAGAAGAGGTTTCTTATACAATGGAAGAAATGGTCGCCAAGCTTTCTTCCGATATCAAAATGGAATTTGAAGTGGAACGTATGGAGCCTCTCTTTGCAGACGAAAAGGAATATGAGGCTTTCCGCGCCCGCCACGCGGCGCACCGGGTCCAAACCGCCAATCTGGACAGCTACCGCGGCAACTGCTATCTCGGTATCGACGCGGGCTCTACCACGACGAAGATCGCCCTTGTCGGCGAAGACGGCTCGCTCCTTTATTCCTTCTATTCCAATAATAACGGCAGTCCGCTGAAAACGGCGATCGGCGCAATCAAGGACATTTATGCCAAGCTACCGCAGGGCGCAAGGATCGTCCGCTCCTGCTCGACCGGCTACGGCGAAGCGCTCATGAAAGCCGCTTTTCTGCTCGACGACGGCGAAGTGGAAACGGTCGCGCACTATTACGCCGCCGCTTTCTTCAATCCTTCCGTCGACTGCATTCTCGATATCGGCGGTCAGGACATGAAGTGTATCAAAATCAAAAACCAGACTGTCGACAGCGTGCAGCTCAACGAGGCATGCTCCTCCGGCTGCGGTTCCTTTATTGAGACGTTCGCCAAATCGCTCAATTACAGTGTGGAAGATTTCGCCGCCGCAGCGCTGTTTGCAAAGCATCCGATCGACCTCGGCACACGCTGTACGGTATTTATGAATTCCAAAGTAAAACAGGCGCAGAAGGAAGGCGCGGAGGTTTCCGATATTTCGGCGGGACTTGCCTACTCCGTTATTAAAAACGCGCTGTTCAAGGTCATCAAGGTATCCGACGCCTCCGAGCTCGGAAAGCATATCGTCGTTCAGGGCGGTACGTTCTACAACGACGCCGTTCTTCGGAGCTTTGAAAAAATCGCCGGCTGCGAAGCCGTCCGTCCGGATATTGCGGGTATTATGGGCGCATTCGGCGCAGCGCTCATTGCAAGAGAACGTTTTCAGGCTGATCCGGGGTACGCGACGACAATGCTGTCTCTTGAAAAAATCAACGCACTGCAGTTCGAAACAAGCATGGCAAAATGCAAGGGCTGTACGAACAGCTGCCGCCTGACGATCAACAAATTCACGGGAGGCAGGCAGTATATTTCCGGCAACCGCTGCGAACGGGGCTTAGGCAAAAAGAAAAATGAAAACAATGTGCCGAACTTATTTGAATACAAATTAAAACGCATTTTTGACTATGAGCCGCTGACTGCGGACAATGCGCCGCGTGGAAAGGTCGGTATTCCGCGCGTGCTGAACATGTATGAAAATTATCCGTTCTGGTTTACTTTCTTCACGGAGCTTGGTTATCAGGTCGTACTTTCGCCCGTTTCCACCCGTAAGATTTATGAGCTCGGTATCGAATCCATTCCGAGCGAATCGGAATGTTACCCGGCAAAGCTGGCGCACGGACACGTGACATGGCTGCTGCGTCAGGGCGTGCCGTTTATCTTTTATCCTGCGCTCTTTTATGAGCGGAACGAATTTGAGGATGCGAACAACCATTATAACTGTCCGATCGTTACCTCGTATTCGGAAAATATTAAAAACAATATCGACGAGATCACACGCGGCGACGTCGTTTTCCGCAATCCTTTCCTCTCCTTCCGGGATCAGCAGACGGTAGAAACTGCGCTCGTCAAGGAATTTAAGGAAATTCCCGCACAGGAAATCCGTTCCGCTGTCTCCAGCGCATGGAAAGAGCTTGCCGCCGCACGCGAAGATATGCGTAAAAAAGGCGAAGAAACGCTGGCATATTTAAAGAAAACAGGAAAACGCGGCATTGTTCTCGCAGGCCGTCCTTATCATATCGATCCGGAAATCAACCACGGCATTCCCGAACTGATCACCGGATATGACATCGCTGTCCTGACGGAGGATTCCGTCTGCCATCTCGGCAAACCGGAACGCCCGCTGATCGTTTCCGACCAGTGGATGTATCATTCCCGCCTGTACGCCGCTGCGGCTTATGTGCGTACAACGGACAATCTCGACCTGATCCAGTTAAACTCTTTCGGCTGCGGACTGGACGCCGTTACGACCGATCAGGTAAACGACATTCTCTCCGGTTCGGGCAAAATCTATACGTGCCTGAAAATCGACGAAGTAAATAACCTCGGCGCGGCAAGAATCAGAGTTCGTTCCCTGCTTTCCGCCCTGCGTGTCCGGGATCAAAAAGGACAGACGAGAGAGGTTCGCCCGACTTCGATCGAAAAAGTCGTCTTTACGGAAGAAATGCGCAAAGAATACACCATTCTCTGCCCGCAGATGTCGCCGATCCATTTTGAGATTCTGGAAGCGGCGATCCGCAAATGCGGCTATCGGCTCGAGGTTTTACCGAATGACAACAAACGCGCGGTTGATATGGGACTGAAATACGTAAACAACGACGCCTGCTATCCGTCTCTTATGGTCATCGGTCAGATCATGGAAGCGCTGCATTCCGGCAGATATGACCTGAATAAAACAGCCGTCATTATGAGCCAGACAGGCGGCGGCTGCCGTGCGACAAATTATATCGGCTTTATCCGCCGCGCGCTGGAAAAAGCGGGAATGGAACAGATTCCGGTCATTTCCTTAAATCTTGCAGGCATTGAAAGCAATCCCGGCTTTCATTTAAACGCGCAGCTTCTGACGCGCGCCGCTTACGCGGCGCTGCTCGGCGACGTTATTATGCGCTGCCTGTACCGCATGCGCCCTTATGAAAAAGAACCGGGCTCCGCCAATGCCCTGCACCGTAAATGGGCGGAGGAATGCAAACGATTTGTTTCCGGGAAACGTCCCGGTTTTCTGCGGTTTGCACGGCTGTGTAAGGAAATCATACGCGACTTTGACGCGCTGCCGATTACTGATGAAAAGAAACCCCGCGTCGGTATCGTCGGCGAGATCCTTGTCAAATTCATGCCCGCCGCCAACAACTATCTTGTCGACCTGTTGGAATCGGAAGGCGCGGAAGCGGTCGTTCCCGACCTGCTCGACTTCATGCTCTACTGCTTCTACAATCAGGTGTACAAAGCGGAAAACCTCGGCATGAGCAAAAAGGCCGCAAAGCTGTCAACACTTGGCATCCACGCGCTTACCTTCCTTCGTAAGCCCGCGGCAGACGCTTTCAAAAAGAGCAGACATTTTACGCCGCCCGCTAATATTTACGATCTTGTGGAATATGCGAAGCCGATCGTTTCGATCGGTAACCAGACGGGCGAAGGCTGGTTCCTTACCGGTGAAATGCTCGAACTGATCCACAGCGGCGTCGGCAATATCGTATGTACGCAGCCATTCGGCTGCCTGCCGAACCACGTTGTCGGTAAGGGCGTTATCAAAGAGCTTCGTCGTCGTTATCCGACCTCCAATATCGTCGCCATCGACTACGATCCGGGCGCAAGCGAGGTCAACCAGTTAAACAGAATTAAGCTGATGCTGTCCACGGCGCAGAAGAATCTGAAGAAAGAAAAAGACAAAATTTCCTGATCTCCAAAGCGTTAAAACTTCATCAAAGGCATAAGGGCGTCCCAAAAGTTATAAAACAACTTGAAGGGCGCCCTTTTTCAGTATTGCCCCTCCAGTATATTCAGTCTTGTTTTCGACTCCTCGATCTGTCCGAAATTATCCAGCGCAAAGTCATATGCCTCTTCCACCTTTTGATAAACTGTCTTAATCTCTTTTTTCAGATCGAGCTGCCCATACCTCAATGCGGATATATCGCTCTCCAGATGTTCTACTCTAAGCTCCAGCCTGTCAAATCGTTTGTCATGCGCGTCCAGACGCTGCGTAACGCCCTCAAATTTCTTATCGATCGCATCAAATCTCGGCGATAATATTTCCTTGATCGCCAGTAAATCCTCTCTTGTCAGCATTTTCTGCATCCTCCTTTTCTCTGCGATATTGATACCTAAAAAGAAAATGCAGAAATGCAATGCCCTTCAAATACCAATATGCCGTTTTACATTGTGATTTCAGTCGTTACCCAGAGCGGGTATCCCTTTTATAGAACATAACAGAACTTTTGATTGGATTTTCATTATAACAGATAAAGCTTTTATGTGCAACAGATTTCGGGAAGAATCCATATCCCTCTGAATTTAATCTTTCAATATTTTAGTAAAAAAATAAATGCGGCAAGAGGTTTTTCAGCCTCTTTTCGCATCCATTTTATAACCCTTCAAAAAACGAAAGTTCCTACGCTCCCGTCCTCTCAAACCACGCTTTCATCGTATCAAAGATCGTTACAAGCTCCGTCTCTTCTATGATATAAGGCGCCATCGAATACATATAATTCAGGAACGGGCGGCTGAACACGCCCCGCTCGTACGCAAACTGCTGAAATCCGTCAAGCACGGCTCCGTCATAGACCTCAACGCAGACACATCCGCCCATAATGCGGACTTCCTTAATACGGGGATCGGAAAATCCGTCCATTTCCCGATGTGAGATTTTCTCAATGCGTTTGATTTTACTCATATAATCTTCCCGCTCAAAAATCTCAATCCCTTTCAGCGCGACCGCGCATGCCAGAGCGTTCCCCATAAAGGTAGGCCCATGCATCAGCGCATGACGGTCATTGTCGCTGTAAAAAGCCTGAAAAACCTTGTGGTTCGTTACTGTGACCGCATGTCCGATATAACCGCCCGTCAGCGCTTTTCCGAGCACCAGAATATCCGGCAGCACAAGATCCGCCACGAACCGGTTTCCCGTGCGTCCAAAGCCGGTAGCGACCTCGTCGAAAATCAGCAGCACGTCATACTGATCGCACAGCTCTCTCGCTCTCTGTAAAAATGAAATATCGTACATCCGCATACCGCCCGCGCCCTGCAGAAGCGGTTCTACGATAAAACAGTTCAGCCGGTCATGATACTTATCGAACGCCTCTTCCAAAGCCGCAAGTTCCGTCGGAATATGCACGACGTCCTGCTTTTCCTCAAAAGCAAAATGATAATCCTCGTCGTCCCCGACTTCCATCGCCTTGAACGTATCGCCATGATACGCATGCTCCAAAGCAAGCACCATCGGACGCTTTCTGCCCATGTTCGTATTATACTGCAGCGCCATCTTCAGGGAAACTTCTACCGCAACGCTGCCGGAATCGGAAAAAAAGCAGTAATCCAGATCACCGGGCAGGAATTCCTGCAGCTTCTGTGAAAGCTTCTGCGCCGGCTCATGCGTCAGTCCGCCAAGCATCACATGACAGAAACGGTCAGCCTGCTCTTTGATGGCGGCGGTAAGCTCCGGATGCTTATAGCCGTGAATCATGCACCACCAGGAGGACACGGAATCGATCAGCTTCTGATCCTCCGTATAAAGATATACTCCCTCCGCGTCTACGATCTTATACGGCGTTCTCATTGTTTTCATCTGTTCGTAAGGATACCAGATCATCGTTATCTCCCCATTTCTTTCTGTAAAACCGGTTCGTAAAGCGCCGCCAGCGTCTCCGCCTCCATAAAAAGCTCCGTATCGCCGTCCTTTACCGTTGCCAGCGCAGGCAGCCCGGTCATATATTCGCACATAAAAATATTATCCTCTTCCATCACATTTCCGGGATGGAAGTGATTAAAAATAATCCCTTTGACAGCCATATTCTTTGCTTTCATATACTCTGCCGTCAATACGACGCTATTGATTGTTCCAAGTCCGGCGTCCGCAATGATAATCGAAGGAAGGCTCAATTCCTTTACAATGTCTTCCAACTGAATCTTTGCTTCGTCAAAACAGATCGGACAAAGAATTCCGCCGCTGCCTTCTACCGTCACATAATTATATTTCCGGCAAACGTCCTCAAATCCGCGCTTCACCACATCCATAACGACCGGGTTCCCCTCGATCCGGGAAGCCAGATGAGGAGAATACGCATGCTCGTAAACATAAGGACACATCTCCGCAAGCGGCTGCGCAATGCCGGAAGTCTGTCGTACAAACAGCGCGTCTCCCGGAAGCAGCTTTCCGTCGCCGCCGCGCTCGTTTCCGCTCATAGCCGCTTTGTAATAGCCGGGATTTTTGCCCGCCTGCGCGAGCTTTTTCACGATCAGCCCGGTCACATAGGTTTTCCCGACGTCCGTTCCGGTTCCTGTTATAAACAATGCGCGGCTCATATTACGCGTTCCTCCGTTTCTCCGCCGTCTCAAGCGGCAGCTTTTTTACCGTTCTGCCGAGGTCATTTAGCATCTGCCTGTCGCTGCGGATCGTCGCGCACGCAGCCGTCGTCAACATATTGCCGGTGATCGTCGCGGACGCGCCGGAACGAAACGCGCTCTCTCCGTCGTTTGTCAAAAGCGCCCTGCCCGCCGCCAGACGGATATTGGCGGTCGGATTGATATAACGGAAAAACGCGACCGTCCTTAAAATTTCATTCTCTGTCAGCTGCGGAAGATGCTCCAGAGGCGTTCCTTTAATCGGCATCAGCGCGTTAAGCGGAATGGAATCAATGGAAAGCTCCGCCAGACTGACCGCCATATCGAGACGGTCTTCCCACGTCTCGCCCATACCGATGATACCGCCGGAGCAGGCGCACATTCCCTCCGCCTTTACCTTTTTCAGCGTTTCGATCTTCTGTTCATACGTATGCGTCGTACAGATATTCGGGAAATTACGCTTAGAAGTTTCGATATTGTGATGATAACTCGTCACGCCCGCCTCGTGAAGCCGGTGAAGCTGTTCTTCATCCAGAAATCCCATCGAAGCGCACAGGTCGATCCCGCATTCGCTGCGCATCGTCTCATACGCATGAATCGCCTTATCAAATTCCTCACCGGACAAAGCTCTGCCGGACGTTACGATCGAAAACCGGTCTACGCCCTCCGATTCGTTCAGTCTGCATAATTCCAGAATCTCCTCTTCCGGCAGGAAATCATAGACTTCACAGTCCGTATGATTGTGCGCAGACTGCGCGCAGTATTTACAATCCTCCGGGCACCGCCCGCTGCGTCCGTTGATAATCGAGCAAAGATCGACCCTTTCTCCTACGAAATGCTTCCGTATCCGGTCTGCCCCTTCACATAATGCTTTCAAATCGCAGGTCAGGAAAAAGGACAGATCATCCTCCCTCGTAATCCTTCTCCCGTTTATAATTTCCTGCGCCAATTCCAATGCATCCATACCCTAACTCCTCTCCTTCTAAAGTTCCAAAGCCGGTTTTACCCGCTTTACTAAAAACGCCGCCAGAATGCAAAGACAAATATCGCCCGGAACCGCCAAAACAAAGCAGTACAAAAACAGCGGTCCCACTGCAATCGGCGTATCGATGACATAATTACAAATAACATAATAATAAGCCATACCGACCGCATAAACGATCAGCAGACCGATCAAATTCGCAGCGATATAACGCGGCGCTGTCTTTTCCTTCATCCGCTCCGCCAACAGACCGGTCACAAACGTGCCGATACAAAAACCGATGATATAGCCGAAGCTCGGTTTAAAGAGATACCAGAGCCCGCCTCCTTCGGAAAAAATGGGAAGCCCCGCCAGCCCCAGGATCATGTACGCAGCCACCGAAAACGTTCCGAGTCTCGCTCCGAGAAGCAACCCCGCCAGCGTCGTAAATAAAAACTGCAGCGTAAACGGAACGACCGGAACCGGAATTTTAATAAAAGCCCCGACCGCGATCAAAGCCGTAAACAATCCGCAATAAATCAGATTTTTTGTTTTGCTCATTTGTTTTGTCGTATTCATTTGTCAACCTCTCTCTCATTTTGACCTGATAACAGTATAGCAGATGAGAAAGAATTGTCAACTTATTTCTATATACGGTTTACAATTTGTGCCGTACATAGAAAAATCGGGAAACCATTGGCTTCCCGATCCATCGGAGTGACAAGATTCGAACTTGCGGTCTCCGCCTCCCTAAGACGGCGCTCTAACCAAACTGAGCCACACCCCGTTTTGTATGATATATGACAGCTTTCATATTATACCGTGTCTTTCCAAGAAAATCAAGTCATTTCTTGTATGAATTTTGCATTTTAGTTTACTTTGGTTTTTTACGGCACTGCCAAAGACCTGAAACCGGACAGATTCTTAAAATCTATCCGGGCACAGTCTTTTTCCGTTACTTTTTATATCTGTTTTAAATCAATTTCTTTCGTATGTTCCTCATCAAGATACAGCGCGATTCCATTTTTGCTCTTACTCTTTATGCTGTACATTGCCACATCCGCACATTTCAGAAGTTTCTCAATCGTATCTTTACTCTCGTCCGCATAAACAAATCCGATGGAAACCCGTACGGAGTATTCCTGTTCTTCCGATAAACAAATAGTGCACTTACGCTTGTAAAGCGCAATGATAGCTTTCTGAACCTCTTCTCTCGTTTCAAAACCGGTGAAAAGCATTGCAAATTCATCGCCCGAAATACGTGCCGCAATTATATCCGCCTGCGGCTTCTGTTCCTTCAAAGCCACCGCACATCCGCGCATCCGGTCCGCCATCGCCACAATATAAGCGTCTCCCATACTATGACCGTAATTATCATTGACATATTTCAGGTTGTCAAGATCACAAAACAGCATGGCATTGACCTTGTCCTTATGCTTTTTGAGCAGCCTGCTTCCCTGCTCACGCATGTAAGACGCATTATGGAGCTTCGTCAGAAAATCATGCTCCGAAATAAAACGAAGCTGGCTGATCTTCTGGTATTCCGCCGTCTTGTCCATTACAACGCCGAACATACCTTTCTCTTCTTCCTTTGTCTTAAACGAAACGCAATGCGCCTTATTTTCCGCATCATAGAACAAAAAAGCGTTCAGTTCCGGAAACGGCGTCAGTTTCGCACGAATCCTGTCCCAAGCCTCTTTTGTAAGTTCACGTTCCGGCGTCAGTTCCTCCTTCGGAATACACAATATCTCTTCCACTGAGCTTGTCACGTCCGTCAGCTCCGTATCGTAATGATACAGAAAACTTCCCAGATTCTGTCCAACCTCTTCCATCGTTATATTATAACGTGAGTAGCTTTCCTCCAAACGCTATGTCATATCATGCAGCGCATTGTAAATGCTCTGGATTTCTGCCGCCGGGCTGCTTTTGAAACGGACGATCCGCCCCTTCTGCCCTTGAATGTCTTCCAGCATCTGCTTCAGCGGTTTCAAAATAATGCCGGTGGAACTCCAGCAGGCGATAAAACAAATCACAATCGAAATTGCATAAGCAACGCATATCTTCCAAAGCATCATTCTGGCAGGCGCCTGTACAAGAGATTTTTTGCACAACACCGCTATATACAAAGCCTTCTCCGCTTCAAATTTGCCATACAGACCTACCATTTCCCGATAACCGACGTATTCCTCCCCGCCGCTTGTCCATCCGATCAGTTCCATATCCGCCAGGCTCTGTCCCGACATCGTCATCGGTTCCATTCCATCCGCCTGCGTGTAAAACGTACCGCCGTCATCCGCCAGCCAAAACTCCATCTCCGTGTCGATCGTTCCCGCTTCGAGCAGATCCGCCAGATAATTTTCCTTCATCTGCATCAAAATCATATGATCGTCCGTATAAGCCTTGTAATAGAAAGAGCTGTCCGACCTGTCATAAAACCAACAGTCTCCGCTCTCCTTCCTGGACGCGATTTCTTTTATATGCCCGTATGTCCCGTCAAATCCCTTCTGCCATTTGTTTGACATGCCAACGACATTATCCGCAAGCGAAGTGCCGACAAGACAGTTAATATCGGAAGCGTTTACCGAATATTCCTGCGGTTCCGAATCAATGTAAGCCACGCCTGTATTATCATCCATGCTGACATAAGCGATGCCCGATAAATAATTGACCTTATTGAGCACGTCGATCAGCATCGCATGGATTTCTTTTTCTGTTGCATTCCTGCCGATCTGACGTTTTAATCCGATCCCTTCCAGATAAATCTGATGCATCGTATTTGAAACCGCATTATTTTTATCCTTCAGACGAACGCGCATTGTCTGGTACGGCAGCCTCGTCAACGCAGAAAATCCTCCCGACAAGATCAAAATTGCCCCAAAGAGTATGCTCTGTGCCAAAACAGCGATCAACACAGCGCGAATGATTTTATTTCTTAATAAATACTCTTTTTTCTTCATATCCCCTACTTCTGACCAAAAAGACTCAGAACCTTCTCATAAAACGCAGCCGACTTCTCATCATACTGCATCGCCTCTGCCGCCTCGTCCGCCGTCATTCCGGACGCAAGATACCCCAGATATTCTTCCCGTCCTGACAACACAGCCTCCTTGAAACAATCTTCCAGATTCATGCGCACCTCATATGCGCCCTCAAAATCGAATCCACGGACCATTTCATAATTTTTAACCTGCTCCATTCCGATCGTTACCGCCTCGCGCAGGTTCTCATCCTCAATCACATTCCAGTCAGCCGCTTCAACGCTTTCCTTGCTCGTCGGCATATAGGAAAGCATTGCCGCATAATCTACGCCTTTTTCCGAGGAAACCCATTTGATAAACTCCGCAACCGCCTGATTCTCCGCCTCCGTACTGCTCAAAGCCGCAATTCCGGCGCCCTGCTGGATCGCAGCCTTATTCTCCCCTTCAAAATAAGGATACGGATAAATTCCCATTGCGATTTCCTGTTCGCTATCGTCTTCTCCGTAAATAGTATGGGGAAAATACGCAACGCTTGCGACGCTGCCGACATACCCGTATAGATTGTCCTGACGCATATCGTCGGAACGATATTTCTCCTTACCGCCGTAATACCCCTTTGTATATGGAATATAATAATTTTCGAACAGTTTCTTAATGTCGTCTTCTTCCAAGTGAAACGTTACGCCGCCGTCCTCATCCGTCTCGTAAATATCCGATCCAAGCGCATTATTCTGCGCAATGAAATAATTAGAGAAATTGTCAAGCCCGATCAGCGCTTTCCCGTCTTCCGAAACGCCCAGCGTCATTTCATCCGTCCACTCGTAAAACGTCTCCGCCATTTTGGCCATAGCTTCCCATGTTTCCAGATCCTTCGCGGAATATTCGGGATGCGCTTCAAAGAACAGATCCAGCATCGTCTGATTCATGAAAAGAAGCTCCGTTGATTTCGCTACCGGCATAATATAAAGCGCCTCTCCGAATTCGCCTTCTTCAAGGAAATCGGGGTAATATCCGTCCAACTCCTCAACCGTAAAATAATCGCGGAAATTAAGCAGTTCTGCAGAAGTATTGTCCTTCTTCATAACCTCCTGCAGCATATCGCGGTACGCAAGAAACATATTCGGTTTTTCTATATTGTCCTGCGAACCGTTTAAAACGGCGTCTACCTTTGTCGTAATGTCCTCTACCGAACCAAGGCCGACCGCATTTACCGTAATCTTTTTTTCTTTTCCGACCGTATTGTTATACTCGGAAACGATCTCATCCAAACCGTCCTTCTGCGCATCGTTATAATAATGCCACAGCGTGACCGTAACCGGTTCCTTCGATACCGTCTGTCCCTCGCTGCCGCAGGCTGTCAGCCCAAGTACAAGCGCACAGACTGCCGCGGCAGCTCCAAGCCTGATCCATTCCCTCTTACCTTCTTTTTTCATAATCCCCACTCCTAAGCATAATGCCTCTCGTCAAATCCCCATAGAAGCATTGATCTCTTCCAGCTCATACGGCGTTATTTGATATACGTAATAATTCAGCCAGTTGGAATATAACGTATTGCAATGCGCCCGCCACTGAAGATTCGGACGTATCGTGCAATCATTATCCGTATAATAATTTTCCGGCAGCGCGATCTCAAGACCTTTGTTTTTATCGCGCATATATTCGTTATGTAATGTCATGCGGTCATATTCCGGATGTCCCATAACGAATATCTGCCGTCCGCCTTCCGTCATGCACAGATAAACGCCCGCCTTTTCCGATTCCGCAAGGACGATCAGATCATCACACGCGTGAATCTCTTCGTTGGAAACCGCCGTATGCCTGCTGTGCGGCGCCATAAAAATATCGTCAAAGCCTCGTACAAGCGGCACTTTACGATTCATGACACGGTGCTCGAACAGTCCGAATAATTTTTCATCCAAAAGATGCTTGCGGATACCGAAATGATAATAAAGTCCCGCCTGCGCTCCCCAGCAAATATGGAAGGTCGACGTCACATGCTCTTTCGTCCAGTTCATGATCCCGCAGAGTTCTTCCCAATAATCGACCTCTTCAAACGGAATCTGCTCTACCGGCGCGCCTGTTATAATCATCCCGTCATACTTGTGATGCTTTAATTCGTCAAACGTATTATAAAATTTGTTCAAATGCGTTACGGACGTATTCAGCGACACATGGCTGTTCATTTTCATAAACGTAATATTGATCTGCAGCGGCGTATTGGATAAGGCGCGCAGAAGCTGCAGCTCCGTATCCTGCTTCACCGGCATCAGATTCAAAATACAGATCTGCAGAGGACGGATGTTCTGGTGCATCGAACGCATCTCGTCCATCACAAATATGTTTTCATTTTCCAATATCTCCTTTGCCGGAAGATCATTCTGTACTTTAATCGGCATGTCAGCAAGCTCCTATTCCGTCATATTGTCCTTATTTCTATTAACATATTGAATTATTATAACATACTTTCTAAGACGCTTCAACAAACGGGCGTACAAAACCATCTTTTTAGGCTAAAACGTCTGTCATTTTTCCGGTTCAGAAAGATAACGAATACGAAATTCTTCTTCGGAAAGGATCGGCACGCCAAGCTCCTTTGCTTTTTTGTTTTTGGAAGAGGAGGAAGCCGTGTCATTATTAATGAGCGCATCCGTTTTGGAAGTAACGCTTCCCGTCACCTTGCCGCCGCGCCGCTCTACCTCTTCCTTCAAAACGTTTCTGTTCGCAAAGTAAGAAAGACTTCCCGTCACGACAAATACCTTACCCTGAAGCGTCAAGTCGCTTTCTTCTGTCTTTTCCTCGGCAATGGTAAGCTCGGGAAGAAGCAGATCGAGTTCCTGCCGGTTCTTTTCCTCCGCAAAATAACGGCAGAACGCCGCGGCGATCACTTCCCCAATGCCGTCGATTCCGGCAAGTTCCTCTGCCTTCGCTTCCCGCATTTTTACAAGATCATACCGGAATTCCCGGCAGATCATTTTGGCGTTTGCCAGTCCGATATTGGCAATACCCAGACTATAAATAAGGCGCGGCAGCGTCGTGTGGCGCGCCCGGTCGATACTCGCCGTCAAGTTCTGATAGGACTTTTCTCCAAAGCCCTCCATCTCCACGATTTCATCGTGATAACGGTCCAGATGAAACATATCGGCATAATGATGGATCAGTCCCCTGCCGATGAATTTTTCCAATGTCGCTTCAGAAAGTCCGTCGATATTCATCGCATCCCTGCTGGCAAAGAGCGTAAAGGATTTGATTTTTTTCGCGTCGCAGTCGGGATTCGGACAGTACAGCGCCTCTACCTCATTTGCTTTCTGTATCCTTGTTGCCGCGCCGCAGACAGGGCAGCGCTCCGGCGGCCGTACGCTGCCGCTTCCGGTCAGGTTTTCCGCAATCTGCGGAATGATCATATTGGCTTTGTAAACGGTAATCCGATCGCCGACGCCGAGCCTAAGCGCCTTTACGATGCTGACATTGTGGACCGAAGCGCGGCTCACCGTCGTTCCTTCCAGTTCTACCGGTTCAAAGACAGCAACCGGATTGATCAGTCCGGTCCGGCTTGCGCTCCATTCCACCTTTGTCAGCGTCGTCTCCGCCTCCTCATCCGCCCATTTAAAAGCGATCGAATCGCGCGGAAATTTTGCCGTTCTGCCGAGCGATCTGCTGTATTCCAGATCGTCAAGAGACAAGACAAGTCCGTCCGACGGAATATCGTTTGTCACGATCTGTCGTTCGAATTCCGCTACGGCGTCCAAAATATTCTCTTCCGTCACCCGCTTATAAACGACAATATCAAAGCCTTGCTCTTTCAAGAACAAAAGCTGCCGCTCGCGGGAATTTTGAAAATCGACGCCGTCTGCCGCAACAAGGGAAAAGGCGAAGAAACGCACGTTCCGCCCTGCCGTCACTTCATTATTCAACTGACGCACGGAGCCGCTGCACAGATTCCTCGGATTTTTATATTTCATATCCGCTTCCGGAATTTCTTCGTTGATTTTTTCAAAATCAGAGTACGTGATCACCGCTTCCCCACGCAGTGTCAGATCGCCCTGATAAGAAATCTGCAGCGGAATATTGCGGAATACTTTCGCGTTGTTCGTAACGATCTCCCCGATCTCGCCGTTTCCGCGCGTGACTGCTTTTGCAAGTTTTCCGTCATGGTAATGCAGCACAACCGTCAATCCGTCCAGCTTCCAACTGAGGATTGCAGGATTGCCCTTCAGGAAATCGCGCAGTTCTTCCCGGCTTTTTGTTTTTCCAAGGGAAAGCATCGGTCTTTCATGACGCTCCTTCGGCAATTCGTCTACCGCCTCATAGCCGACGCGGACCGTCGGACTGTCCGCAAGGACGATTCCCGTTTCCTGCTCCAGCCGCTCCAGCCGCTCATAAAGCCTGTCATATTCCAGATTGCTCATGATCTCGCGATCCTGCGCATAATAAGCCTTCGCCGCCTCGTTCAGCCTTGCGGCAAGCTCCTTCATCTCTTCTATTTTTCTTTTCTCAGCATTTTCTGCTTCTGCATTTCCCATCTCTGCGTTTCCCTTTTCTGTCTTTGCTTTTTCCGTCATCTGCCCGCTTCCTCCGTCTCCGCCGCCCGGTACAGCTGCGCCTTTTCGTTTCCTTCCAATATCCGGTACTCTCCCGGCTTTAAGCCTCCCAGCGTAATATTCATCACTCTGATACGCTTCAGCGAGACCACATCAAAGGAAAGTTCCTTGCACATTCTGCGTATCTGCCGGTTCATTCCTTCCGTCAAAATAATCGAAAACGTATACTTGCCCTTTGCCTGTACGCGGCACGGTCTCGTACGCCGCTTCAGCTCGTGCAGATAAACGCCCTCTGTCATCCGCTCCAAAAACTGCTCCGTAATCTCCTGCTTCGTTTTTACGAGATATTCCTTCTCATGCCCGGAAGATCCCTTCATCATCCGCTGGATCAGATCGCCGTCGTTGGAAAGCAGCAGCAGTCCTTCCGAATCCTTGTCCAGCCTGCCCGCATACGTGACACGAACAGGATAACCGATTTCCTTTGTTACGATACGTTCGGCATATTTATCCTTTTCCGTACAGGTCACGCCGACCGGCTTATAATAAGCGAGCACGACCGTCTCTTCCCTGCCGTGCAGACGTTTTCCGTTTACGGTAATCTCGTCCGCAGCCGTCACTTTCATGCCCATATCCGCGATTCTGCCGCCGACCGTTACCTTCCCGGCGCTTATCAGCCTGTCCGCATCCCTGCGGGAGCAGACGCCGCACTGTGCCAGATATTTATTCAAACGCACTTCTTCCATATGAATTTCTACGCCTTTCCGTCATCCGCACTGTTTTTTGATTTCTTTTTCAATATTATATGAAAAAAAAGCCGATTGCACAAGAAAAAAAGCCTTCCGGCTTATGGCGCCAAAAAGCTTTTTTCCTATAAAAGTGTGATTATGCAGTCAAGCGGCTACTTTGCAGCAGCTGCCTTTGTCGCCACGATCGAAACGCCCGTACCCGCCGCATCTTCCAGCACCACGTCGCCGATCTCAACCGGCGCTTTGACAATAACGCCGTTGATCGCCTTCATGCAGTCAAAAATCTTTTCCTTTGGAATGTCTTCCTTTGTCTTAACGGAAACAAACCCTCTGTCTCCTCCTTCGACCCTGACGGTAGAGGTCACGATTCTCGTCGGATTGGTTACTTCTTTTTCCGCATAGGCTTTTCCGCGCGGGCATGTATTGCCGGTTACATCTGCGACCTTACCATCCTCCATTGTAACGGTAATGGGACAGCCCATCGGGCAGCCGATACAAATCAATTCTCTCTTTTCCATGCCACGTCACTCCTTTTCTATTTTTACGGTAATACTCTGCAGACCGGGATATGCCGCAAGTTTTGCTTTCTGTAAAATGATCTCTTCCATCTCGCCGGGAGCCATCACCTGTTTCTTCCTGTGCATCATTCTTTCATCATTGTAATATACGCTGATATAGGAATCCTTGAACACAGCGCCGACACGGAAACGCACGGTCAGCAGATCATCCATCCGCCCGACATTGATATGACGCGGCACGGTATAGCGTGCGCCCTCCGTTGCTACAATAACAACCTCTTTGCCGTCGCCTCCTGTCAGCTCGCCCTTTACGAATTTCGCAGCGTTCACGCCCGCCCTGCCTGCTTCCTCCGATACATAATCCACCAGATCATGCACGTGCAGCACG
>JAGARW010000105.1 GCA_017621975.1 Lachnospiraceae bacterium | reverse complement strand
TTACAGAGATTTCTTCACTACTATGGGCTCGGCTGACTTCTCACAGTTCGCTGTTACTGGGCTAATGAAACCTCTGTGAGACCTCCACGCTTAAGGTGCACGCTCTTTCTCCCCATATATCCGCCACATTTACTCTGCTACTACAAATGTGATAGTTATTAGACTTCGTTGCTGTTTGCCAACTTATCTCTCGTAGCCTAGCCTTATATGTGATTTCTGTCCGTCGGACCGGAGATTTGCTTACAGCTTCCTTCAGATTCCACCTCACGATGGACACCCTTGCTGTTCGGCTATACACTTCCCACTATCCGGGCGTGTTCGGGACTTGCACCCGTTAGAGCGCGCCCATGGCGCGCAAACAAATAAAACCTCAGTAATCAATTTACTGAGGTTTTGTAAGCTGGCAACGGGAATCGGACCCGTGACCTCCGCACTACCAATGCGACGCTCTACCGACTGAGCCATGCCAGCAATACCTATAGTATAGTACCCAATTTACGACGATTTGTCAACTACAAATTATCTCCCGATCGCCCTGCGCAGCTTGCTTTTGATCCGCTGCAGCGCGTTGTCAGTCGATTTTTCATCTCTGCCGAGCACCTTGGCGATCTGCACATAACCCATTCCGGTTAAATACAGATCGAGCACCTGCTTCTCAAAGCCGCTCAGCTCCTTGTCGATCGTCTGCTCAAGAAGCAACAGGTTTTCTTTATCGATCCACGCTTCTTCCGGGCTTTTATCGGAAAAAGAACTCAGCACATTGACAAGCTCCGTTTCTTCCCCGCCGTTTTCTCCTTTTTCCGTCACGTCACTGTAAAGAGAAACATAGGAATTGAGCGGCGTATGCTTTTTGCGGCGGGAAGCCTGCACCGCCGTATACATCTGTCTCGAAACGCACAGATCGGCAAACGTAAGAAAACTCGCGTCCCTGCCAATGTCATAGTCGCGCAGCGCTTTGAACAGGCCGATCATTCCCTCCTGAATCAGATCTTCTCCGTCCGCGCCGAGAATATACATGGACTTCGCTTTCTTACGCACAAGGTTTTTATATTTATTCATTAAAAAATCAGTGATGCCGACCTCTCCGTCCCGTAATCTCACGATCAATTCTTCATCACTGATTCCTGTGTAATCGTTTCCCATTCAGGATTCCTTTCAAAGCATCCTCTGCCGCACGATCTCATAAGCAAGCACGCCCGCCGCCACGGAAGCGTTCAGGGAATCGATGTTCCCTTTCATCGGAATGGACGCCGCCAGGTCGCATTTTTCCTTCACAAGCCGTCCTACGCCTTCGCCCTCATTGCCGATCACAAGCCCGATCGGTCCTTTCAGATCGAGATCATACATAACCGTGCCGCCCATGTCGGCGCACACAAACCATAGGCCTTCTTTTTTTAACGCTTCGATCGTCTTGGCGAGATTCGTCACTTTGGCGACCGGCGTATAATTGAGCGCTCCGGCGGACGTTCTCGCTACCGTCGCCGTCAGCCCGACCGCACGGTTCTTCGGAATAATCACGCCGTGCGCGCCCGCCAGATTCGCCGTACGGATAATCGCGCCGAGGTTATGCGGGTCCTCGATATTATCAAGCAGAAACAGAAACGGCGGTTCTCCTTTTTCCCGTGCCGCCTGCAAAATATCCTCAACTTCCGCATACTCATAAGCCGCCGCATAAGCGATCACGCCCTGATGTTTCCCTGTCTTAGAAATCTGGTCGAGCCGCTCCTTCGGCACATATTTAACGATCGTATCCTGCTTTTTCGCTTCCCGCCTGATCGTCATGACCGGCCCGTCCTGACATCCGTCCAATATATAGAGCTTATCGATCGTCTTTCCGGAACGGAATGCCTCGATCACTGCATTACGTCCCTCTATCGTAAATGTTTCGTATCCCATCTTTCCTCCATACGCCGCCGCGCTCGTTTACAGTTTATAGCCCGCTCTTTCCAGTCCGCTTTTCACAAGCTCCACAATCCGGTCAAAACGGTTTGATAAGTACAAATAACCGACAAGCGCTTCCAGTCCGGTCGCTTTCCGGTAATCCGTGATGGAAGCGTTTTTTGCCGACGTGTTGGATTTGGCGTTCCTGCCCCGTCTGTAGACTGCGGCTTCTTCTTCCGTCAGCATATCCATAACCGCCGCGGCGACCGCCGCCTGCGCGGCGGCATTGACATATTTGATCGTACTGCGGTGAAGCAGGTTTGCCGCCTTGTTTCCCCGCTCCACAACAACCGTGCGTATGATTACTTCATAAACCGCGTCTCCGATATAAGCAAGCGTCAGCGGTGAATAAAGACGTATGTCGGCAGGTCTGCCCTCGCAGGCAAAAGCTTCCTCAATGCCGGTCAATTCGCTTACGCCCGTTTCCATTTGACACCTTCCCGCGTATCTTCCAAAACAATGCCTTTTTCCAGAAGCTCGTTTCTGATCGCATCCGCTTTTGCAAAATCCTTTGCTTTCCTTGCCGCCTGTCTCGCTTCGATCATCGCCTCAATATCTGCGTCGAGCATCTCTTCTTTTTGATCAACGATCAGCCCAAGCACATCCGCAAGCACACGGATTTCCGCAAGCAGCTTCTCAAGAAACGCTTTCGAACTGCCGCCGTCTGTCTTTGTATTGCTGAATTTCACAAGCTCAAAAATAGCTGAAATCGCGTCCGCCGTATTGATGTCGTCGTCCATCGCTTCCTCAAATTTGACGCGGTACGTATCCGCTTCCTTAAGCAGCTCCTCTTCCTGCGCCCTAAGAGCCTCCTCCTGCGCGCTGCCGAGCAGGAATTGCAGATTAGAAACGCACGTCTTGATTCTTTCCAGCCCGTTTCCCGCCGCTTCCATCAGATCTGCGCTGAAATTCAGCGGGCTTCTGTAATGTGCGGACAACATAAAGAAACGCAGTACCTGAAGATCATATTTTTCCGCAATGTCCCTTACGGTAAAGAAATTGCCGAGAGATTTTGACATCTTTCGATTATCAATGTTCAGGAATGCGTTATGCATCCAATATCTCGCAAATGTTTTGCCGTTCGCCGCTTCCGACTGGGCGATCTCATTTTCATGATGAGGGAATACAAGGTCTTCGCCTCCGGCGTGAATATCGATCTCGTCTCCAAGGTATTTCTTGCTCATAACGGAGCATTCGATATGCCAGCCCGGACGTCCCTGACACCACTTTGAATCCCAATAAGGCTCTCCTTCTTTTTTCGGTTTCCAAAGCACGAAATCAAGCGGATCCTCCTTCTGGTCTTCGCCGGACACAAGCAGAGCGCGGTTGCCGCCCCGCAGGTCGTCAATATTTTTGTGGGAAAGCTTACCGTATTCCTGAAAGCTTCTCGTGCGGAAGTATACCGTTCCGTCTTCCGCGACATACGCGTGCCCTTTCTCGATCAGAGTCTGAATCATTTCCAGCATTCCGCAGATCTCTTCCGTCGCAAGCGGATGCGTCGTTGCCGGACGTACATTCATAGCCGCCATATCCTTCTTGCACTCTTCGATATAGCGCTTGGAAATCACGGATGCGTCCACGCCTTCTTCAATCGCTTTTTTGATGATCTTATCGTCTACGTCCGTAAAATTCGAAACGTAATTTACTTCATAGCCTTTATATTCCATGTAACGGCGCGCCGTATCAAAAACGATCATCGGACGCGCGTTTCCGATATGGATCAGGTTATATACGGTAGGTCCGCACACATACATCCGCACCTTCCCCGGTTCAATCGGCACGAATTCCTCTTTTCTTCCCGAAAGCGTATTGTAAATTTTCATGTTGTAAGCCCTAACCTTTCTATCTGTAAAACATTTATTTTTTGCTTCTCTGCAGCTCCTTGATCTTTTCTTCCAGCTCAAGCAGACGGTTCGTCAGAACGCTGTTGGATTCCTGAAGATTCTGAATATCCTCTCTGACCGGATCTGGAAGGTCGGTCTGGTTCATTTCCTCGCGCAGCAGCGTTGTTTTGCTCCGCTTCACGACTCTTCCCGGCACGCCGACTACCGTCGAATTGGGCGGCACCGGTCCAAGCACCACGCTTCCCGCGCCGATCTTGGAATTCGCGCCGATCGTAGAGGAACCTAGTATCTTAGCTCCCGCTCCGACCATCACATTATCCTCGATCGTCGGATGACGCTTTCCGTGCTCTTTTCCTGTTCCGCCGAGCGTCACGCCCTGATATAAGGTAACATTGTTACCGATAATCGTCGTTTCCCCGATAATCACGCCGTTACCGTGATCGATAAAAAATCCTTCTCCGATCTGCGCGCCCGGATGTATCTCAATCCCAGTCTTGCGCACCCCTCTCTGGGACACCCATCTCGCCAGAAAATAATGCCCGTTCTGATATAATTTGTGAGCGATCCGGTAATGCATCATTACCTTAAAGCTGGGATACAAAAAAACTTCCATGGAAGAATGGATCGCAGGGTCCCTCTCCCTGATAATACGGATCTCTTCCCGAATCCGTCGAATCAATCCCATAACGTTATCTCCTCATACTAATCAGCTCGTCAGAGTGATTTTTCAACCTAAGTTCTCTTATACAATATGCTGGAACCCGGAATTCTGCCAGTTTCAGACGATTTCGTTCAGGCAGATTTCCGATAATACCGCAACCTCCGACAGCTTTGCATAAATCCCGCCGCATATATTGCCGTTTTTCTCAGAAATGCAGTCAAAACATGCCGCAGCGCTTTTTCTGCCGAATACAAACTCAGTCAGCGCTTCGATCGCAACGCAGACCTGCGCATCCTCCGTTTTTTCCAACAAAGCTATTGTACTTTCTTTTTTCCCGACTGTCCAGAGAAAAGTAGCATTGTTCTGCGCGATCAGCGGGTCTTTTACCGCTACCGCAATGCTGACGCTTGTATCGGGCGCTTCCTCCCGAAGCCTCAGAAGAGAAAGCATTGCCGCAGCGTCCGCAATCCGCGCCATAATGATCGGTTCCTTTTTCTCTGAAATCTCCAGCATTCCTTCCGCCGTCTGCCGCTCACCTGCCGCTTCCTGTATCTCCGTCTTCCCATTCTCCCGCGCATATAAATAGAATCCCGCGATCTCTCCGTCTTCCTTCCAAAGATAAACGTCTCCGTTCTGCGCCAGACTTTCCTTCTTCTGACGGCGGTAATAAGAGGCGTCGCGCTTTAGGAAAAACTGATACCGTTCCTCCAAAAAGCGCTCGGCAAACGCCGCAAGAGCCGCCTCTTCTCCGCTTTTCATCGGCTGCGCTCTGCGCCTTCCTTCTTCCGTCACACGATACTTTGGTCTGACATAAATATAGCGGAATTGATACGGCGTATAAATCGCCGGGTCGGCAGGCATGAGAAACGTAAACGGCGCGCCCGCCGCATGAAGCTTCGAAAGCGCATGTCTCAGCAGAGCGCCCATATAGCCCCTGTGACGATATTCCCGCTTTGTACCGACGCCTACAATATAGTGAAGCGGCACATCCAAAAATCTATCTTCCCTGCCCGGCAGGCGGATTCTTCCGGTATATGGCGTCAGAAAAAGCATTGCCGCCAGCCTTCCGTCCTTTTTCAGACCATAACCGATGTTTTCCGGCATCTTTTCCTTGAAATAATAATCTGTGAACAAGTCGGAATCTTCAAAAAAGATTTCCGACCATAACGGTTTGACCGCAAGACGCTCCCTGAGCGTCAGCTTCCCGATCGTTTCCATTCTCTTCCATTCTCTTTCTTCTCATTTTCCGCGCTCTGCATGCCGCTGCCCGCCCTGCCTTGCCGCGCGCCTCGCCTTGTCTGCACGATTGCCTTGCCGCGCGCTCTGCCTTGTCTGCGTATTCTGTCTTAATGCTGCGCGCGCGGGCAGCCGCCGCAGCCTTCGCATCCGCTTTTCTTCTCATTGGTAACGTCTACGTCATAAAAATTGGACGGACTTGTCAGCAGACAAACCGCCTGCGCGGAGATCCCTTCGCCGCTTCCGGTAAAGCCAAGCCCT
>JAGARW010000104.1 GCA_017621975.1 Lachnospiraceae bacterium | reverse complement strand
CGGCGCATTTTGAAAAGGATACGCTTCGCGAAGCGGTCGGCGCCTGCGTGGAGGCGGAGGAAAGCGTCAAAACGGGAAAGCTGGACGATCGTATGAGCGTTGAGCTTTTGATTCTGACGTATAGCAGATAAATTAAAGAAATATTAAGGTTTGGAAACTGAAAAAGAAAGAGAAATGTGCTATAGTAAGGTTGGTATTTACGATAGCATTTTTTTTTGAACGGAGAACATATGGACAGGAAAATTCCGGTCATCAGCGTACGGGATTTGTACAAAATATACCGGGTCGGTGAGACGAAGGTGCGTGCATTAAACGGCGTTGACTTTACTATTTATAAAGGGGAGTTCTGCGCGATCGTCGGCGCTTCAGGATCGGGGAAATCGACGCTGCTCAATATGCTGGCGGGGTTGGAGGGACCGACAAAGGGCGAGATCGTCATTGCGGGAGAACACATTGAGTCCAAAACGGAGAATGAGCTTGTGCGGTTCCGGCAGGCGCATATCGGATTTATTTTTCAGTCGTTCAATCTGATGCCGACGATGACGGCGGTTGAAAATGTGGCGTTGCCGCTGACCTTTCAGGGCGTAGAAAAAAAGACGCGGACGCAGAAGGCGCAGGCGATGCTCGATATGGTCGGACTGGGGAAGTACAAAAATCACAGACCGACACAGATGTCGGGCGGACAGCAGCAGAGAGTCGGCGTAGCGAGGGCGCTCGTCGTAGAGCCGGAGATCGTGTTTGCGGACGAGCCGACCGGGAATCTTGACTTTGCCACCTCGCGGGAGGTGATGGGGCTGATGCAGCGTATCGTCAGAGAAAAAGGGCAGACGCTTATTATGGTAACGCATGACAACGAACTGGCGGAATTCGCCGACCGGATCTTTCATATCCGCGACGGGAAAATACTGCGTGTGGAAGAGAAGGGAATCAAGAAGGAAAACGAATAAGGGAAACAGATGAGGGAGAAGAATATGAAAAAGCAGGGGACATGGAAAAAAAGAATCTTTTTGCTGCTGCTAGCGCTGTTTTTTGCGCTGCAGTCCGGCGCGTTACAGATGACGGCGTACGCGGACGACGATGACGAGGAATATTCCGATGAGGCTGACGACGATGAGATCGCGGATGCGGTCAACCGTCTTTCTACTTATTATAAAAATATGCGTCTTGTGAACGAGGACCAGTTGACAGAGGAGCAGCTTGGAAAGCTTGAAAAAATATGCAATGACGCGCGTAATTATATCGCCGGAACGGATGATATTACCTCGGCGCAGGTAGAGATTCACGTATCGGAAACAAAGGCGCTGATGGATTCTTATTTGCAGCGGTGTCTGGCGGAGCGTCCGCAGTCTACCGTAGATTACCTTGCGGTCGGTAATATTTATGACGCGCCTGTCGCAAAAGGAGGAGAAGGCGTCGTCCTGATTCTGCCGATCTTAAATCTCGGGGAAGAGGCGCTGAAGAACGTGATCGTGACGCCGGTCATTTCCGGCTCGGTCAAGGAATGGCCGTTTGAGATCAGCAGAACCGGGTATGCGGAAGAAATCGGGGAGATTCCCGGCAGCCATAATATTGAAGAGGCGTACGCAAATCACAGGGAAGTGCGGTATGCGCTCGCAACGAGACAGGACGTGCTGACGGGTTATTATAAGCTTGATTTCAACATTGTTTATGAACGGGAAGGAAAGGCTGAGAAAGCGGTCCTTTCCACCTATATCAAGACGATCGGCGCGGAAGGCAGCGGCATGCTGGATGAAGAAGCGGAAGGAAGCAAAACATCTACGCCGCGTATTATCGTGACCGGGTTTGAGACCGATCCCGCCGACGTGTATGCGGGAAGTACCTTTATGCTGACGATCCATGTGAAAAATACGTCCGCGAGAACGGCGGTTTCCAACGTCGAATTTGATCTGGAAGCTGCCAAAGAAGGCGAGGATGAGAATACGCTGTACGCTTCCTTTCTGCCGACCTCAGGCTCCAATGCGATCTACGTGCCGTCGATCCCTTCCGGCGGAGAGGCGCAGCTTCAGATCGAGATGACGGCGAAGGCGGATCTCGTACAGAAGCCGTACGCCATCGATATGACGATGAAATATGAGGATGACAAATACAATCCTTATGAAAATAAGACAAGCCTTTCGGTTCCGGTCAAACAGCTTTCCCGCATCGAGTACAGCAGCGCGGAGATCCTGCCGGAGAGCATTACGGTCGGCGGTCAGGCAAACGTTGTATTTAACGTATACAATACGGGAAAGACAACGCTTTATAACGTAAAGGTGCGCTTTGAGGACGAAACCGTGTCGGGCGGAGACGCTTATGTCGGCAAACTGGAATCCGGCGCGACGGGAAGCGTGGACACGATGCTGAACGGCGTGGCCGCGACAACAGACGACGGCATGATAAAAACGATCATTTCGTATGAGAACGACGCGGGCGAGGTCACGGAAGTGGAAACGGAAATTTCGCTGTTCGTAACGGAGGAGCTGCCGCCGGACGACTTGTATCTGCCGGAGGAAATTCCCGAGGAGACGCCCGGTCGTCTGCCTCTGATTCTCGGCGCCGCGGCGGCAGGCATTGTCATTGCGATCATTATCATAGTCCTGATCGTAAAACGCAGGAAAAAGAAGCGCGCCCAAAAGCAGAAGGAAGACGATCTGGCGGAACTGCTCGAAGACAGCGGAAATGGCGAGGACAAGAAATAAATGCGGCTTTTAGATCTTTTATATATGAGCGCGGGCAGTCTCTGGAAGCGGAAAGTGCGGACTGTACTTACAGTGCTCGGCGTTGTCATCGGGACGGCGTCCATCGTCGTCATGGTATCGCTTGGTCTTGGGCTGAACCGGGCGGCGATGCAGGATATCGAAAAAAACGGCGGCCTGACCTCGATCACAGTGACGGAATCGTACGATTACGGAGCGGATTCGGATCAGGATAAAAAGCGGCTGGACGACGCGCTCGTCGAGACGATCCGCAGCAATCCGCACGTGGAGTTCGCTTCTCCCGTGTTGTCCATGTATGTGCAGATAAAGTGCGGCGTTTATGAAAATTACCTGGAAGTGCGCGGAATGACTGTGGAAGCGCTGCAAAATATGGATTTTCAGCTTGAATCGGGAGACCTGCCGCTTTCGGACGACGAGCTTTCGTTACTGTACGGCAATCAGGTCATTGCGGGATTTCAGAATCCCCGCACCGGTTCCGGCTACTGGATGGACGGGACGCTGCCTGATATCGACCTGCAGAAGGATACGGTGTTTATCGTTTACGATACGGGCGGCGGCTACTCTGTCGGCGGAGCGGAAGGCGCGGAGGGACAGAGCGCAAAGCCGCCGAAAAAATATCTGGCGCAGTGCTCCGGCGTCCTTGCGGGCGGACTCGACACTTATAATTCGTACAGTTGGAACGTATACTGCAACATCAAACCGCTGGAGGCAAACTTAAAGCGGATTTTTCGGAATAAAGTGATTCCCGGACAGCCCACGACCGCTTCCGGGAAACCGTTCCGGCAGATCTATTATAATGAGATTTATGTAAAAGCGGACGATATGGAATCCGTCGAGGAAGTGCAGAAGTGGATTACCGATATGGGGTATCAGACTTACAGCAATTCGGAATGGGTAGAATCCATGAAAAAGCAGTACGGCTATATTCAGGCAGTGCTCGGCGGGATCGGCGCGGTATCATTGATCGTAGCGGCGATCGGCATTACCAATACGATGATGATGTCGATTTATGAGCGGACAAAAGAAATCGGCGTTATGAAGGTGATCGGCTGCGATATGCGCGACATCCGCACCTTGTTTTTGGCGGAAGCCGGATTTATCGGTCTGCTTGGAGGCATTCTCGGCATACTTTTCAGCGCTTTGGTATCTTTTATTATCAATCGGGTTGTTCTCAGCATGGGAATGGAAGCGAAGATTTCGTATATTCCGCTCTGGCTTGCGGCGTCTTCCGTCGTCTTTGCGGTGCTGATCGGCATGCTTGCCGGATTTTTCCCGGCGCAGCGCGCTATGCGTCTAAGCCCGCTTGCGGCGATCAGAAATGAATAAAATGATCTGAAATTTCTTTCAATAATTGATTTCTGTCCTGTAAAATGGTAGGATGGATAAGGGGATGGAAGGAGAGAAATTTATGGAAAATTATTTTAATCCGCCGGATGAGGTAATACGGGGAAATATAAAAACGGGAGTCGTGAAAGCGCAGCGGCCGGTCGGTAAGATGATTCTGCTCGGTATTATGGCAGGCGCATTTATCGCCCTCGGCGGCGCGACGAGTAATGTAGCGGTGCATGGGATTGCGGACGTCGGGCTTTCAAGAACGCTTGCAGGCGCTATTTTCCCGGTTGGACTGATGCTGATCATACTGGTCGGCGGGGAGTTGTTCACAGGCAACTGCCTGATCTCGATGGCGGTGCTTGACGGTAAGACGACGCTCGGCAAGATGTTTAAAAATCTTGCTATTGTATATTGCAGCAATCTGGCCGGTGCGCTTATCATTGATGTGTTAGTATTTTTCAGCGGCGAGTTGAATTATTCGGGCGGCGGACTCGGCGCTTATACGATCAAGGTTGCGCTTGCGAAAGTAACGATCTCGCCGGTCGCGGCGGTGGCGTCCGGCATTCTCTGCAATATGCTTGTCTGCCTTGCGATTTTGATGGCGGGTGCGGCAAAAGATGTGGCGGGGAAGATCCTGGCGGTTTTTTTCCCGATCTGCGCGTTTGTTGTAGGCGGTTTTGAACACTGCGTTGCCAATATGTTCTATATTCCTGCAGGAATCCTTGCGGCTTCCCGCCCCGATTATGTGGCGAAGGCGCAGGAACTGTACGGCATTACGGCGCAGCAGTGCGAGAGCCTGACAGCCGTAAGCAGTCTGAACAATTTAGTGCCTGTTACGATCGGCAATATGATCGGCGGCGCGGTCTTCATTGGCGCGACGTATTATTTTATTTCGGTTCATAAATCGGATCAGACGAAATAAGAAATTTAGGATAACGGAAGCAGAAAAAGATATGAAAAAAGACCGGAATTGTTTTCGGTCTTTTTTCGTATCATTTATGATGTCTCTAGCTTTGCAGAAATTCTCTCTGCCGTTCGATCTCTTCCGGGATATCGGAGCCGGTTTTCTCGATCTTTGTACACAGCATATCCAGATGATGGAGCTTCTGCTGTACCTGCAGCTGATAACGTTCCAACATGTCCTTGTAGAGCGGATGCTGCCGCAGCTTTTCCCTGACTTTCGATGAGAACGGGCAGTAGGTGAAGAGAATCGTACGTGCGATTTTATTCAGGTGCGGAGAGCCTTTTCCTTCGTAGACGATCCAGATAACATAATCGCGCACGAACATTTCTTTGATGCTGTTTTTCGCCTTTTGCAGGCTGAGCTTGATTTTTTCTTTTGCATCCGGCGACAGATCGTGATTCTTTTTATAGAACTGGGCGTAATCCATATATTCGCTTGTCAGAGAACGCTCGGCAATATTGTTCCAGTATGCGCCCTGAATCCGTTTGCACATTTCCCAACGGAATTCTCCGGTCATGCGGATGAGAAGCTGGGAAACGCTCTCAAGCGCGATAGCGGAAAGCATCATACGCGACGGCGTCGTCCGCCGTTTCCCTTCGATTTCCTGCCACATAGCGCCGCGGACGCCGGCGTTCGGCATCAGGATCACGTCCGGCAGTACCTCGATATCGAGATATTCCCGCACGATGCCCCGGCTTTCGTCAGCGAAAGTCGTTTCCCGACAGTAAGCGGAAAAATCAATGCTTCGGATCATATTGATCGCGGAAGTGATTCTGTGCGGCGTAACGATCGTATCGGACAGCGCTTTTAACAGGTTATGGTCGGAAAGGACCGGACAGAACGTACTGATTCTGCCGAATGTCATTTTGTTGACGAGCGGAAATACATTTTCGAGTTCAAAATAAACCCGGTCGATTTTGGAACTCAGCATCTGTTTTTCCTGCTGCGGGCTGATCTTTCCGGCGTTTTTCTGTTCGCGCAGGTAAGCGCCGTAGTCAAGGTCAAATTCGTTGCGGGAAGGCTCCCGGTCGCCGTTATAGATCGCGCAGAGCCATTCGTAAAAGGTAAAGATACCTTCCTCCGGCGCGCCGTGGTAATGATCGATGATAGAGAGCAGGTAGGCGCTGTTGGCGGCTCCCGCAAGACCGGCGTCGACGAAACCGAAGGTTAAGAACAGTTTGACGGCGGCAGGCAGATCATCGTCTTTCAGGCTCGCTTCAAATACTTTTTTATAAACGGCGTAGAAATCGTTTGTGAGCGCGTTACGCTTCGCGCGATCGCGGTCGTCCGTGCTGTTTCGGTCCGGCATCGCCCTAAAGGCGGCGATTTCCGAACAGAAGCGTTTGGAAAGCTCCTCGTCGCAGCCGCCGTATGTAAGGATAGTGCCGGCCGCGTCGACAAGCTGAGCGGGAATTTCTCCTTCCTGATAGTCGTCGGGAAGCTGCGAGGGAAGCTCGTCGTCAGGCTCTTCTTCGAGAGGCTCGTCCCCGCTTTCTTCATCTTTTTCCAAAGCGTTCCCATTTTCTTCTTCGTCTTCGAACATTTCTTCAGGAGAAGTCCGCTCCAGTTCCTCTTCTTCATTTTCGGCAAGCGCCGCGCAATGCTTTAAAAGAGCGCTGGAAAAGCGCGCCGAAGAAGTAAAGAACAGATGCATAACGCTGGGCTTGTTCTGAAACAGCGTAAGAAGCTGTTCCAGTCCGTTGTACGGATAAGGAACAAGCAGCG
>JAGARW010000103.1 GCA_017621975.1 Lachnospiraceae bacterium | reverse complement strand
TCTCGACGAGCTTCAACAGTCTCGTTTCCGGATCGAGCGTCGTTTCCCAGAGCTGCTGCGCGTCCATCTCTCCGAGACCCTTGTAACGCTGCAGCGTGAACGGCCCCTTGTGCTTTTTCCGGTAACGCTCCAACGCCTTGTCGTCGTATAAATATTCTTCCTCGCCCTTTGCCGGCATCGCCTTATAAAGCGGCGGCATGGCGATATAAACATGTCCTTCGTAAATCAGTTCCGGCATAAACCGGTAAAACAGCGTCAGCAGCAGCGTGGAAATGTGCGCGCCGTCGACGTCGGCATCCGCCATAATGATGATCTTATCATAGCGCAGCTTACTGATGTCAAAATCGTTGCCGTAGCCTTCCGAAAAGCCGCAGCCGAACGCGTTGATCATCGTTTTGATCTCCGCATTGGCAAGCACCTTGTCGATGCTCGCCTTTTCAACGTTTAATATCTTACCCCGGATCGGCAGGATCGCCTGATACATTCTGTTTCGCGCCGTCTTTGCGCTGCCGCCCGCGGAATCTCCCTCCACGATAAAAATTTCGCATTTGGAAGCGTCCCTGCTTTCGCAGTTTGCAAGTTTGCCGTTGGAATCAAAGGAAAACTTCTGCTTCGTCAGCATATTCGTTTTCGCTTTTTCTTCCGTCTTTCGGATCTTTGCAGCCTTTTCCGCGCAGCCGATCACTGCCTTCAGCGCGTCCAGATTCCGGTCGAAATAGCGCTGGATCTCGTCGCCCGTCACCTTTGCCACGACCTTCGCGGCGTCCTGATTGTCGAGCTTCGTTTTCGTCTGCCCTTCGAACCGCGGGTCGGGATGCTTGATCGACACGACCGCCGTCATGCCGTTTCGCACGTCGGCTCCGGTAAAATTGACGTCCTTTTCTTTCAGAACGCCGAGTTCGCGCGCATAGCTGTTGATCACCGTCGTAAACATCGTTTTAAATCCGGTCAGATGCGTGCCGCCTTCGGCGTTGTAAATATTGTTGCAGAAGCCGAGTATATTTTCATGAAATTCATTGACATACTGGAACGCCGCCTCCACGGAAATGCCTTCGCTCTCTCCTTTATAATAAATCACATCGCAGACGGCTTCCTTTGTCTTATTCATATCCTTAATAAAGCCGGTAATGCCTTCCGGCTCATGGAATTCCAGCGTCTCGGGGTCTTCCCTGCGTCTGTCTTCATAATGGATCGTCAGCGCGGGGTTTAAGTACGCCGTCTCATGCAGACGGCTTTTTACCTCGTCTTCTTTAAAGCGCGTGCGGTCGAAAATCGTATCGTCCGGCAGAAAGGTAATGCTCGTACCCGTCTCTTTTGTTTTTCCGACGACGGGGAGCAGACCGTCCTTCAATTCGATCACCGGATTTCCGCGCTCATATTTATCTTCGTAAATACAGCCGTCCCGCTTAACCCGTACGGTCAGCCATGTAGAAAGCGCATTGACGACCGAAGAGCCTACGCCGTGCAGACCGCCGCTCGTTTTATAAGCGGAATCGTCGAATTTTCCTCCGGCATGAAGCGTCGTGAAGACAAGACGTTCCGCACTGATTCCTTTTTCATGCATTCCGACCGGAATTCCGCGCCCGTTGTCCGAGACGGTCGCCGAACCGTCCGCGTTCAGCGTCACATTGATATGACTGCAATAACCCGCAAGATGCTCGTCCACCGCGTTATCTACAATCTCATAGATCAAATGATTCAAACCCTTCGTCGATACGCTGCCGATATACATACCGGGGCGCATCCTGACCGCTTCCAGTCCCTCCAGGACGGTAATGCTGGAAGCGTCGTAGGTTTCTTTCTTCGCCATGTCATTAACTCCTTATTAATAACGATAGGTCAGGCGTCAAACGTATTTTCGAATGGCAGCCTGCCTATTATAATGCTGCGCTGTCAGCTTCGATCAATGGATTTTCTAAAATGTTCCAAACAGACTGTTTATCCGCACGCAACCGTCCGCGATTCGCCGTCCGGGCTCAGCGCGGACTTTTCAGAACATCCATGTTCTGAAATTGCTGATACCGCGCGGAACATTAAGAAAATCTCATTTCTCTCCGCAATCGACAGCGCGGCATTATAATAGGCAGGCTGCCAACTCCAAATTTCAAAAGCGCCGTTTTACACCCTCGCCAAATATACTAATACAATATATACCATATCGGCGGGCTTCGTCAAACAAAAAAAGGAAGCGTCTGCCCAAAGTCGGCGCCGTCAGGCGGAGCGATATCTTTCATTTTCTGTAACTGCGCAGGATATCAGACTTTCTTAGTGTTTCGTCTCATTTTCAGCAATTTTCGGACACGATGTCCGAAAAAGGCAAAGCTGAGCCACGGATGGCGAATCTTCGCCGATTGCGTC
Source organism: Lachnospiraceae bacterium (assembly GCA_017621975.1). Taxonomy (GTDB): domain Bacteria; phylum Bacillota; class Clostridia; order Lachnospirales; family Lachnospiraceae; genus VSOB01. The sequence continues at coordinate 29,488 of JAGARW010000103.1, read as the reverse complement.
CGACTCTCTGAGATTACTGCGGAACACTTAGAAAGACTGATATCCGAAGCTCTGGCACAGAAAATGAAAGATATCGCTCCACCTGACGAACTATGACAATACAAAAGCTTCCAAGCTCTTGACTTGACTAAAAATTCCGCCGCGCGAAAATCTACGACAATCCGATCATATGGTAAACGGTCTTCATATCCGTATTTTCACGGACGATCTCCGCAAAGAGGTCGTACTGGCTGTTTTTATAGGTCAGATAATCCGCCTCTTTTTTTCCGTTCCAGACCAGTCCCTTCCGGTCGAACAGAAGCTGCAGCAGGTTGTTGCGGAGCGTGCCGGATTCAAACATGCCGTGCACATAGCTGCCGATACAGTTTCCCGACACATAGCCGTCTAAGACCTTGCCGCTGCCGTTCAAATAGGAAATCTCCGCAAACCGCTGCGTCTCCTGAAGGCTTTCCGTTACGCCCATGTGGATTTCGTAACCCGAAAAGGTGCTGCCGGAAAGCGGCTCGTAAATTCCCCTTGTAACCGGCAGCGCCGCGCCCGTCACCCGGCTCCGCACCTTCATTTCTCCGAATACCGTGCGAAGCGGCAGAAGGTCCATGCCTTTTACGCTTCCTCCCTGTTCGACCCCGTACGGATCGGAAAGCTCTCTTCCCATCATCTGAAATCCGCCGCAGATACCGAGCAGCAGGCTCGTTTCACTGCGCACAAGCTGTACGATCTTTTCTTCCATTCTGCTTTTCCGCATCCATGCAAGATCGCTCATCGTATTTTTCGTCCCCGGCAGAATAATGAGATCAGGGCTGCCAAGCTCCCGCAGCGTCGAAACATACCGGAGCGAAACATTTTCGATATTTTCCAGCGGATTGAAATCCGTAAAATTAGAAATATGCGGAAAATGAATGACCGCAATATCGATCAGATCGGGTCGTCTGCCGGATAAAAGCCGCTCCGCCAGGCTGTCTTCATCCTCAATATCAAGCTCCGTGTAAGGAATCACGCCGACGACCGGGATACGGCATTTTTCATACAGCATACGGATGCCCGGCGTCAGCAGGCTCTTGTCGCCACGGAATTTGTTCATGACAAAACCTTTGATCCGCCGCCTTTCCGTCTCCGTAAGCAGAGCGACCGTCCCGTATAACTGCGCGAATACGCCGCCCCGGTCAATATCGCCGACAAGAAGCGCCGGCGCGTCCACAAGCTGCGCCATCCCCATATTGACAATATCGTTTTCTTTTAAATTGATTTCCGCAGGGCTTCCCGCGCCTTCCAATATAATGATGTCGTATTTCCGTTCCAGACTCCTGTAAGCCTCCATAATCGCCGGAACGTATTCTTTTTTCCTGCGAAAATATTCCGACGCTTTCATATTGCCGACGACTTCTCCGCCGACGATGACCTGCGAGCCCATCTCGGAAGTCGGTTTTAAAAGGATCGGATTCATGGCTACCTCCGGCTCTATGCCCGCCGCCTCCGCCTGCATCACCTGCGCCCTGCCCATTTCCAGTCCTTCCGCCGTAATGTAGGAGTTAAGCGCCATATTCTGAGATTTGAAGGGCGCAGCCGAAAAGCCGTCCTGTTTCAAAATACGAAGCAGCCCCGCCGTAAACAGACTCTTGCCCGCATTTGACATCGTTCCCTGAATCATCAGATTTTTTCCCATAAGCGAATCCTCCTTTTTCTCGTTTCAGTCCTGTATCGCCCTGATCAGTTCCTCGTTTTCTTCATGCGGCCTGACCGCTATGCGGTACCAGCCGCTTTCCATACCTCTGAAACCGGAACAGTCCCTGATCAAAATCTCTTTGCTTAGAAGCTTTTCGTATAAATTGCCGTGGAAAAGCGGATCGGCGTAAAAGCAGATGAAATTGGCGCAGCCCGGCACAGTCTCCATTCCAAGCGTCCAAAGCGCTTCCGTCAGCCAGTCTCTTTCCTTTTGTATCATGCGCCTTGATTGACCGATATAGTCAAAGTTTTTTTTGTTGTCCAGTGCGGTCATTCCGGCAAGCTGCGCGATTCCCGATACGTTCCAGCAGGGTAATTGTTCCCGTATCCTCTCCCGCAGCATCTTATTTCCACAAATACAGTAGCCGAGCCGCACGCCCGGCATTGCATACAGCTTTGTAAACGCTTTTAGAACGACCAGATTCGGGTAAGCGGACGCAAGAGAGGCGATCCGTTTATCCGAATGCCGAGCCGTTTCCGCATCTTCCGCGGCGTCTCTCTTTGACGCGCCGTTTCGCCCTTTCTCATCGCTTTCCGGCGCGCACAGCTCCAAAAAGCATTCGTCCAACAATACCGTAATGCCATTTTTCCTGCAATGCTCCAGAATCCGGCGCAACAGTTTCTCCGGAATAAGGTTTCCGGTCGGATTGTTCGGGTTGCAGAGAAACAGCATGTCCGCATCGGGCGTCAGCTTCTCCAAAACCGTTTCCGTCAGCGCAAACCCATTTTCCCTGTTCAGGCTGTGATAAATGCACTTCGCGCCGACGGCAGCCGCCGCCCGTTCATACTCCGCAAAGGAAGGAACCGGAAGCACAACGCGCAGAGCGCTCCTTTCCGTTTTCAATGCGGTACGCTCCTCTTCCGGCTTCGTAACATGCGCCGCGGCATGCGTCGATTTGGCACGCACAATCGCTGTGATCAGTTCCGAAGCTCCGTTTCCGCATACGATCCATTCCTTTGCGATATGGCGATGCGACGCAATCAATTCTCTCAGACGCCCACATGCCGGATCGGGATACCATTCCCATATATCTGCAGAACCGCGTACGGTTTCCAGTAAAGTCTTTCTGACATATTCCGGCATGCCGAGAGGATTGGTATTCACGGAAAAATCCAATGTAACATGATTGCGGTATCTGTCGCCGCCATGAAGCCATACTGTCATAGCCGTCCCTTTCTTGATCGTAATACTCTTTCTCGTCTGTAAGTATACCATAATTTTGACGGTCTAACTATACCAAGCGTCCTCGTAATTTTCATTGCTCAAAATTGAACTTTTGCATATATAATTGAACTTTATATTTTTGCCTTGAACTTTTCTTTTGCTTATGCTATCATGCTTGCATGGAATTGAACTTTTTTCAAGGCAGAGTTGACGTTTGGAGGGAAATATGTCGAAAGAGACCTTTGCGGACAGATTAAAAACGTCCATGAACAAACAGGGAAAGAAACAGGTCGATCTGATCCGGATTGCCGCCGGGCGGGGAATCAAGCTCGGCAAAAGCCATATGAGCCAGTATGTGAGCGGCAAAACCGTTCCGCGGGCGGAGATTCTGCATTTTCTTGCGGAAACGCTGCAGGTCGACGAAGACTGGTTAAAAGGAAAACAAAATGTTTCGGGAGGAAAAGAAATGCGCGAATTCAAAAAATCATCCAAATTAGATAATGTATTATACGACGTCAGAGGTCCGGTCGTCGATGAAGCGGCAAGAATGGAGGCCGCGGGCACGCAGGTGTTAAAGCTGAACATCGGAAATCCCGCTCCGTTCGGGTTCCGTACGCCGGACGAGGTCATTTACGATATGCGGCAGCAGCTAACGGAATGCGAAGGCTACTCTCCTGCGAACGGTCTGTTTGCAACGAGGAAAGCGATCATGCAGTACGCGCAGCTGAAAAAAATACCGAACGTTTCGATCGATGATATTTATACCGGAAACGGAGTGAGCGAGCTTATCAATCTGTCTATGTCGGCTCTGCTTGACGACGGGGACGAAATCCTGATCCCCGCTCCCGACTACCCGCTCTGGACCGCCTGCGCCACGCTCGCGGGAGGCAAGGCGGTTCATTATATCTGTGACGAGCAGGCTCAGTGGTATCCCGATCTGGACGACATCAAAAAGAAAATTACCGACAGAACAAAGGCGATCGTCATTATCAATCCGAACAATCCGACGGGCGCGCTTTATCCAAGAGAATTATTACAGGAGATCGTCGAGATCGCGCGCGCACATCAGCTCATTCTCTTTTCCGACGAGATCTACGACCGTCTTGTCATGGACGGAGAAGAGCATATTTCCATTGCGTCCATGGCGCCCGATCTCTTCTGCGTCACCTTTAACGGGCTTTCCAAATCGCATATGATCGCCGGCTTTCGGATCGGATGGATGATCTTCAGCGGCAATAAAAAAGTTGCCCGAGATTACATCGAAGGCGTCAGAATGCTTTCCAATATGCGTCTTTGCTCCAACGTTCCCGCGCAGTCCGTCGTACAGACGGCGCTCGGCGGACATCAGAGCGTAAACGACTATATCGTGCCGGGCGGAAGAATCTATGAGCAGAGAGAATATATTTATAAAGCGATCACCGATATTCCGGGTATTACCTGTGTAAAACCAAAGGCGGCTTTTTATATGTTCCCGAAAATCGATACCGAAAAATTCCATATTACCGACGACGAGCAGTTCGCTCTCGACCTGCTGCGCGACAAAAAGATACTGCTCGTACACGGCGGCGGCTTTAACTGGAAGAAACCCGACCATTTCCGCGTCGTTTATCTTCCGCGGATCGAGGTCCTGAAAGAAGCCGTTGAAAAAATGACGGATTTCTTCAGCTATTATCATCAGTAAACGGAACCTGCCGTCAGAAAAAACAAGGGGCTTTCGCAGAAGATCTGTTTTCCCATCTTGCCGCGTCAGCCCCTGTTTGATTGACAATCTCTTACTTCTTCTTTCCAAACAGTCCTTTTTTTACATACTCCTGCGTCTCGACCGACCGCACCGTATAACCCGTCCCGCCGATAGCCTGTCTCAGCTTTTCTTCATCGAGAGGCTGCTCCGACAGAATTTCCGTAACGCCTCTTTTGTGGGAAGAAGAAACCTTCCTCACCGCAAAATTTTTCCGTACCGTATCGTTGATATGGGATTCGCACATACCGCACGCCATCCCGTCGATCTGAAGAATCGTTTTGATCATGTCTGCCTCCTTTTCTGCTCTGATCGCTCCATCCTGCTCTTTCCTTTTCTGAGCGGATCGTTCCATCTGTTCTTTTTTTCTGTCAGTTGTCAATGACAAGTCTTGCGCCCGGCAGGAGCAGTCCCGGATCGCCGCCGATCGCATCCCTGTTCTGTTCGTAAATCTCCTTCCAGAGCGCGCCGTCGCCAAGCTGCTCTTCTGCGATGCTCCAGAGGCAGTCGCCGCGTCGCACGATATAAACGCCGTCCTCCGCGCACTCTCCGCCGTCCGCTTCTTCCTGCATCTTCCCTACAAGCAGCTCCGCGATTTCGGATTGTACCGCGTCCAGCCATGCCAGAATCCCGGAATCGTCAAAAAGCGGCTCGCATTCCGCCGCGATCTCATCCGCAAGCGCCTTGACCGTCTCATCCTCCCAGACCGCGAAGCTGATCTGATCGAGCCTGTCCTGATCCTCCTGTGAAATGCTGTCGTCCTCCCGCATATGAAAGATCAGGCGCCAGCCGTTTTCCGTATCCTTCCGCGCAATCAGCATCTCGCAGCCCGGCAGCTCCTGTCCGATTCCCTCGACCTGCATCCGATAGGAGACGACCGCGCAGTCGTAAACCTCGTCGACGCGATAGATTATGACATTAACGTCATGATATGCCAAAAGACCGTTATGCGCAAGCGCCGCTTCAAGACATTCCTGTCCGATATCGTCCGTTCCGCGTATCACGGCGGCGTCGGAAAGTCTTCCTTCGGAAACGACCTGATAATACGAAGCGATCTGTATGCCCAAAGCTTCTTCTTCCGACGTCGCGCCGCCTGCGACGACCTCCCGCGCTTCCTCCTGATTCAGACGCAGCGCATCCTTCTGCTCCTGCTCCGCCCTTACTTCCGCATAGAAACCAATCTCCTCATCGGAAAGCGTCTTGTTATAAGCGCGCCGCTCGTCGCAGAGTGCGGACAAAACCTCCTGCTCTTCCTCTCCGTATCCGTCCCGGAAGGAAAGATAATGCTCCGGACAGTCGTGCCGCGCGATACGGACCGACAGCCCGAGGTCTTCCGGAATCTGCGCCTGCCACGCGCACATATCCTCCACGCTTTCCCGAAAAACCGTCTCCATCCCGTCCATATCATAAAAATCGCCGAGGACAAGCCCCTCTTCATAATTCCAGACAGCAAACCGGTCGCTCGTCTGGAAAAACGGATAATCCAGCCGCAGCACATGATACCCGCCCTGCTCTTTATAATAGCTTCGATTGTTTTGCAGCAGGAAATACCGGAAGAGCTGCTCCTTAAAATCCGTATGAAACGCAACATGCGCCATATAATCCTTTTCGATCCTGATACGCTTTGATAAGGAAACTCCCTTCGGAATGACCGTATCCTCCCCATCATCCAACGCCCGTACATAGAAAGGAAACAGATCCTTCCCATCCTCCTGCACGTAGCAAAGGTATGTAGCGGAAGGCTTATGCGGATAAAATCCGTCCCTCTCGATCCGCACGCTTTTTCCATCCGGCAGATAGCGCGAGATCATAGCTTCCGCCGCCTCCCGGAGCGGATCTTCTCCTTCCTCCAGCGCTTTTGCATACTCCCATTCGTACCGCTTAAATCCGCTGCCAAGCCCTGTCTGCTCCGCCAGCAGATAATACGCAAAACACGGTCTGGAAAGCACGGCCGAAAGAAGAAGCGCCCCGATAACAAACCGCCGGCACAGCCTGCAAAATTTTCCGGTTAACATTTCCGCCAATCCGGCAAGCCGCCGGAGCAGACCGCCATATCTTTCTGATAATCGTCCGAACATTATCTTTCCGTCACCTCATATAAAAGCGCGTTCAGGATCGCCGCCGCCACGTTGCTGCCGCCCTTCCTGCCCCGCGGAACGATACACGGAATCCCCGAAGCGATCAGACGCTCTTTCGCTTCCACAACGTTGACAAACCCGACCGGCGCGCCGATCACAAATCTCGGATGCAGCCGCCCCTCCTGTGTCAGTTCAATAAGCCGCAGCAGCGCCGTCGGAGCATTGCCGATCGCGTAAATATAGTCTTCTCCCGCCTGCGCTGTCTTTTCCATACTGACGGACGCGCGCGTGACCTGCCTTTCTTTTGCGATCCTTGCCACTTCCTGGTCCGCCATATAGCAGATTGCTTTGCCGCCCAGCCGCTCCAGCGAGCTTTCGTGAACGCCCGCCCGCGCCATATTCGTATCGGTCACGACCTTGCAGCCGCCGCGCAGCGCCGTCTTCGCAATTTCCATGCAGCCCTCCGAAAAATAAAGCGAATCCAGATAGGAAAAATCCGCCGTCGTATGGATGACGCGCTTGATGACGCAGGCATATTCCTCCGGCACTTTCCGTCCCATCGCTTTGATCTCCTCTGTAATGATGCGAAAGCTTTCCGTTTCGATTTCCATTGGTTTGTAAATATCGCTCATTTTATTCCTCATTTCAAAAGCCGGATGCCCGTCATATCTTCCAGATCAGTATAACACGTTTTATATAAAAAGCATCAAAATCCACTTCATTTCTCTTGATAAAAAACTCTCTTTCGCATATAATATAAATGAAAGAAGAGTTTTTCTTTCCTTCGCTAAATGATGACGAGTGACGGTTCCGACTCGTCGGTAAAATAAAAACTGACCGGGCGAAGCAAGATTCCGGCGAGGTTGACTCCAACTAGTCGACCTCGCTTTTTACGTTGCGAGGTGTTGAAAAATGGAATATGATTCAGAAGTATCGCTCCTGTTTTGTGTTCCGTTCCGCTCGTCTATCGGACATAAAAATGCATTCATGTTTACTGGAACCGCACGTTCAAGGAAAACAAAATCCGGTCTTGACTATTCCAAAATAGTAATCATCAAAGACATTGATTACTTCGATTCAACAATAACAGCTATTGTCGATCAGGACGAATATGCTGAAATGATGAAAAATCTTCCAATCATTGTTCAGGAAGCAAATGATTACGTAAATACATACATCAATCATATCAATGGAACTGCTCCTATGCATCCGCGGGCATTTTCACGAAAATATCAATACGCTACCCTGCCTTATTTTCATGATGTAATAGGCCTTTAAAAGTCTTCACCGGTCTCATCTGACCAAGTAAAACATCCCCTTACCGAAAACACCACAAAATCCGAAGCTCCATTGCCGCCGTAAGGACGATTACCGCAGCCGCGTACATCAGATGGTTTGCCCTGCGTATATCTTCTCTCTCGACCGGACGGTTCTCGTCCCCGATAAACGGTTTATGCACAATCTTTCCGAAATAGCTGGCGTCCCCGGCAAGCCGCACGCCGAGCACGCCGGCGCATACGCTCTCCGTCTGGGCGGAATTCGGGCTTTTATGATTTCTTCGATCCCTTTTGTATATCCGAAACCCGCCTTTATAATCCATGCCTGTCAAAAGCGCGCCGAGCAGCATCGCCCAAGCCGTCAGCCGGGACGGCACATAATTCCAAAGATCATCCATTCTTGCCGCCGCCCTGCCGAAATACTCGTACGCATCGTTATGATAGCCAAGCATCGAATCCATCGTATTGACCGCCTTGTAGCAAAAGCAAAGTATCGGACCGCCGAGCGCCATATACATTATGGGAGCCGTAACGCCGTCCGACGTATTTTCCGCCACCGTTTCGATCGCCGCTTTAACGATCCCTTCCCGCGAAAGAACGTCCGTATCGCGTCCGACGATCATCGAAAGCCGTCTGCGCGCCTCCAAAAGCCCGTCGTCTTCCTGCTCCGGCAGCGCCTCATAGACCGCCATGCTCTCCCGATACAAACTGCGCGGCGCAATACAATAGTAAAACAAAATACCGTCCGCTACAATGCCAAGCAGAACGGAAATCCGATAAGCGACAAAACGAATTCCAAATGCGGCTGTGCCCGATGCGGCGATCACAAGCGCGACAAGCGCGCCTCCCGCAAACAGCTCGCGCGCAGCCTTCCGCTCACCATTCTCTTTCCGCTTCGGGCGCAGCTTTTGCTCAAGCGCCGTAATCAGCCGTCCGATCAGCCTGACAGGATGCGGCGCAGAATGCGGATCCCCGAACATACAGTCCAGAAGAAAGCCGATTCCCATTGCATAGACAAGATTCATTTCCGCTCCCCTTTCCGTGAAATTTTCCCTTCAGGATTCGGGTGTCAAAAGGGTTGATTTTTACGATGCCTAGGCAAATTGTACAAAAATTTTATTTCCTGTTCCGGGCTACGGATATAAGACTTTCTAAGCGTTCCGGCACTTAACTGAGATAAGACGACGCAATCGGAGAAGATTCGCCGTCCATGGCTCAGCTTCGCCTTTTTCGGACATCGTGTCCGAAAATTGCTGCACGGCAGCGGAACACTAAGAAAGTCTAATATCCTGCACAGGAACAGTCAATAAAATATATTGTGCAATTTGACAATACTAGTTTTCAATCACCCCTTTTGACACCCGAATTCCTTAGCCAAGCGCCTTTAACTCCCGGAACATGAGTCCGCCCGTCGTCCTTTCCGCTTCGCAGAAATAACCGCAGCCGTTCTCTACGTGATAATCGTAATACTCCTTTTTCGCCGCATCGAGCTGTGAACAGACCGCCATGATCGTACCGCCGTGCACAACGAACGCGGACCGCTCCGCAAGCTCTCCGGCCTCCGCGAGCGCAAGCAGCGCGTCCAGACTGCGGCGGTTGAACGCTTCCGGGTGTTCTCCCTGCGGGAAAGCTTCCTTTCCGTTTCCGTCGATCCACGCCTGATAAGCGGGAAGGTCCGCCATCTCTTTATAATTTTTATTTTCAAACAGCCCAAAATCACATTCCCGGAAACCAGGAACGATCTGCTTTTCCACATGCGGATAGATGATATCCGCCGTCTCCAGACAGCGTATCATCGGACTGACATAAACCTTTTCCACATGCGGATAAACGCCCGCAGCAGCCTTCTCCCGCAGCTTTTTTCTGCCCTCTTCGCAAAGCGGCTCGTCCGTCCGTCCGCCGATATAACGCTTCTCTTTATTTCCCTTTGTCATTCCGTGCCTAATCCAGACAAATTCCATAGCTTCCTCATTTCCGGCTCTGCCGCCGATTTTTTCGCTATTTAATCCGCATCGCCATCCCGCCGACAATGCGTTCCACACACTCCGCACGGACCGTCAGAAAGCAGAGCGCGCGCCCGACCGCTTCGCGGTAGAGCCGCTCGCTTTGAATCATCGGCACAACGCCGTAACCGACTTCGTCGCAGATGATGACGCAATGCGGATTGTCCGCCAGAAAACGTTCCAGCAATTCCGGTATTTTCTCCATCTGTCCGTTTTCCACACATTGTTTGATCAGCAAATGCAGATGATTCAGGATACGGCATTTGACCGTCCCGAGCGCTTCCAACTTTACCGTTTCGCCGTCGGCAATTTCTGTCTCATCTGCGAAAACGCCGTCTTTTTGCAGCTTTCGCTTCGCATATTCCAGCTTTCCCTGAAAGCTTCCTCCGATCACCAGTTCCATACATACCCCATGATTCCTACCATCCAGACAAAGACAAGCTCATAAACAGTTACAAACCAGCCTGCAAGATCACCGGTCAGTCCGCCGAACTGCCGGCATGCCATCCATTCATAATAAAAAAATACGATCAAACTGAGCATAATGCATATAGCACCCAGAAGCCCGTACAGCAGATAAGCCGCGGCTACGGCAAAAAACAGCCAGACGGACAATACCGCAAGCACCGTCCGCTTATGGGCCGCGCCCGCAAACGTATACAGCAGCCCGTCCTTCTTTGCGCTCTTAACCGTAACAAGCGCAAACGCGCTCAGCGTACGGGAAAGAAAAAAGCCGATTCCAAGCATGAGCATCTGTTTCTCCTCCAGCAGGAAAAAGAGAGCCGCCGCATACAAAAACATCTCGCATGCAAGGCTGATCGACGCAAACGCCCCGATATGAGGATCTTTCAAAATTTCAAGCTTTTTCTCCCGGCTCTGATAAGAATGCAGCGCATCCATCGTATCCAGAAAGCCGTCCAAATGGATTCCTCCGGTCAGTATGACGGGCAGAACCGTTCCGACAAGAGCAAAAACCTCAAATGGAATAAAAACGCCGATTCTTGCGCGTACAAGCCAAAGCGCGTACATTGCCGCGCCGATCACAAGTCCGATCCACGGAAAAAAACAAAGCACGTAACGCATATTCTCTTCTTTCCATTCCGTCCTCGGCATCGGAATTTTAGAATACATGGAAAACGCCATGCAGAAACTCTTTAATAAGGACATAATTCCTCCCCTTTCAGAAATACGGGAATCGTATATACAATCTCGCAGAATCCATCCGCCAAATGCGCAAGGCGCTTATTTACTCCGGCAAGCGAGCGAACATATTCTTTCATTTCTCCCTCGTACAAAACGCCGTCCGAAAAAATCTCATTCGTCACGATCACAAGATGAGCGCACTGTTCCCGCAGCCGCATCGTCTGGCGGACCGCCTCTTCCTCAGCCGCTTCTCCGTCCATACCGAGTGAAAACATCAAATTTGCCAATAGGTTCGACATACATTCCAGCAAAACGACGGCGCCGCCGCAGGACGCCAGTTCCTTTTCCGGTTCCGGGCTCCCTGTCAGAAATCCAAGCGGCGCTTCGACCGTCTTAAAGCCTTTTCCCGCGCGCAGAGCGCGATGCCGCGCGATCCGCCTCTGCGCTTCGGCGCTCTCATGTTCCATCGTCGCCACATATTTCTTTTCCGTTATCTGATCCTGCTTTGAAAGTTTGCAGACAAGATTTTCCGCATATTCTGATTTCCCGCTCCCGCTTGCTCCAGTAATCAAAAAAAACACCGACGTTTCATCCCCTGAGATTTTTTTCTGACTTATGATTCCTTATTGCGCTTACTCTTCGTATTTCTGATAGCTGTCGATCTGTATTTTCGAAAACGTTTCGCCGCTCCGGTAAACGCTCTCCGCCATATCCAGCATTGGAAACAAAAGCGCGGCTCCCGTTCCTTCTCCGAGCGCCAGAGAACCGTCAATGACCGGAGAAAGCCCCAGTTCGTCCATGACCGCCTTCATGGAGGGCTCACGGCTGATATGCGATGCGATCATACAGTTTACCGCCTGCGGACAGAGCCTTGACGCCGCAAGCGCCGCAGCTGCCGAGATCATGCCGTCGATCACGACAGGCGCTCCATACATAGCGCCTCCGATAAAAACTCCCGCCATTCCCGCAATATCAAAGCCGCCGACACAGGCAAGCACATCCAGCGCATTTTTTTTATACAGTCCATAACGCTTAATCGCTCCGGCAACCACTTCCTTTTTACGTCGCAGCCCTTCATTTGACAAGCCCGCGCCTCTTCCGACCGTCTCTTCTGCGGAAAGCCCCAAAAGCGCGGCGGTAACTGCGCTCGACGTCGTCGTATTGCCGATTCCCATTTCTCCGGTCGCAAACAGCGTATATCCCTTTTCCCGATATTCCTTCACAAGCGCGATTCCCGTATTGACCGCCCGCGCCGCTTCCTCCCTGTCCATCGCAGGTTCCTGAGAAAAATCTTTCGTTCCTTTCGCTATCTTCCGCTGCAGAAGCCGTTCGGAATGTGTCTCATCCCGAATTCCAATATCGACCGCAAATACATCTGTGCCGCACTTTGCGCACATACGGCTGACGCTTGCCTTACCGTCCGCTATATTATCCGCAACCACAGCCGTTACATGACTGTCCGTCTGCGTCACGCCCTGTGCGGTCACGCCGTTATCCGCGCAAAAGACAAGAACCGCGCGCTTTGCCAGCATAACGTCCATAGTCCCCTGAATCCCCGCGATTTTGACGAGAATATCCTCCAGTTTTCCAAGTCCGTGCAAAGGCTTTGCGACCGCATCCCAAGTTTCCTGCGCCGCCTGCATCGCCGCCCGGTCAAGTCCTTTTCCAAGCGTTTCATATGGATTCATTCTTTTGTCCTCTTTTTCTTCCGTATGCAGCCGCCCGCTCCAAAAACGCTTCCGCAAACGGCTCGTTTCCATAAAAATAAATATGAGGGAACGCTGCGTACAGGTCACTGGAAGCGCTTCCCGTCGTCCACGCGCCCTCGCCGGATACCTTTTTTGCAAGAAAAGCGCCTTCCGGTTCGTCACAGCTATAATAATGAAATTCGTGCGCCTTGAGCGTCAGATCACTTTTTCCGAACAGATTCCCGCTCTTAAGCGAAAGCCGGATATAGCCAAAGCGCGAAAGACGCCCGCCCCAAAAGCCGTGTCCCGGCAAAACGCCCGCCATTTCATAAACGGTTCCCTGTTGATCTGTCAGCGTTTCCTGCAAATACAAAAAACCGCCGCACTCGGCGATGCACGGCATACCGTCCGATAGCGCTTCTTTAATGCTGCGGCGCATCGTTTCATTTTCGGAAAGCGTCCGCGCATACAGCTCGGGATAGCCGCCGTAAAGCAGCAGTCCATCCAGCATGGACGGCAGATTTTTATCTTTCATCGGACTGAAAAAAACGAGCTTACAGCCTGCCCGCTTTAAATACCGCAGATTGTCCTCGTACAAAAAGCAGAACGCCTCGTCCCTTGCCACGCCGATCGTAAGCGGACGGCGCGCGGACGTCTTACCGCCTTCCGGTTCCGTCGTCCCGGCAGACAAATGCTCCGCGCTTTCCGCGATTTCAAGGAGCGCCTTCCAATCGACCGTATTTTGTATTATTTGATAAAATTTTTCTAATTTTTTGTGAAATTCCAATATCTCATTTGCTGTGATCAGCCCCAGATGACGGCTTTCCAGCAAAAATTCCTTCTGCGGCGGAATGTACCCGACCGCCCGAAGTCCCATCTCTTCCAACGGCTTTTTCAAATTGAAATAGCGTTTTTCAGTAATCTGATTGAGCAGAACTCCGGCGATCCGATTTGGCGTCCGATACTGCATAAACCCATGAATGAGCGCAAACAAAGAACTTCCCATTCCCCGCGCGTTCACAATGAGAATAACCGGCGTGCCGCTTGCCTGCGCAAGCGCATGAGGACTTGCCTCCTGCGTCATGCCGATTCCGTCATAATACCCCATCGCGCCTTCAATAATACCAATGTCCGCATCTTCCATTCCTTGCGCAAGCAGCTTAAGGACAGTCTCTTTTCCGCTGAAAAACAGATCGAGATTGCCTGTCGGAATGCCGAGCGCCTTTTTATGGAACATCGGATCAATATAATCAGGCCCGCACTTCCATGCCGCAGCCCGAAGTCCCATACGCTTCAATCCATATAAAATACCGCAGACCGCAGTCGTTTTCCCGCAGCCGCTTCCGGTTCCTGCAATCAGCAGCCGTTTTCCCGCCTGTCTCATGCGCCTTTTCCATCCATCGATACGATAAAAACAGGATTCAGCCCTTCCATCAAATGCTGCCCCGCGATTTCACGTCCTCTTGCCGCCGCTATCTGCGTAATTTCTAAGTTTTCCAATCCATACGCTTTCACAAGCGCCAATGTTTCGCTCAAAGACTCAAGCGAAATCAGATTCATGACGATGTGTACGGACGGGTTTTTCTGTAATACGGCTGCCAGTATTTCTTCTTTTTTACCTTTGCTGCCGCCGATAAAGACCGTATCGGGCGCAGGCAGCTTTAAAAGCGCCTCCGGCGCCTTTCCTTCTATAATTTCCAAGTTATCTGCAATGAAGCCTTCCCGGTTCGCATACAGAAGCTCCAATGCCTTCGGACTGCTTTCGACCGCATAAACGGTTCCGCGCCATGCCTGCGCAGCCATTTCGACGGAAACCGAGCCTGTTCCCGCTCCAATATCATAAGCGACAGCGTTTTCCTTTAAGCGCAGCCTGCTCATTGTCACCGCACGCACCTCGCTTTTTGTCATCGGAGCCTGCCCGCGGATAAACTTATCATCGGCAATGCCGAAGGAAGCCGCCGCACGCCCCGCCTGTTCGTTGATAATAAACAGCACGCTTAGGGCCGTGTCGATTCCTTCCAGCTTATCTCCGCGGTCGAGCAGCGTTCCCGCTTTTGCCGTAATGATCTTTTCGTCGGGATAGGAAAGACGGATTCCGATCACAAGCTTACATTCCCTAAGTCCCGCCATACACAGTTTTTCTACGATCGTCCGCAGACTGCCTCCCATCAGCAGGAAAGTCTTCTCATGGCTTTTTACCGCCTGAATCCAGTTTTCCTTTCTGCCATGAAGGCTGACAATACAAGCGTCCTGCCATGAAATACCGCTTTTGGCAGCCAGATAAGAAATGCTTGAAATACCCGCCATGATATTGACCTCGTATTCCTTCTCCAAAAGAGATACGAGTCCTTTTGTGCCGCTGTAGAATCCGCTGTCGCCCGACATACAGATCACGATATTTTCGCATTCCGTTTTGCTGATGATCGAATAGATCTCTTTTCCATCATACGTTTCATGATACTGCGCCCGGCAGTTTTTCGGCAGCGCATCTTTCATCCGCTTTGCTCCAATGATCAGCTCGGCATCCAGCAGAGCGCATCTGACCTCCTTTGTCAAAAGATCCGGGTTTCCCATGCCGATTCCGACGATCGTAATACTCTTGCTCATTTTAACCTCCATCCCGAAGCGTTTTTCACATTCGTCCCTCTAATAGCCGCATTGCTTCCAGAGCGGAAATACCGCTTTCCGCCTCCCGCAGACCGCTTTCCGTTTCTTTTCTGCGAATGATGATAAGAGAAATCCCTGCCCGGCGCGCCGCTTCCCGCTTTTCATAAAATCCGCCCGCTTCCCCGGACTGCTTCGTCACCATCCACTGAATGTCAAATTCCGTAATATATGCATAATTCATTTCTTCCGAAAACGGTCCCTGCATCGCGTTAAGATGCCGCCCTTCAATGCCAAGGGCGATACACGCGGCGACCATCTCCGGCTGCGGCAGAATCCTGACATAAACTCTGTCTCGAAACGCCGTCAGTTCCTGATATTTCCAAAGCTCCTTGCTTCCTGTCGTAACAAAAATATTTCCCGTTTGTTTCTCAAGAAAGCAGACCGCTTCTTCGATACTGTCAAATAAGAATATGCCTGTTTCTGCCGCTTTGTCTGCTCCGTCCTCCGTCTCTGTCCTCACACTGCTTCTTGTTTGCCCGCCGCCTGGCTCTTCCTGCACGTCTCCTGCATCCGCCCGGACAACGCGCCTGTAGGGTATGTGCGCCGTCCGGCATGCCTCTTTGATGTTTTCCGTTACAAGCGCCGCGTAAGGATGCGTCGCATCCAGCACAAGCCGCGGCTTTTCCCTCCGCATCAGCTCCTGCATCTGCACAAGCGTCAGTCTCCCCTCATGAATACTGACGGAAGCGCTGTTTGCTTCTCTTTGCAAAAGTCGTTCGCCATATTCGGTCGCCACACAGACAATCGCCGGAATATCATGCCTGGCGCAATATGTATACAACAGCCTGCCCTCGGTCGTCCCTCCGAAAATAAGCGCCTTATCCATATGAATAACCATGCCCTTTCCAATCTCTGCGCTCGATGCCGCATACCGCTGCGTCAGATAATCACTCTATCCGGTAGCCTCTCGGCGTTACCATTTTCCCGTCGATCAGCTTCGTCGCAGAGTTTCCGATATAAACGGTCGTAAACATATCCGTCTGCGCCTCTCGAAGCTGCGACAGACTCATAACCTGCGTCTCCTGCCCTTCTCTGCCAATATTTCTGACAAAACCGCAGACCGTTTCCGGACTTTGATATTCGAGCACGACGTCGCACGCCATCCGCAAATAATCCGCCCGCTTTTTGCTCGACGGATTGTACAGGCAGATCACCATATCCGCCATAGCGGCGCATGCAAGCCGCCGTTTGATCAAATCAAGCGGCGTAAGCAGATCGCTTAAGCTGATGACTGCAAAATCGTGGGAAAGGGGCGCTCCAAGCAATGCCGCGCCGCTGTTTGCCGCCGTTACGCCGCAAATCACGCGGATCTCCACATCCGAAGCAAAGCGCCCTTCCATGCCGCGTACCTTTGCGCCGTCTGACATTTCCTCCGCTTCCCGTATCATTTTTTCCTTCATCTGATAAAGCAGTCCCGCCATACCGTATACTCCGGCGTCGCCGCTGCATACGACTGCGACGTCCTGACCGCGCGAAGCGCGCTCCAGCGCCATCCGGCACCGCTCTGTTTCACACTTCATCGGTGTCGTTTCATATTCTTTTTCCGGGAAATATTCCCGCACCAGTCCGACATATACCGTATATCCGATAATCACGCCGCATTTTTCAAGGACGGCTAGCGCTTCCTGCGTCATGCCCTCACGGTTTCCAGGTCCGATTCCGACTACATATAAGCTCATATTCTCTCCATCTCTATTGCAAAACGCAGCTTAAAAGGTAAGCGACAGCTTCCGCTCATAAACGGCAATCGTCATTCCGCCTTCCGCCTGCTTTGCAACAAGCATCCTGCCCCCGCCGCTTCCAAGATAAGCGCTTCTCTCGCAGACATTCGAAGTTCCCGTCTGCCGTTTGACAAAATCAGACGCAGAAAAGCTGCCTTCCGCCTTTTCCAGCTCTTCTGCGGAAAAGGTGACAAACGGCGCATGGAGCGCTTTTGACAGAAGGAGCAGTCCTTCTTCCTGCGCTTTCATGGAAATCGAAGTGATTTTTCCAATCCGTTCCGTCTGTAATTCATATGCTGTAAATACCTGATTTAAAAAAGCCATCAGCTGCGAAACGCTCTTTCCCTTTTTGCAGCCGATTCCAACGACAAGGTCCATCGGCATCAGGCAGCAGGTCAAAGGGAACCTGTCTCTCTCCACTTTATCAGAAACAACGATTCCCGCCTCCGCTTCTCCATCCGTCAATTCCTCCGGCATGCTTCCCGCTACCGGAAATGCAGAATAAAATCCGACGCGCCGCCCTGCCAGAATCCGGGATGAAATTTCCTTGATCAGCTCCGGCGTGATAACGCGCAGTCCGTTTCCGGCCGCCCAATCGTCGACCGCAAACAGTCCCCTGCGGTCGGTTGCCGTCGTAATGACCGGCTCCGCGCCGAGCAGGCGCGCCACAATTCTTGTATATTCGTTTGCTCTGCCGATATGACCGGACAAAAGCGAGATCACATACGTCCCGCATTCATCGGTGACGAGTACTCCCGGATCATGCAGCTTGCTCTTTACATAAGGCGCGATCGCGCGCACCGCAATGCCGCACGCTCCGACAAAAATAAGAAGCTCTTTTTCTGCAAACAGCTTACCTGTCAAAACGCCCAGATCATGAAACGGCGTAAGCTCCTCCGCCGCACAACGCTGTGAAACAAAATCCTCCGCAGCATGCCTTCGCGGCAAAAAACCTTCCGCAGCGCAGCCTATATCGCGCAGCTTCCGTATCAGGGAACCGGCAAGCGTCCCTCCCCTTCCCGAAAATGCGATCACTCCGATCCGTATCATACAGACGCCTCTCTGAATTCCGTGGAAAAATCCGCCGCATAAAGTCTCGAAAGCTCATAATCACTGCCAAGGAAGTCCCCGACGACGATGAGAGCCGTCTTGCGGATACCGTTTTTCTCCGCCAGCTCTGCCAGCTCGCAAAGCCTGCCGCGGACAATCTTTTCATCCTCCCATGTCGCCTTATATACAATCGCGCACGGCGTATCAGCCGTATATGCTCCTAAAAGGAGCCGCTCTTGAACCGTCTGCAAAAGACCTGCGCTCAAGAACAACACCATCGCCGCGCCGTGCGCGGCAAGCGCCTCAAGACATTCTGTCTGCGGGACCGCCGTCCTGCCTTCTGCCCTTGTAATAATGACCGTCTGGGTCAATCCGGGCAGCGTATATTCCGCTTTTAACGACGCCGCCGCACCGCAAAAGCTGCTGACGCCCGGACAGACCTCATATTCGATGCCAAGCCGGTCAAGCGCATCCATCTGCTCACGAACCGCGCCGTACAGGCACGGATCGCCCGTATGCAGCCTGACGATCTTCCTTTCCCGCGCCGCGCCTCTGCGTATAACGCCAATGACCTGTTCCAGCGTCATCTCCGCGCTGTTATAAATTTCACAATCTTTTTTCGCATATTCTAAAAGCGCCGGATTTACAAGCGAGCCGGCATAAATGATAATGTCCGCATCCTGCAGCAGCCGCTGTCCGCGCACGGTAATCAGGTCCTTTGCTCCCGGACCCGCACCTACAAAACTAACCATACCTTATTCCTCATTCCCAGGTGTTTCCTGCCTTTAACGCTTCCTTTTTTATCTGTGCAATCAGCGCATCGGCATCTTTTGTCATGCCAAGCAGACCGTGCATGTTAGAAAAAACAACCGCGCCCGTCATAATTCCGTCAAACGCCCTCTTTTTTAAATAATACTCTATTTTTTGAAGCAGAATCTCCATCGTTTGCCCTAAGATTCCTGCCTGCTTTAAAAGTGTGACCGCCTCGTCGGTCGTCACGCAGTCTATCATTTCACGCAGAAGCGAAAGCCCGGCGCCCGCTCTCAGCGCGCAGGCGCAAAGCACCTCCATTCTGCAGTCTCCCTCTCTTGAATGGGTATTCATAATTCCTGCGCCGAGCTTCACGAGCTTGCCGAGATGTCCGACAAGCAGAATCCCTTTCATATGATAAGCAGGCGCCATATCGATCGTCTCCCCGATAAAATTGCTGCATTTCACTGTCCGGCTAAGATCCATCGAAAGTGTTTCGCTGATAAAATGCATCCCATAATTGCCGGGCGTAATGATGCAAAACCGTTCTCCCCTTGCTTCGTGCATCCGCATTTCCAAAGCGATCGTATCAATCAGCGCCTTTTCACTCATCGGTTCTACAATGCCGCTCGTTCCGAGAATGGAAATTCCTCCTTCGATTCCAAGCGACGGATTAAACGTCTTTGCCGCAAGCGCTTCGCCCTCCGGCGCCGATATGGTGATCAGGACGCCTCCCTCATAACCTGTATGTTCTATAACTGTCTCAACCGCTTCCCGTATCATCCGTCTTGGCACACGGTTAATCGCATAGCTGCCGGGTTCCTGCTCCAGTCCTTTTTTCGTTACTTTTCCGATCCCGCGGCCGCCTGTGATCAAAACGCCGGCGCCGCTTATTTTTTCCGCCTGCGCGAATATTACGATTCCGTTCGTCACATCCGCGTCGTCGCCGCTGTCCTTGCGGACGCCGCAGATAACCGCCTTCTCTGTTCTCCTGCGCTGCGTGAGCGGAAGCGTCAAGGTAATCCCTTTCGGCGTGCGCAGCGTAACCTCCGTCAGTTCGCATTGTGACAAAAGCATTTCCGCAGCCGCTTTTGCGGCAGCAGCCGCGCAGGAACCCGTCGTATAGCCGCACCGCAGTTTCTTTTTATCTTTATAAATATAGCTTTCTAACTTCATAGACTCTCATTTCATAACAGAACAGTTTACTGCGGTCAAAAATCTTACAGTGAAATCTTCTGCGAGCACGCGAGCGCAAGCGCGCCCGGTCCGATATGGCAGCCGATACTTAAAGAAAGCCGCTGCAGCTCTACCGGATGATCCGGAAATTCCTTTTGCACTTCTGAAAGAAACGCCTCCGCTCCCTCTTCATTATGGCTGTGTACAACATATAACCATACGTTATCCGCGCTGCCGCCGAAACGATTTGCAATATCGTTTTTCATGGCGCCGATCATCATCGACTTTCCCTGCGAAGCCGTGCGCGCTTTTGCAAACGCATCCAGCTTTTCTCCCTGAATCTGCAATACCGGTTTCAGACGCAGGATATTGCCGATCGCTGCCGCCGCCGGCGTAATCCGTCCGCCTCGTTTTAAGTAAGTTAACGTATCGAGCATGATGTAAATGCTGGAATGAAACTTGTCCTGCTCTAAAAACTCTTTGATCTGCGCCGCATTCATTCCTTTTTCCCGCGCAAGAAAGTATGCGTCCTGCACGCTTCTGCGCTGCGTTACCGAAATCCGCTGATTGTCGACGACCATCACCCTTCCATCGTAATCCTGCGCCAGAAGCTGCGCCGTCTGACAAGAGCCTGAAAGCCCGCTTGACATCGGAATATAGACGATCTCGTCATATTTCGCAAGGAGCTTGTCCCAAAAGCCGCACACATCGTCCGGCGTCGGCTGAGATGTCGTAACCGCCGCTCCCTCCGCCATCTTTTTATAAAATTCATCCTGTGTTAAATTCTTTTCTTCATAATAAATCGTATCTTCTATCATAAACGGCATGGCGAGCACATAAACGCCCATTTCGCCTGCCTCTTTCTGTGTAATTCCGCTGTTGCTGTCCGTTACGATTGCAATATTTGACACGTTTTTGATTCCTTTCAGACTTTTTCTATCTATTTTACTTTCAGATGCTTCTAAAGTCAACACGAGGAAGGGAAGAAAGAGATATGTCCCCGGACAGGAAAAGCTCCGCCGCTTCGCTTGCTTCCTTAAGCTCCTTTGCATCCTGGTAAATATCGGCAATTCTGAAATTCATACTGCCGCTCTGACGGATACCGAACAGATCGCCCGGTCCTCTGAGTTTTAAGTCCTCCGCCGCAATATAAAATCCGTCGTTCGACCTGTTCAGAATATCCAGACGCTCCATCGTCTGCTTTTTGTCCGAGCTGCTGACAAAAATGCAGTAGGACTGCTCCGCTCCCCGTCCGACGCGTCCGCGAAGCTGATGAAGCTGCGCCAGTCCGAAGCGTTCGGCGTTCTCTACCATCATCACCGTCGCATTCGGCACATTAATGCCGACCTCAATGACCGTCGTCGAAACAAGAATGTCAATATCGCCCTGCGCAAACGCCTCCATGATACGGTTTTTCTCAGCCGGCTTCATTTTACCGTGAAGATGGGAAATCTGAATCTGCTGCGGAAAAACGCGTTTCAGCTTTTCCGTATAGGAGACGACGTTTTCCAGTCCCTCCGCTTCCCCCTCTTCCACCATCGGACAGATGATATAAACCTGTCTTCCTTTTTCGATCTCTTTTTGCATAAACTGGTAAGCGCGTTCCCGCAAGCCGCACCCGACAACGCAGTTTTTGATCGGCAGACGGTTTGCCGGAAGCTCGTCTATCACGGAAATATTCAGATCGCCGTAAAGAATGATCGCCAGCGTTCTCGGAATCGGCGTCGCGCTCATAACAAGCACATGCGTATCAAGCCCTTTCCCCGCAAGTGCCTCCCGCTGCCGTACCCCAAAGCGGTGCTGCTCGTCCGTCACGACAAGCGCGAGCTTTTGATAAACGACATTCTCCTGGATGAGCGCGTGCGTTCCGATAATCACATTCGCTTCGCCGCTTTCAATGCGCGCTCTTGCCTCCCGCTTTTCCTTTGCCGTCATGGAACCGGTCAGCAGAGCCGGGCGAAACGGCAGACCGTATTTCTTTGTCATCTCCGCAATGCTTTCAAAATGCTGCCTTGCCAGCACCTCCGTCGGCGCCATCATTGCGCCCTGATACCCGTTCGCCGCCGTCATCAAAAGCGCGAGCACGGCGATGACCGTCTTACCGCTGCCGACGTCTCCCTGTATGAGCCGGTTCATGACGTATCTTCCCTGCATGTCTTCCCGTATTTCCGTCCAAACCTTCTCCTGCGCTCCGGTCAGCGAATACGGCAGCTTTTCAAGAAACCGTACCGTATCTGCGGTTTCCATCATTTTATACGGACTTTCGACGCCTTCGCAATCTTCCCGGCATCTGCGTATCTGAACCATAAACAGGAAAAATTCGTCAAATACAAGCCTCCGTCTCGCGCTGCGCAGCGCCAGCTCGTTTTCCGGGAAATGAATACCGTAAAGCGCCTCCCGATAGCCGATCAGTCCGTATTTCTGCCGGATCTGCGCCGGAAGATAATCTTCCAATTCCCCGCAGGAAGCAAACGCCTGACGGATCGCCTTCGTAACCGTTTTGTTCGTCAGTCCCGCCGTCAGAGAATACCGGGGCTGCAGCGTATCCAGCAGCTTTCCGTAATCCTCCGGCGTATAGACGGAGGGCTGCTCCATTTTCCATGCGCCGCCCTTTGCCTGCGTCGGCACGCCGCGGAAAATATAATACAAATCCGGCTTTATCACATTTTTCAAATACGGCATATTGAAAAAAGTAAGCGAAACCTCTCCGCTAAGATCGGAAACCTTACAGGTCGAGATCGTCAGATTCCGCACCTTTCTGGATGAAATACCGCCATGAAGGCGCGCCTTCACCGCGCAGAGCGTCCCGCTCTCAAGCTCGCCGGCCGAAAGCGCCTCCGTGAAACTGTCATAGCCGACCGGATAATGCGCAAGCAGCTCTTCCACCGTTACGATACCGAGCTTTCCAAACAGCGCCGCCGTTTTTTCCCCGATTCCCTTTAATGCTTTTATCTCCGTTTTCTGATCCATTTAAGTCCTCTCTGTCTCTATTCTGCGTTCGAAACGCTGTTTTCATGCGGCGATTCGTCTATGCCGGAACCTTTCATTGCTATTTTACTACACGATATGATATGCGTACAATAAAAAAAGATTTTTTCCGATGCCTTCGTATGCTATAATAAAATTAACTTTTGAGAAGGGAATGACACTGCGAATGAAACTGGAAAAATGTCCGATTTGTGATGTGAAAATGAAACAAGAAAACGATCGCATCGTTTGTCCCGAATGCGGTTATTACCATAGAATCAATGCGGGAAAATACGCGTCTGCGCGATCCGTATTTCCCGAAGCTTCAGAAAGCGCTGCCGCGAAGCCCGCGTCTGCGGAAACGAACCGGAAAACGGCTCCGGCAGGACCGCTTCCCGATTTCAAAACGGTCTCGGCGGGCGTTCCCAGAAAGGCAGGCGATCCGGTCAAGACGTCGCCGGTCGCCGTCATCTCCGTGATAGCGACGTTCCTTGCGATCGGCGTCTCTGTTGTTTCCGCTCTGATTCCGGTTTTCAGGCTTCCCGCTTCCACCGTTCAGGACGCTTCCTCCTTTGAAGCATACGATACGGAAACACAGGGCGCTTTATCTTCCCGCCTTTTGCCGGAATCCGAATTCTTTCAGGCGATCTCTGCTCAGATGTTTGAAAAAGACTTTGGGGAGATTACGCAGGGCGACCTCGGTTCCGTTACAGAGCTGCGGCTTTTCTATGATGCCGACGGCAGACGCTGCTTTTCCTATGTACTGTCAAACGGGACGGAAGCCTCTTTTTATGCGCCGCAGGACGCTTATGCCGATATGTCTGACCTTGGCTGTTTCCGTAATGTGACTTCGCTTACGCTGGAATACGGCTCAGCTTTTTCCGACGATATTACTGCGCTCACGCAGCTGACCAATATTGCTTCCGAGCTTTCTCTTGACGATCTTGCAGAAGGCATAAGCTGTCCCGAAAAAATCCGCTCCATTACGATTTATCGTTCTGTTTTTATGGATTCCTTTGACGGCGCCGCTTCGTTCCCGAATCTTACCTCCCTTTCGGCGGACTGCTCCTATGTGCAGGACATCAGCGGACTTGCTTCCCTCTCCGGATTACAGGAACTATCGATTGCCTCCGGCGACTACATCGAGGATTTCAGCCCGCTTTATGACCTGAGTTTCTTACAGTCGCTTGCGATTGACTCAGAGACTCTGGACGACATCGGTTTTGTAGAATCGATGCCGGAACTTACCTTTCTTTCGATCGAAGATTCTAAGTCGCTGCAGTCCATCGATGCGCTCGCGGCATGCAGAGATACTTTGAAATGCCTGTATTTCGACGATACATGGGAGCTTTCCGACTACAGCGTCATTGAACAGCTTCCTAACCTGACCGATCTTGGACTCTGTGTCTCCTATGATACGCCGCTTCCCGATTTCAGCGGTCTTTTACAGTTGAACGCGCTAAATCTTTACGGCGCGGGAGATATTAGCGCCCTTTCCGAAGCAAAGAATCTGTCTATGCTTTCCTTAGATTCCTGCAACTGCGAAGATCTGTCCGTACTCTCAGGCATGCAGAACCTTACTTACCTTGCGCTCTGCAATATGTCGGGATATTACGTATCTTTCGAGCCGGTCTTGTCGCTTCCAAACCTTCAGATACTTGACATCAGCGGCAGCACGGTTTACGAAAATGCGCAGCCGCTGCTTGGTATTCCTACTCTGACAGCCTTTTATATGCAGGACTGCTGTATCGGCTTTGATATGACAAATGTCCCTGTAAACGAATCGCTCTCCGTCCTCGATATGAGCCGCGTCACACTCTATCCGCTCGAAGACGGCGGCGATTACGGATGGCTTCAGGACAAGGAAGAGCTTTCCCTTGCGCAGCATACCGGGCTGTTCTCCTCCTTCCCGAACCTGACAGAGCTTTCCCTCAGCGGCAATCATTTAAACAGCCTTTCTTTCTTTGAAGAAGGCTCCTTCCATCAGTTAGGAGTTCTCGACATCTCAGACAACGATATTACCGACCTCTCGCCGCTTTCCGGTCTGGAATCTTTATACCGGGTCAACTGTGAAAACAATCCGATCGCTGACACGGCGGGACTGGATGCGATCCTCTTAAACTAATGCGGTCTATCGCTGCCGGGACAGTCTTATTTCCCGGCAGCGCCATTTACAATTTCCAAGCGTCATCGTTCTGGCGACGCCGTTTTTATGTTTACGCCAGTTCGTACAGCATTTCCTTTAAGGTCTGGCGGACGATACCGCGTATCATTTCCGACGTTACTGCATTAAAGGACTGCATCGTATCGCTCTCTTCTTCCGCCGTTCCTTCCGGATAATCCCTTTTGATATTTTTATAAAGAAATGTGATCGAATTAGAATTTTCACAGTTTGTAAACCCTATATAATGCTCGATCATTTCATAATCTGCAACCCGGTTTCTTGTCGTCAAAAACGCATTTCTGATCGCCCGTTCCACTCTTGACTCCGTATCATGGTTCATTACGCCGATCTTATAATATAATGCCGTCCACTTTGGATTTTTCCATTCCGGCGTATCAAGGAGCATGACCGCATCCGTTATATATTGAAATCCTTTTAACTTGACCGGCATACCCATTCCGATCAATACATGTTCTATCGTTTCTCGCTTCATTTCCCCAGCCTTTCTTTTCTTTTATTTTTATATTTGGTGTGCTATAATCTGGATTATATAACGGCACGGTAGTTACTGTCGTAACCGAAAAAAATTTTTTAATTGTAACAAGATGTCTGAAAAGGATAAAAAAGTAACTCCCTCCGTGCCATACAGAGGTGAGCAGCATGTTATCAAGGCAAGACGTTGTTAATAACTTCACACTGAATGTTGAAAAAGAAAGATTGAAGCAGAAGCTTACCCAGGAACAGATGGCAAAAAAGTTAGGATTATCCCTCTCCGGTTATAAAAAGATGATTTCGGGCGCTACGACTAAAATTGATTTATATACGGCTTTATTGCTGCACAACATGACCGGAAAATGGATTTTCGAGCTTGTGGAAGAACAGGAAGACAATACGGAATTCCTTATGAAGGTGCGTGAATTGTCTCCCTATCAAAAGAGATTTCTGCGCGGAATTCTTGATTTTGAACTCTCTTTTTCTTCTTCTCACGAAGGAAATGCCGATGATTATATTACTGTTTTTGTTCCGAACGGTTCTGCGGCGGACGGCATGATCTGCGATTCTTCTAACTGGATCAAGGTAAATGCGGCTTCTTACCGCAAAAAGTTCGGCGACGCTCTCTACTGCGGTATTAAAGTGACTTCCAACCAGTTGAATCCTGTCTATAATCTCGGAGATATTCTCCTGATCTGCAATAATACAGCCGGCGAAGGGGAGATCGGCATCTTTTTTAACAAGGAAAACGGCAGGCTCTATGTCAGGAAAGCAACGCCTTCCCGCTCATGGATTCTGGAACCGATCAACGGACACGGGGAAACTTTTCTGATCAACAGCCTGGACAAAGATATTTCAGAAAAGTGGATTCATCTCGGATATGTACTTGCCAAAATGCGGGAATAACGCATAATCAAAAACAAAAAGGCGGCGCAAAAGCTGCTTTCCGCTTCTGCGCCGCCCTTCATTCTTTATAGCACGGCAGCCTGATTTGTCATAATCTGTTTTATCTTACTTATCTCTTATTCTGCTGAAACAAGATAATAATACACCGGCTGTCCGCCGTCCTGCAGTTCAATATCCACGCCGGGACATCTGCTCTCTATCTTTTCCTTCAGGATCTCCGCATCCTCCTGCGAAACCTCGTTCCCATAATAAATGCTGACAAGCTCTACCGTATCGTCTACCATAACATTAACAGTTTCAAGAACAGCCTGCTCTAAATTCGCATTCACAGCGACAATGCCGCTGTCGCCGATTCCCATATAATCGCCCTGATGGATCTCTTTTCCGTCAACCGAAGTATCACGGACCGCATACGTGATCTGTCCGGTCCTTACATGGCTGATCTCTTCTAATATGGCTTCTTCATTTTCCTGAGCCGAAAGCTCCGGCACATAAGCAATGATTGCCGTAATTCCCTGCGGCACGGTCGTCGTCGGGATTACGACGATCTTTTTGTCTTTTGTCAGCTCGCGCGCCTGGTTTGCCGCCATAATAATGTTTTTATTATTCGGCAGGATAAAAATCGTATCCGCCGCTACTCCCGCAATAGCATTCAGCATGTCCTCCGTACTCGGATTCATCGTCTGACCGCCCTCAATGATATAATCCGCTCCAAGCTCTCGGAATATCCGGCACAATCCTTCTCCGGCAGCCACAGCGATAAAACCGACCGCCTTTTTCTCTTCTTCCGTCTCTGCAGACGCCGACGGCTTGGAAACCGCCGCTTCCTTTTCTGCCTCTTTGAACAGCTTTTCCTGATGCTCAAGACGCATATTATCAATTTTCATGTTGGAAAGCGCGCCGTACGTCAGAGCCTTCTGAATCGCAAGCCCCGGGTCATTGGTATGTACATGTACCTTGATGACCTCATCGTCCGCAACAACGACGATCGAATCGCCGATCGACTCCAAATAAGCCTTCAGCGCATCCTCTTTTGCTTTTGCGACCGGTTTTTCCAGCATAATAATAAATTCCGTACAATAGCCAAACTTGATGTCCGCCGTTTCTCCTCCGGAAACTGTTTTCGGAGCGGTATGCTCCGCCGGAAGAATCGGCTCATAAGAGATTTCTTTGCCGAGGAATACGTCAAAAGCGCCTTTCAGCACAACAACAAGTCCCTGTCCGCCGGAATCGACAACATCAGCCTCTTTAAGCACCGGAAGCATTTCCTTTGTCTGTCCGAGAACATATTCCATATGCTCGATCACTTTCCGAAAAAATACTTCCAGATCCTCTTCTCCGTCCTCCGCAAGCTCGTCAGCCTTTTCAGCGCCGCTTCTGGCAACTGTCAGGATCGTGCCCTCCTTCGGCTTCATAACGGCTTTATAAGCCGTTTCAACCGCTTTGGAAAAAGCGTCCGCAAAAACAGGCACGGTCACCTCGTCGTACTCTTTGATCCCTTTCGTAAAGCCGCGGAAGAGCTGCGATAAAATAACGCCGGAATTGCCTCTTGCGCCGCGCAGAGAGCCGGAAGCGATCGCCTTTGCAACGCTGTCCATCGTAGGATTTTCAAGCGCGGCAACTTCCCGCGCCGCCGATAAAACGGTCATCGTCATATTCGTACCCGTATCGCCGTCCGGCACCGGAAATACGTTCAGTTCATTGATCCATTCTTTATTTGCCTCCAGATTCTGAGCGCCTGCCAGAAACATCTTTACGATCATTCCGGCGTCTATAGATTTGTAAGCCACAATTATTTCCTCCTTAATCGATCACTCGGACTCCTTCAACATAAATATTGATCTTTTCGATCTCAAGTCCCGTAAATTCTTCCACCTTGTATTTGACGCTGTCAATCAGGTTCTGCGCAACCGTCAGAATGCTAACGCCGTAAGAAACGATCACGTGGAAGTTCAGCGTCAGACGCCCGTCCGCTCCGATAGAAACGGAAATTCCATGCGTAATGCTGTCTTTTTTGAGCAGCTTTACGATCCCGTCCTTCATATTGACGGAAGCCATACCGACAATACCAAAACACTCAACTGCAACCGAGCCCGCATATTGAGCGATTACTTCATTATCAATTACAATATTTCCCATTTGCGTATCTATTGAAGTGTTTTTCATAGAAGTTCAACCTCCTCTATTCATTCTTTCCATAATTTTAAAATATTTATGCTTGCATTTCAATAGCAAATGTGCTAAAATTTCACTGTTGCGAGCGTAAGCTCCCAGAAAGAAGAACGATACAACAGACTATGTTTAGGAGGTGCAAAAATGGCTAAATGTGAAATTTGCGGCAAAGGCGTTCATTTTGGAAATAACGTAAGTCATTCTCATAGAAGATCCAATCATATTTGGAATTCCAACATTAAAAGAGTAAAATGTATGGTAAACGGCACAGCAAAAAGAATGCACGTTTGCACTGGATGTTTAAGATCCGGTAAAGTAGAAAGAGCGTAATTTTTTCTTACCGCCAAACAAAATGAGTTTAAAAAAGCATAAGGGTTTTCCTTATGCTTTTTTTTGCCATCCGACTTCTTCCTGCAATATCTCATACATCCGGTTGATCTTCTGCAATAGTTCCGTATCTCCGCACAGATTGTCGGGATGAAATATCTTGATCAAGTATACAAACTTCTTCATTATGATCATCATTTTCTTTTTTCTTTTCTTTCATTTCTGATGATTTATTTGTTGTATTTGTTTGAAGAAGTGATGTATTTAATGTTTCTAATCTTT
>JAGARW010000102.1 GCA_017621975.1 Lachnospiraceae bacterium | reverse complement strand
AATCCAGATCGCCTGCCTGATAGCCCGCAACCAGATTCTTATAGGTGCCGATCGGTGTGGAACCGGTAGCAAGTCCGAGTACACAATCAGGCTTCATGATTACCTATGCGGAAATGATGTTCGCCGCCATACGGCTCATGTGGTAATAATCCTCTGCTCTGATTATCTGCATAATCAAATCCTCCTATTCATTTATCATTTCCTACTTCCGTTACCGCTCACCGCGTGTTCTCCGGATAAGCGATAACCCTATTTCTACTGTAACATATTAAGAAAAAAGTACAAGAGGTTTCCTATCAGAAAAATTGTGCTATAATAACATTGATGGGCTTTTATCTATCGTTCCACTATATTCAGGAAAGGATTCGTCATGAAGAAAAATAAAAAAGCGTCTGCCGCCATATTAGGCGTCATTATCCTGATACTCTTATATCTTACTACGCTTGTAACGGCATTTCTCAATATTCCGAACTGGGACAAGCTGTTTCAGGCGTCTCTCGTCGCCACGATCGGCGTTCCGATCCTGCTGTGGATTTATGTGCTGATATACAAAAAATGGCAGGAACGAAACGACGACTGATTCCGGTCTACTCCACGCCCAGCTTTGCAAGCTCAGGCAGCGCGGCGTCCTTTGTCGTAAACCGGATCGCGGCGATCCCTTCTGCCCTCGCCGCTTCTACATTTGCTTCCACATCGTCAAGAAAAACGCACTCCGACGCGTCAAGATCATACTTTTCGAGCAGGCGGCGGTAGATTTCCGGCTGCGGCTTAATCAGTTTTTCCTCACAGGAAAGAATGCCGCCGTCCATGTAGGGCAGAAAATCAAGCGCCGCTTTGCATTCCCGTTTCGTCTTGTACGAAAAATTGGACAAATAATACACGCGGTATCCCTTTTCCTTTAATTCCAGAAGCCACGGGATCGCGTAATCCGCCTTTTCCACAAGCCCGCCAAGGTCTGAAAGCATCCGGTGAATCTCATCTGCCACGCCCGGATCGTTGGCGATCAGCAGCGCTTCGATCTCCTCATCGCTCAGCGCGCCCCGGTCGAACTCATTCCATTCCTGACTTTTTACGGTAGCCGCCGCCACCCTCTGACAGATCTCTTCGGAAAATCCAAGGCTGTGAATATGCTTGTCCCACGTATAATACGTAAGTACGTTCCCAATGTCAAAAATAATGTTTTTAATCATTTATCCGTCTCCTTTTCCGTCTACCGCTTTGTTTTCAGTCTGCCGTCCGCGTTTCAGTCCTCTTCTCTCTGTAACAGCGCAAGCAGATTTCTCGCCGCAGCCGACAGCCTGCTCCTCCGGCTCGTCACGACGCAGAACTGCCGTTTCGGGATTCTTTTATTAAAACGCAGTTCAAACAGCGTCCCTTCCTCCAGCTGCTCTCTTGCAAAGTCTTTCATCACGCTTCCGACGCCGAGGCTGCGCAGGGCAAACTGTACAATCATATCGCTCGTCGCAAGCTCAAACTCCGGATGCAGCTCCACACCGTTCTCCCGCAAATACCGGTCCATATAGATGCGCGTGCTCGTATTTTTTTCAAGGGAAATGATCGGCAGTCTTTCAAGCTCCTGTAGATCAAGCGTCTTATATTTATAAGAAATGAATCTCCGCCCTGCCACAAAGGTATCTTCGATCTCGCGCACGACTTGTATGCGTAATGTCTCATCCTGTGCAAACGGCGTGCTGACAACGCCGAAATCGATCCGCTCCGCTTCCAGAAAACGCAGCGTTTCCGGCGTCGGCGCATTCGTGACCGTTACTTTGATGTGCGGATACTTCTCATGAAACCGTTCCAGATAGGGAAGCAGATAAAATTTCAGCGTCATATCGCTTGCTCCGATGCGTATTTCGCCCCGTTCCAGATTCAGCATCTGCTGGAGCATCTTTTCTCCCTGTACGATCTGTTCATAGCCCTTAGACACATACGTATACAGCAATTCGCCTTCCTGCGTCAGCTTAACGCCTCTTGCGCCGCGCGTAAAGAGCTTCGCGCCAAGCGCTTCTTCCAGACAGCGCATGCTCTGGCTGACGGCAGGCTGCGAAATGGAAAGCTCTCTTGCCGCTACGGTCAGGCTGCCGCATGAAGCCACGTGATAAAACACTTTATAGTATTCCAGATTGTTCATTGTTGCATCCCCTTCCCGCATCTGTTAGAATTTTACCATAAGGAGGTGCGTTATGTATACAACAATTCTCTGGGACCTTGACAATACCCTGCTCGATTTTACGGCGTCCGAACGGTACGCCTTTAACACATGCATGCAAAACGCAGGCGTCACGCCGACCGACGATCTGCTTGCCGCTTATTCGCAGATCAACCTTTCCTTCTGGAAAATGCTGGAGCGCGGCGAGATTACAAAAGAAGCGCTGCTTGGGCAGCGTTTTGTCAGCTTTTTTGAAGCCGTCGGTATCACGGGCGTCGATACAGACAAATTCAAAAATACTTATCAAAAGCTGCTTGGAAGCGTCTATTATTATCTGGACGATTCCTTCGAGCTTTGCCAAAGACTCCATCAAACGCATAAGCAATACATCGTCACGAACGGCGTCGCAGCCACGCAGCGCAGTAAGCTGCGCCTGAGCCGCCTTGCTACGGTCATGGACGGCTGCTTTATTTCCGAAGAACTCGGTTATGAAAAGCCGTCGCCTCAGTTTTTTGAGAAAAGCTTTGCGCAGATTCCCGGTTTCAAAAAAGAGGAAGCAATTCTGGTCGGGGATTCCCTGACAAGCGACATGCTCGGCGCTAACAACGCCGGGATCGACTGCTGCTGGTACAATCCCGCCGCCCTGCCCGCGCCCGCTTCCATCCGTGTCAATTATACGGTCCGCAGACTCTCCGAGTTGGAAACGATCCTCGACAGGAAAAAATAAAACGAGACAGCCGCGTGAGCGCATATCTCGAATATCGTATATTTTTCACTCAGTCTGCGCTCACTTTGAGCCTAGGTCTCAAAGATGTGCTCGACAAATTCGTTCAAAATATATCGATATTCGAAAATGCTGTTCCACGCAGCTGTCTCGTTTTATGATGTCTGTTCTTCCAGATACGTTTTACCGAATCGCCTTAAACGCTTCTTCCAGATCCTGGATGATGTCGTCGATATGCTCCGTACCGATCGAGAAGCGGATCGTATTGGGCTTGATGCCCTGATCGAGCAGTTCTTCCTCCGTGCACTGGCTGTGCGTCGTCGTCGCCGGATGGATGACGAGCGACTTCACGTCCGCTACATTGGCAAGCAGAGAAAACAGCTCTAAATTATCAATAAAGTCTTTCGTCTTCTGTACGTCTCCTTTGATCTCAACGGTAAAGATCGAACCGCCGCCGTTCGGGAAATATTTCGCGTACAGAGCCTTCTGTGTTTCGTCCTCCGATACGGACGGATGATGCACCGCCTCTACCTGCGGATGATTTTTCAGATACTGTACGACCTTCAAAGCGTTCTCCACATGGCGCTCTACGCGGAGGGAAAGTGTTTCAAGTCCCTGCAGGAAGAAAAACGCATGGAACGGAGAAAGCGTCGCGCCCGTATCGCGCAGCAGGATCGCACGGATCTTTGTCACAAACGCCGCCGGTCCCGCCGCATCCGTAAAGCAAACGCCGTGATAGCTCGGATTCGGCTCCGTCAGAGACGGGAATTTGCCGGACGCTTTCCAGTCAAACTTACCGCCGTCAACAATGACGCCGCCGATCGTCGTACCGTGTCCGCCGATAAATTTCGTCGCGGAATGTACGACGATGTCCGCTCCGTATTCGATCGGCCTTACAAGGTAAGGCGTCGCGAACGTGTTGTCAATCACGAGCGGAATCTTGTGCGCATGCGCGATCTTCGCGATCGCCTCAATATCCACCACGTCGGAATTCGGATTGCCGAGCGTCTCGATAAAGACCGCCTTCGTGTTTTCCCTGATTGCGTTTTCCACTTCCTCTTCATTGAAAATATCGACAAACGTCGTCGTCACGCCGTATGCGGGAAGCGTATGCGCAAGCAGATTGAACGTGCCGCCGTAAATATTTTTTGCCGCGACGATATGATCGCCGTTCTGCGCCAGATTTTCGATCGTATACGTCACCGCCGCCGCGCCGGAAGCGACCGCAAGCGCCGCCACGCCGCCTTCTAACGCCGCAATCCTTTGTTCAAACACATCCTGCGTCGGATTTGTCAGCCGTCCGTAAATATTTCCTGCATCCGTCAGGCCGAACCGCGCCGCCGCATGATCGCAGTTTTTGAACACATAGGACGACGTCTGATAGATCGGCACCGCTCTCGCGTCCGTTACCGGGTCCGGCTTTTCCTGTCCTACATGAAGCTGTAATGTCTCAAATTTGAAGTTTCTGTTTTCTCTCGTAATTTTTTCGCTCATATCGCTCTCCCTTTCCTGTGCGTTCTCATTTGTACTATTTTATACGATTCCGCGCTTTGATACAACCGTTTTTCATCTTCCGATTTCCGCGTTTTCCTATTCCGTAAAAAGAGGGGTCGAATAATACCGGTCTCCCGTATCCGGCAAAAGCGCCACGATCGTCTTGCCTTTGTTCTCCGGTCTCTTTGCAAGCTCGACCGCCGCGTGCAGCGCCGCGCCGGAGGAAATTCCGACAAGCACGCCCTCCGCCTTTGCAAGGAGCTTACCCGCTGCAAACGCGTCGTCGTTTTCAACCTTGATGATCTCGTCGTAAATCTTTGTATTGAGCACCTCCGGCACAAATCCGGCGCCGATTCCCTGAATCTTATGCGCGCCCGCTTTTCCTTCGGAAAGCACCGGAGAAGTCGCCGGTTCTACCGCAACGATCTTCACATCCGGATTCTGCTCTTTCAGATACTCTCCGACGCCCGTCAGCGTGCCGCCCGTGCCGACTCCCGCTACAAAAATATCGACCGCTCCGTCCGTGTCGTTCCAGATCTCCGGCCCCGTCGTCGCCCTGTGCATCGCCGGATTCGCCGGATTGACAAACTGCCCGGGGATAAAGCTGTCCGGGATCTCCGCCGCCAGTTCCTCCGCCTTTGCGATCGCGCCCTTCATCCCTTTCGCGCCCTCCGTCAGCACAAGCTCCGCTCCGTATGCTTTTAAAATATTCCGGCGTTCCACGCTCATCGTCTCCGGCATCGTCAGAATAATGCGGTAGCCCTTGACCGCGGCGATCGAAGCGAGACCGATTCCGGTATTGCCGCTCGTCGGCTCGATGATCACGGAGCCTTCCTTTAATATGCCTTTCTCTTCCGCGTCCTCGATCATCGCTTTCGCGATCCTGTCCTTTACGCTGCCCGCCGGATTGAAATATTCCAGCTTTACAAGCACCTTCGCCTCCAGACCGAGTTTCTTTTCCACATTTACCGCTTCTACGAGCGGCGTATTGCCGATCAGCCCTAATGTTCCTTTATAAATATTCGCCATTTCTATTTCCTCCATTTCCTACAATTTAGGTATGATTAATATGTTATAAGAATAATACATCCTGAAAACCCGGTTGTCAACTATTATTTTGCAAATTTGGGGAAAAATTGAAGCGAAGCGATTTTGCTCATGTGCGATAAAGAAGTAAAAGCTTTCAAAAGGGCGGGGCTGGCAGATAAACCGTCCAGCCCCTTTATGATGAAATATTTACTTTACAGGTATCATTATAATGCAAGAAGTGCTGAAAAAATATTTTATTTCTGTCTTTATCTATCACTATTCTGCCATTTCCTCCGATATTCTGTTGGTGAACAATGTGCATATTCCCGAAAAACCTTTCCAAAATAACTGCTGCTCCCCAAACCGCAGTCATGGCTGATTGCCGTAACAGGCTCCTGCCCTTTTGCCAACATCTGACAGGCGGCTTGCAGCCGGTAAGACTTTATATATTCTACGGGCGTCATGTGCAGACAGTCATGGAACACTCTGTAACATTCCCTTTCGCTTAGATATGCTGCCGCTGCAAGCTCCGGGATAGAAATTTTTTCCTGGTAATGCTCGCGAATGTATATCATCATCAACTTTATTTTATCGTTGCTTTTATTATATTCTCCTGCCTTTTCACGCATAGGACGGGATAGTTCAAAAAGCATTAACCATATTTCCGTTAGGATTTCCCGCAGTTTTATTTCATACCCAAATTCATCACTGGAAAGATGAAATGCTTTAAGAATAAGTTTCAAAATATTTTCTTCTGCTGCATTTCCCGGAAAAAGAGGAATTAGTTCAATCTGCGGGGCGGTTATAACAGGGGCGATATATTTTTGCTCAATTCTGTTTCCCTGTTCTCCGGCAAGCAGGGAAACATCAAAAATATGAAGTAGTTGTATATTCTTTTCCCGCTGTGATATTGCTTTTGTCATATGGAGTACGTTGGAATTTACCATGCCGCCGCTTCCGGCAGGAAACAATAGCTTTCCTCCCGGCGTATCATATTCGATGCTGCCGCTTTCCATATAAAAAAGTTCTACCGTCTTGTGCCAGTGCCACGGCGCATAACGCCCGATGAACTTGTCAAGTTCTACTCTCGAAGCGATATACGGAAAATCCTTTTCAAAACCGGGAAGCAATTCTTCCCTGCTTCCGGTATAAAATTCAATGCCATTTATATTTTTCATGTCTATTCACCTGTATATCTGCGATTTCGTCTGTTTTATAGATTAAATATACTGGAATAGCTCTGTGATTGTCAATCAATACAGCGCGCTCTCTCATGCAAGGAAAAGCGCGCCGAAAAAATCGTGATCGTAACCAATACAAGATGCGAACGGGCAAACATCGCCTTTGAACAAATTTTTTAGTCATGCACAGGGAACGGTTCATTTTCCGCGGCTTCAGCCCGCAATCATGCCTTTCGACGCCCGGATCATTTCCAGGAAATACCGGTGCACGCGCGTATCTTGATCCAGCTCCGGATGAAAGGCGCAGACAAGCTGGTTTTTCTGCCTTGCGGCGACGATATGGTCTCCCGCCCTCGCCAGTATTTCCGTATCGTCAAAGACTTCCGCAATATACGGGGCGCGGATAAAGGTCATCGGGATGACGCCGATCCCGCTAAATTCCTCCTCTGTATGGAAACTGCCGAGCTGTCTGCCGTAAGCGTTCCGCCTTGCCCGGATGCTCATCGTTGCAAGCTGCGTCTTTCCCTGCTCCACTTCTTTTGCAAGCAGGATCAGCCCCGCGCACGTGCCGAACACGGGAAGCGAATCCTCTATACGATTTTTCAGTTCCTCAAACATTCCGAGGTCGCGCATCAGCTTTCCCATGACCGTGCTTTCCCCTCCGGGAAGGATGAGACCGTCAAATTCCCGCTCCATATCTTTTTTCTGACGAATCTCAAAAGCTTCCGCGCCGAGACGCTCCAGCATCCGTTCGTGTTCGATAAACGCGCCCTGCAGGGCAAGCACCGCAATTTTCATCGTTTCCTCCTGTTTCGCCGCTTTGTCGGTTTCCAAACCGTTCTCCTGTAACATGATTTTAATTTATTTCCCGCGCTCCGCCATAAGCAGCTCGATCTCCTGCTCGTTGATGCCGACCATCGCTTCGCCGAGATCGGTCGATAATTCTGCGATCAGCTTCGCGTCGGTATAATTAGTCACCGCCTGCACGATGGCAGCCGCCCGCCGCGCCGGATCGCCGGATTTGAAAATACCGCTGCCGACGAATACGCCTTCCGCGCCAAGCTGCATCATCAGCGCCGCGTCCGCGGGAGTCGCCACGCCGCCCGCCGCGAAATTAACGACCGGAAGCT
The DNA here is from genome assembly GCA_017621975.1 of Lachnospiraceae bacterium. GTDB lineage: Bacteria > Bacillota > Clostridia > Lachnospirales > Lachnospiraceae > VSOB01. The sequence continues at coordinate 167 of JAGARW010000102.1, read as the reverse complement.
TTCCGTTCTCATGTACAAAACGGAGCAGATGCACCGGAACGGCAAGCTGCTTCGCCGCTTCAAATAATTCATCCTCCCGGAGACTTCTCACTCTGCTGATCTCGGAATTCATCGCACGCATATGACGGACCGCCTGCACGACGTCTCCCGTTCCCGGTTCGCCCTTT
>JAGARW010000014.1 GCA_017621975.1 Lachnospiraceae bacterium | reverse complement strand
GTACAGGAATGTACGGAACTTTTGATGTCTTGAATACCGATGATGTCTCCCTTGCGCAGAACCAGACTCCCGCCCGGAATATCGACTCTTATGAAGCCTTCTCCGATGACGTAAAGCTCCCGCACGGGATCGCCGGTCTGGCAGATGACCTGCCCGGATTGAAATTTTGTAATTGCCATATGTCCTCCTGTGACACGCGTGTCATGTTTTTCCGTGCCATATAAGTATAGTATAGCGGAAACCGTCGCAATCTACAATAAAAACAAATTATTTTCTGGTGAATTTCCTTTAAAAATGAAAAATTTTGGGGCAGGCATCTGTACATAATCCAAAAATATGATAAAATAAAAGACAAGTATGTCATAATGAGCAGAGAATGGCAAGGAGAAGGGTTGGAACATGCAGAGTGACAAGTTAAGTGTGGAAGAGATGGTTGAATATTATAAGCCGGATGTAGAGGCTCTGACAGGATTTATTCCGTGGCTGGAATCGCAGAGAGGCGTCCAGACGGCGACGATCTACCGCGGGGAAGGGATCGAAGAGAATTCCGTGACGTTTCCCGTTTACGACGGCACGCTGATGCGTTTTGTGAAGACCGCGCAGGCGAGCAGCCTGATCGACCGGAATTATGTCTATGTTTATTCCAGAAACAGAATCCGCACGGCAGAGGAGGAAAAGAGATTTATCCGCAGCGCTACGATTAAGGAAATGGGAGATTTATGGGGAATTCTTTCCAAATACATTCTGAAAGGCATGACAAAGGCTTCTATGTGGTCTGAAGGCGTACGAAACGGCATTTTCTTGGAGCTTTTGCTGAAGATGAGGGAGATTCTTGCTTTTTGGGATAAGCAGGAAAGAGAAAAACGAGTGAGGGAATAGGAGTTACGCGCATGGGAGAAAAATCAATTCAGAAAAGGCAGTTTATTCTGGAGACGGCGAAGACGATCTTTATGGAAAAGGGATATAAGAATGTTACGATGAAGGATATTGTAGAAGCATGCAATATCAGCCGGGGCGGGCTTTATCTGTATTTTGACAATACGAGGGATATTTTTGCGGAGATTCTGAAGTTAGAAAGTCAGGAAACGGACGATCTGTTTTCCGGCAAGATCGGCGAAAATGCGACCGCGTCCGAAATACTGGCGCTTCTTTTGAAAGAACAGAAAAAGGAGCTGCTTCGCAAAAAGAACAATCTTGCGGTTGCTACCTATGAATATTTCTTTGAAAATAAAACGGCGAAAAAGGACAATGTTCTGCGCATCCGGTTCGACGAGGCTGTCTCGGTGCTTGAGGCGCTGATCGAGGAAGGTGTGGAAACCGGTGAATTTTACTGCGATAACCCGAAGGGCTGCGCACGGAATATCATGTATGTCCTGGAAGGGCTGAAGGCGGCGGCAAATACGATCGGGATTACGGAAAAGACAGTAGACGACGAACTCATGTACATTATGCAGGGGCTTATCGTAGAAGAATAAAAGAGCAGTATGATACAGCGCAGTACAGTATAGCACAGCGTAGCTGGAAAAATAAAATGGAGGATTTATTATGGAAAGTGTGCGACGAATTTATGTGGAGAAAAAAGAGCCTTTCGCCGTAAAGGCAAAGGAACTGCAGGAAGAGATAGGGAGCTATCTTGGAATTGACAGCGTAAAAAAAGTACGGGTGCTGATCCGCTACGACGTGGAGAACATCAGCGACGAGACTTTTTCCGCAGCCTGCCGGAGCGTTTTTTCCGAACCGCCGGTCGATCTGTTATATGAAGAGAATTTTCCAATGCCGGAGCAGGCAAGGGCGTTCAGCGTAGAGTTTCTGCCGGGACAGTTTGACCAGAGAGCGGACTCCGCCGTGCAGTGCATCAGATTTTTAAAAGAAAGCGAGGAACCGATCATCCGCACCGCAGTGACGTATCTGCTGGAAGGGGACGTTTCGGACGAGGAGCTTGCGCGGATCAAGGCATACTGCATCAATCCGGTCGATTCCAGAGAGACCGGCATGGTAAAGCCGGAAACGCTGGAAACCGTATACGAAGAGCCTGCGGACATTAAGGTGTTTGACGGCTTTTGCAAGCTTCCCGAGACGGCTCTGCGCGAGCTGTATAATTCGCTCGGACTTGCAATGACCTTTAAGGATTTTCAGCATATTCAGAATTATTACAATGCGGAAGAGCACAGAGATCCGACGATGACGGAGATTCGTGTGCTTGACACGTATTGGTCCGATCATTGCAGACATACGACATTTTCCACCGAGTTAAAAAATATTACGTTTGAGGACGGCTACTATAGGTCCCCGATTGAAACGACGTATCAGTCCTATCTGGATACAAGAGAAGAGATCTTGAAGGGCAGAAAGGATAAATTTGTCTGCCTGATGGATCTGGCGCTGATGGCGATGAAAAAGCTCAAAAAGGACGGCAAGCTTCAGGATATGGAAGAATCCGACGAAATTAACGCCTGCTCGATCGTCGTTCCGGTAGAGATCGACGGCGTGACACAGGAGTGGCTTGTCAGCTTTAAGAACGAGACGCATAATCATCCGACCGAGATCGAACCGTTCGGCGGCGCGGCGACCTGTCTGGGCGGCGCGATCCGAGATCCGCTTTCGGGACGTTCTTATGTATATCAGGCAATGCGCGTGACCGGCGCGGCGGATCCGACCGTTCCGGTAGAGCAGACGATGAAGGGTAAGCTGTCGCAGAAGAAGCTTGTGCGCGGCGCGGCGAGCGGCTATTCTTCCTACGGCAACCAGATCGGTCTGGCGACCGGCTATGTCAAAGAAATTTATCATCCGTCTTATGTGGCGAAGCGTATGGAGATCGGCGCCGTGATGGGAGCTTCTCCGAGAAAAAATGTAATCCGCGAAAATTCCGATCCGGGCGATATTATCATTCTGCTTGGCGGCAGGACGGGACGCGACGGCTGCGGCGGCGCGACCGGTTCTTCCAAAGTACATACGGAAAGCTCTATTGAAACATGCGGGGCGGAGGTGCAGAAAGGAAACGCGCCGACGGAACGCAAGATTCAGAGACTGTTCCGCAGAGAGGAAGTCAGCCGTCTGATTAAAAAATGCAATGACTTCGGGGCGGGCGGCGTTTCCGTCGCGATCGGCGAGCTGGCGCCGGGACTTACGATCGATCTGGATAAAGTACCGAAAAAATATGCGGGTCTGGACGGTACGGAGCTTGCGATTTCCGAATCGCAGGAAAGAATGGCAGTCGTTGTCGATCCGAAGGATGTTGACAAGTTCCTTGCCTATGCGGCGGAAGAAAATCTGGAAGCCGTAGCGGTGGCGACCGTAACGAAGGAGCCAAGGCTCGTTCTTTCCTGGCGCGGTAAGGAGATCGTAAATTTGTCAAGAGCCTTCCTTGACACGAACGGAGCGCATCAGGAAACAAATGTAATCGTGAATATGCCTTCCGAGGAAGACAATTATTTCAAAAAGACAGCGATTCCGGCAGTGGAGCAGGCGCTTGCGGAAAACGATACAAAGAAAGCGTTGATCGAAACGTTATCCGATCTGAACGTATGCTCCCAAAAGGGGCTTGTTGAGATGTTCGACTCGTCGATCGGCGCGGGCAGCGTATTTATGCCGTATGGCGGTAAGTATCAGTTGACCGAGACGCAGACGATGGTTGCGCATCTTCCGGTACTGCGCGGTAAGACAAATACGGTGACGATGATGAGCTACGGCTTTGATCCGTATCTTTCCTCATGGAGTCCGTATCACGGCGCAGTTTATGCCGTTACGGAATCTATGGCAAAGATTGTGGCAGCCGGCGGCGATTATAAGAAGATTCGTTTTACATTTCAAGAGTATTTCCGCCGCATGACGGACGAGGCGAGCCGTTGGAGTCAGCCGTTTTCGGCTCTGCTCGGCGCATTTGACGCGCAGATCGGCTTTGAGCTTCCTTCTATTGGCGGTAAGGACAGTATGTCCGGTACGTTTAACGATATCGACGTACCGCCGACGCTCGTATCCTTTGCGGTTGACGTTGCCGATTATCACGATCTGATTACGCCGGAACTCAAGCAGGCGGGCAATCAGCTCATCGTATTCCCGATCGAGAAGGACGAATACGATCTGCCGGTCTATGAGAGCGTGATGGAGCTTTATGAGAAG
>JAGARW010000101.1 GCA_017621975.1 Lachnospiraceae bacterium | reverse complement strand
TACCTGTGTTAATCCTGTTGCATCAAGTTTTTTTCCCATAATAATAATATCCTTTCTTTATTAAATATATTTTTATGCAGTAAAGCATAATTAACTGTGCTTATGCGTGTAATGCACGCATGTCTGTTATGTACTCAAAGCTGTTTCTATTTCCCCTGCGGATAATGCTGTATCGTCAGCAGATGTTTCACCGCTCCATTCTGTATGCAGTGCCGTGTCTATTTCCGCGGCGGATAATGCTGTTTCATCGGCAGAGCTTTCTCCGTTCCACTCTGTGCTCAAAGCCATGTCTATTTCAGATGCGGTCAGTGCCGTTTCATCTGCTCCGCTGCTGCCGCCTCCGGTTTTCGTAAATACAGTATAAAAAGCGTCTTCAATACTGTTTTCATTTATTCTGCCATAAAGATACAATGTGTTTTCAAAAAGAGTTTTATTTATTTCATTAAAGATGTCTGCGTGTGCTCTTGTTTTCGTCTCTAGCAACGCCAGTATTTCCGAAAATCGCGGTTCTTCACATGTATAAGTTTTCATGTTACCTCCTTTACATGGCATCATTCACTTTAAACGTAAAGGTAAAATCATTATCTTTTTCCTTCGGTGCAAAATTTTTAATTGTAACTATGTCTCCCTCTGCATCTACAAGTGCCAGCTCGCTTATCCTGCTGCCTGCTAATTCGTCCTCACTAAGCTCGCAGCAATACTTTATTTTTGTATCGCTTACAACCTCAATATCCGTGATTTCTTTCCTGTAGATTTCATTATTTAGGTTCATTTGCTCTTCTGCAGGAGTAATTACGTTTCCGTCTTCATCAACGCCTCCACTGCCAAAAGCCATTTCTACAATCTGCTGCACCTGTCCCATTCCTGCACGCGCAAGCAGTATTTTCTTTTTTGCTGCTATTGTTGTAATCTCTGCCATTTTTTAAAATACCTCCTCATAAATTTCTGCATCAAGCAGCCTGCTCCCGTCCAGCAGCTCGGAACCGTCTAAAAACCATGCGCCTGATGTATTTCCGCATAAATAAATTGTTGTCTCCATTTCTAATGTTTTTGGCGTTTTGCAAAATCCCATCATCGTATCAATCTCTGTGGCAAATGCTATAAATACATTCAGCGGCATAAAATCATCTAATATCTTCCGGATTATTCCAATATTTGTTGTATTATTGCCAACCTCGACGAGTAGCTCTCCTAAATTGATATTTGCAACTAATTTCACATCTGCATAATTTATCAGCAATTCCAGCAGTTCTGATATACTCATTTTCCGCTTATTCATCGCAAAGAGTATACTTAGTTTCCGATCCTCCAAGCTCTGCGATGCCTTGGGGCTGATGCCAAATATCTTTTCAAACCGCTGTACGCCGATTTCGTCTGCCGTAAAAACAAACATGTTTTTGATTACATCTTTTATTGATGTATTCAACTTTGCAAATTCTATGTCCTCCGCTTTCGCAATCTGCTGCATTTCCTTAATCTGGTTTATCACCGGAGGATAATGGTTTAATATTAAGGTCTGCATATAATCACGCTCCTAACCGGTATCATGTTCGGATCTAAAATCAAGTTTTCCTTTTTTCCGTTTAAAGCTGTTCCCTGCACGTCCACAATTCCCTCAACATCTGCGATTGCCGCATTTACTTTTAGTATTCTTACGGTTATATATTCCTCATTTTCCCATCCTTTTGCCAGCTCCAAAAAATAGCTGTCTATTTTTTCCTGTACGTTTACTAACAAGTCCTCCCATGAATAGCCGGTATCTATTGTTATTTCTGCCTCTATCTCTACCATTTCTGAAATACATGGATAAATATCAACAACATGGAAAATTGCAGCCTGTCCTTCACCTTCACCTTGTTTCCCGACTGGATCTATAATCTCCTGTACATCTGCCACAAACGCTTCATTTGGCGTTTTATAAGCATTATCCAGAAAATATATCTTAATCCGCCTATCATTCTGTGTTACACGATATATCTTGCAGGCTCCAACGCCTTCTATTTCACGCATCAATGCCTTATATTGTGCGCGGTTGCCGCCAAATGCCTGTGCTGCGGCTGCGGCTTCCAGATAGCGCGTGCGAAAAGCTTCTGTTTCTTCATCATCGCGTGCCGGTATTAAAAGCTCTTTTAATATACCGGACTCATAACCGTCTATATATTCAATTGGCGTTAAATCTCCCTGCCTCCTGTTTCCTCTTGTTCCTTTTTGTTCGCATGTAAGGCGGTACGCTTTAGCGTCCATTTTTTCAGTGCAGATATAAGTTAATTCCCCTGCGGAAAAACGAGTGTTTAACCCTATATCAATATTAAATTCAGCTTTCCAGACAGCTTTTGATGCTGGAAACGGTGTCATTCCCCTTTCCTTTGCCCTTAAAATTAAATGTTCCCTGTCTGCCGTTTTTGCATATCCGTTTTGTTCTATCAGCTCCAGTTCAATATAAGCCTGCTCAAATTCAGCGGCAGCGCCGCGAAACGAATGGTCTATCAGTGTTCCTTCTTCCATGCTCATATCGGTACTTACTGCTTTTTTCAAATCGGACATTATTTTATTCTGTGTCTTTTCATTGAACAGCATTACTGCCTCCTTACACTGCTGGTCTTGCGATTTCCTGCCTGTTAAATTCTATATCGCCGTATATAGTGTTTACTGTAAATGTAATAGTTAATATATCCTTTTCCATATTTACGGCAAACCCTGAAATGCTCTGTATATTCTCATTCACGGATAAACAGTCTTCCGTCATTCGGCGTGCCTCTGTTTCTATATATTCCTCGGTATATCCCAGTCCTATCAAATCATCAAATTCATTTCCATAATCCCACGAATAGATATAATGCCGGTACCTAGGCGTTTGGAGTGCAAGCCATACCCACATTTTTATAGCTTCTATACCTTCTACAATTCTGCCGGTTAACTGCCCCGTTTCAAAATCTATTTCGTATTCTTTAGGTGTATTTTTCTTCTCTTTTTCTGCCAGTACTGCGGCATTTTCGATATATGCCGGAAATAATCCCATTCTTACACCAGCCTTTCCAAAATAATGTACAACTCATCACTAAGCCGGTAAACTGCTACTTTATCGCCACTGTTCAAAGGCTCTATAAAAATATCCCTGCCGTAATAGCCTGTTTTTAAATGTTCAGCTATCAGCAAATCGCTGTCTGCTAATTCCAACCGCCCAATCCTGCAGCTTGCTGCGCCTGTCATCGTCCCTATTTGGATTGGCGCAGTATTGTCCTTTCTGCCCTCATTTCTCATTACGCCTAAAATTTCCTCGTATGCGTTCATATTGCGCCTCCCTCCTATTCTTCTGTTTCCTCATATTCCCTACTGTCCATAATGTTCTTAAAATTTAATTCCAAATTCATAATATGCGTGCCGTTTTCCCATATGTGAGTATCACTGTCAATCCAAAATATGCCATTTAATCCTGTCGCCTTGTCATAAACCTCTACAGCATTTCCTGCAATGCAGGTCAGATCGCCGTCTATGCCGTCAAGAGTCACCCGTTTTTCCACGCCCTGCAGCATACTGTTAGCCGCTGTTATTTCGTTTATTCCCTTCTCTTTTTTATATGTCTGCTGATAAATACCGTATTTTTCTGCCCACTCATCATTTTTTACCTCGCCGACCTGTGTGCCCTTTTCATCGTAAATCTTCACCACATTTACCATATTTTCTATAGTTTCCTCATACTCAGTGTTAGTTATGTTATGTTCTTCTGCCAGAACAAAATTTTTAACTATGGTTCCTTTTACCTCTACTGATAACTCGGAGCCGATCATGCGGCATATATATTTCTCTCCAGTCTGCTCTGCTGCCTTTGTATAGGCTTTCATGATAATATCATAGAGTGTGTCGCCGTCTATTATCATTTTTTTAATAGGCGCTTTTGTTTCTGCTATGCTGCCGGTGCTTATTTTCATATCGGCACATATTTTAGCTGTAATTCTTTCGGCAGTCGTATTCGAAAAATTGTAGATACCAGTGCTTTTTAACAGGTGATTGAGCAAGTCATAGCACGAATATGCAACCGTTCCCGTTTCACTTGTCCGCTTCGAACTCTGAACTTCTCCAAAAAATATCAGGCTGTCCGATTCATACAGTCTTATAATATTTCCTGCCTCAATGTTCAGGATTTTCACATTCTTATCATTTGGCGCATTTACTACGGTTATTTCTGCCAGACGCGCCGCCTGTGATACAGAACCGCCACATGAAACGCTTGACACCGCTTCTGTTATGTCGCATATATTCATGCTGCTGTCTGCGCACCTTATCCATTCTATTCTCATATGTCAATTACCAGCTCCTGCCCAGGATATATTAAATTAGGATTGTCTCCTATTACACCTTTATTCCGGCTATATATCGTTCTCCAGTTTGCACTGTTTCCAGTTAAATTCTTTGCAATTTTACTTAAATTATCACCTTTAACTACAGTGTAGGTAGTGCTTTTGACTTCTTTTGCCGTGCGCTGTAGTTCCTCATTTTCCTTATTTGCAGTTTTTACTTTTACTTTCCGGTATTCTTTAAGCTCCAAAGTAAAATTTATATCCTTTGTTCCGTCATTTTCGCCCCATGTAAAGTTTTCTATGGTGCACTCCATATTAACCGGCGTGCCAGTCATTATCAGGCGCAGGACACCGCTATTTTTCATTTTTTCAATAAGTTCCACGCTTTCCTTCGGTGTCGGAAAAGATGTGTATTGGCAAAAATTATATGCCTGCGCTGGAAAAAAAGAAGAAAAGGAAACATTTTTTAGTTTCCTTTTCCCCAGCAGGTTTATTTCGCCCAGTGAATTAATTACAACCTGCGTGTTATTGCTTTCGCTTGTCAATTCATATTCCGGCGGCAGAACCGCAAGCCTGAATTGTGTTTTATCCTGCTTTAACCATATCTCCAATTATGCCGCCTCCTATACCGTGCCTGTGTTAAACGCTACTTTCTTTAATTTGTATGCAAGTGCCTCGGCGATGCGGTCTATGTCTTCATCGCTGCGCACCTCTATCTTATCTGCTAACTTTTGTATGTTGATTGAGACAGATCCAGAGCCGCTCCGTTCTCCCTCCTTTCGCGCCATTTCCACGCTTTTATCATGCGGATATACCCGTGATCCTTTCGGGAGATCCACAATTTCGCCGCCGCGGTCGTGAATTATCGCTGCACCGCCCTGCCAATTATCTGTACCTTTGTATAACATCGGTATGGGCGGTATATTGATAGAAAACGTCTGTCCTCCGATAGTCGGAACCCAATCCGGTATTGTCAGTCCCAGTTTATTGATAGCTGCTATTGCCCCGTTTATAATTCCTATGACTGCATTAATAGGTGCCTTGCACAATGCTGCTAAAGTTTCAAATATACCCCCGAAAACCGTCTTAACGCCTTCCCATGCTTTTTTCCAGTCTCCCGTAAACACGCCTGTAATAAAAGTAATCAGACCATCAAAGACAGTTAATACTCCGCTTATGATTGATGTTATACTATTTATTGCTGCCGAAATCACGCCCTTGATTGCACCGAATGCAACTTTTACCGTCGGTACAATGATTTGCATTACATTTTTAATCCTGTCTGCAATCGCTGTGAACGCCGCCCCTGCTGCCGTTTTGAATACGGTGATAACTTTTTTTACTGTTCCAAATGTTCCGGCTGCTTTTTTGCCGAAATGGTTTTCTATAGCAGATGCCAGTGTGCCAGCCGCTTTTCCGATTGCACCGAATACAACACCGAATATCTTTTTTAACCCATTAATAATATTGGAAACTCTTGTTTTGATATTATTAATGGCTGCTCCGAATTTCTCCATGTCAACGCCGTTCTCGGCTAACATATTCTTGATCTTATTTCCCAATCCGGTCAAAAAGCCTTTGACGGCATTCATCAGTCCGGAAAACGCACTGCCTGCAATGTTTTTCAGACCAGCTAAAGCATCTTTCCAGTCTCCGGTAAAGACCTTCTTGACAAACTGTGCCGCTTTCTTAAATATTTCTATGAGTTTTTCAGCGATTGGTTTTACTGCCTGTATAAGCTTTGAAAATATTTCTCCTGTTTTCTCTGCTGCTGCTTTTATTACAGGCAACGCCACATCAAAAGCCTTTATTAATCCTTCTGCTATATTGGAAGGAAATATATTTTTTAAACTGTTTCTGAATCCCTGTGCCGCACTGTCCCAGTTTCCGGCAAATGCTCCAGAAAAGAAATCCAGCAGTGCATCAAATACTTTCAGCCCCATATCAACTGCTGTTATAATTTCATCAAAAGCTGCCACCGTACTGCCTACAAGTGATTCTAAAATGCCGCCTGCTTTCTCTGCTCCAGCTTTGATGCCATCTGCAAATTTCCTTTTGAATATGTCCGCTACAGCCTTGCAAAAACCGCCAATTTTATCAGCAATACTTCCTATCGTTCCGGCAATTGATGAAAATTTATCCTTAAATCCCTCCGTCGAAAAACCCGCCTTTTCAAACGCATTTTTAAACCAACTGCCAACGCCCTGCAGGAAACCTTTGACTTTATCCCAATTCTTTATAATCAAAAATGCCGCTAAAGCGATGGCAGCCAGTACGCCGATCACTATTCCTGCGGGGCTTGTAATAACGCCCATGATGCCGCCAAAATTTGCTATTGTCTTTGTGATTGTTCCAAATATCCGCTGCGCCGTTCCTACTGCTGTAACAACTTTCCCGAAAACCATTATTGCGGGACCGATCGCCGCCGCGATGCCCGCCCATTTGATAATATTGTCTAACTGCGCATCATTTAAATTATTTATGTAATCTGCCGCCTTTTGTGCCCACGAAACCGTTGTTTTTACATAGGGCATTAGTTTATTTCCTATAGTTATTGCTATCCCTTCTACTGCTGATTTTAAAAGGGTTAATTGACCGTTTAGATTGTCAAGCATTTTCGCCGCCATTTCCTCAGCGGATCCCGATGATCCGTTGATTGCCGCTGTCAGCTTGTCAAAATCTTCTGTACTTGCGTTTACGATCGTCAAAAGCCCTGCCATGCTCTCCTTGCCCGCTAAAGTGGTTGCCGCTGCCGCTTTCTCCGTTTCTGATAATCCCGAAAATGACGATCGCAAATTATCCATTACCTCGGCAAAACTTTTCATGTTGCCGCTGCTGTCGGTTAAGCTGATGCCTAACTTTTTCATTACCGCCGCTTGCGCATCTGTTGGTTTTGCTAAATTTGCTATTGTATTTTTTAGGGTTGTGCCTGCCATGCTACCCTTTATTCCGGCATTACCCATAATTCCGATTGCTACAGAAATATCCTCTATGCTGTACCCCATTGCGCCCGCTGTTGATGCACAATATTTAAAGGTTTCCCCCATAAGGGCAACATTTGTATTTGCGTTTGATGATGTAGCCGCCATAACATCGGCAAATCTGCCGCTTTCCTTCGCTGCCATTCCAAACGCCGTTAATCCGTCCGTTACAATGTCCGATGTTGCCGCCAAATTTTCCCCCGATGCTGCCGCAAGGTTCATAATACCTGCGATGCCCTCGGTCATATCTGCGGTTTTCCAACCTGCCATTGCCATATATTTCATTGCCTCCGCGCTCTCGCTTGCAGAAAACGCGGTTGTCGCGCCCATTTCTTTTGCTTTCGCGGTCAGCTTTGCCATATCTTCGCCACTTGCGCCCGAAATCGCCCCGACTTCTGACATTGCCGCCTCAAAATCGGCGGCAGTTTTTACCGCCGCCGTTGCTACTCCCGCGATCGGGAGGGTTACTGCCTTTGTCAATGTGGCACCGGCGTTTGCTATTGTCTTACCGGCGTTTTGGATCTGCTTTCCGGCTTTTACCGCCTCATTTCCCATTTGGCGCATACTCTGTATAACTTCCCTTGAAGGTCTTGTAAAACCGTCAATAAACTGTATCGCCGTACTGATAACTCTGCCTACATCAACCACCTCCGATCGCTTTTTGTATCTCTTTGTTTTCTTCCGCTTTATCCCTCATTTCCTGCCGCATATATGCCCGCGCTACGCGCTTTTGTCCTTCCGGCAGGCTCATGTATTCAAAAGGTTTCCAATTTTTAAAGCGATAGTGCAGGTAATCCATGTTTACCTCCCTATCGCTTTCAATTAGTTTTTTATTTCTTTATCCGTTGTTTCTTCATCATTGAAACCGCTTAACTTTGCAACCTCCGTTGAAATCTTGTTGATCTCGCCCTTGAAAATCTTTTTAGCTGCATCTGCCGGTGTCGCCACTCCTAAATGCTTCAATAACGCATCATCTTTTAAATTTGGGTCTGCAATGCCTGCAGCGGCAATTTTGGCGTTTGCTGAAAATGCCCTGCCGTAATCAACCTCCCCACTTTCGTCTAACCCACTTGCAGACAACGCTCCGAAAAGATCACCGTCCACTGCTTGTATTGTTACTTTCGCATTGACTCCCAAAAGTCTTGATAATTGCTTACTTGGGATCTCTTTTCTCTCGATTTTGTCAAACTCTTTCTTATCTACCGCTAACAACTTTTCAATTAAATTCATGTTTTTTCTCCTTTAAATAAAATAAAGGGCGCATACGCGCCCCATCATATCGTTATTGAATGCTCTCCAATATGTCCCAATCCTCGAACGTAAAACTATAACTTTCCTCTCCCATTTTTCCTGCTTCCCAATCCGCAAGGATTAATTTATCAAACAGGCAACCGTATAGCGCCACTCGTTCCCCACCTAAAGCGTCTGGGTCCTTTATATTGGAAACAATCGTGCAGGTCATCATTTTGCCCCGTTTAAAATACTCACTCATTTTTTTCATAATGGTGCTGTTGATTTTATGTAGTTTTATTTCTCCTTTTAACTCTAAGCCTGTCATTTTCTGCCCTTCCTGTAATTTCTGCACCATACTGATAGCGGTTTTCTTTGGTGTAACCTCTGCTTTTAACGCTGTCACCTGCGCTAAATATTCGCCGTCAAGCCACGCCTCCCCCCATGTTCCGTTTATAACCTGCTCCGCTTTAAATTCTTTCGGCATACTTTATTCACCTCTCTTTTTTTAAATGTAAATAGGCATTTTAAAATCTTCGATTGCATCTAAGATTTTTACATTTCCTGTCAAAAATATGCTTGCGCCGGTGTCTGCTGTTATAATTTCTTCATCGCTGCACTCGTCAACATCTTTCACTGTGCCATCATCAAGTGTTGCCTGCTTCCCTTTCTCTTTCAGATATCTCCGAATCGCCTCCGCATCTAGGCCAACGGAATAGCTCCTTACAATATCATCACGCTTTAACTGCGCAAAATAACTGTTGATCGCCGTTATCAGCAAACATTTATTGGGATATTTGTTAGCATACTTGCCTAAATAACTATCCTGCACCGTTTTTACAATATCATCGTTTATCATGTCCATAGCCTCAACGATCTTAATCTTTTTAAAGCTGTCGCCCTTTCCGTCAATCGTTGTAACAAAGCTATTAACGCCCCTTGCTACCTTTACCTTTTCACCGTCATAAAAAATAATCAGCTCCCCATTGTCTACCGGGGTATCAATATCGGTTAAGCGCGTGCAGTCCGACAATTCAGGAAGCGGCGCATAGGTACAGGCGATCGTCATAGGAGTACCAGCGATCAGTCCGGCAATTCTTGCGCAATACTGCTCTGCTGTATAAGTCGTATCTACAGTTGCTTTGGTTCCGTCCTCTGTAGTTATGGTTTCCGTTTTTACACTCTTTTCGGTTGCAAAATTGATGATCCCTTCGTTGTCTGCTGCAACGTTCGGCAAAACCGCCTTGATCTTCTTTTTCTTGTTTGTTCTCATGAACTTAACCCACGCTGCAATATCTTCTCCTTTGCTGTCTGTTTCCACTGTCGGGATTGCCAGATAATCAAATCGAATTGTTTCCGCTGCGGTCATTGCCTTTTTATATCCAGTCTCAACTGCTTCCTCCTCTGCCTCTTCTGCAATCCCCATGCAATATACAAGCACCTTTTTGGGTGCATTTACATAGCCGATCATAGCCAGTTTTACCTGCTCCACTGTCGCATCTGACAGCCCATCCGGTATGTCGCTTTCTGTCACCACGGTTACCGGATTGAGCGCCGTTGTGGGTAACGCATCCTTCACCCATAACATAACAATACCTCGCTCGCCTCTTGTAATTGCTGATATTGCCTTTTCAATGAAACTAATGTCAATACTTGGTGCGCCCATTTTATCCTCCTTTTTATCCCTGTGTTATGTCTATAATTGCCTCCGTCGCAATTGGTGCCGTATCTTCTTTTTGCGTGTTTTCCTTATAGTCAATTTCAATGCTAATCTGCAAAATATCCTGATACTCGCCGATGTAATCGTGCGAAAATTCGCCCACTGTCAGCTTTCGATCTCCAACGCAAAAAATCAGCCCGAAAAGGTCTTTTATTTCGTCCACCTTTTCAAGCTGATCTAATTCATTCTTTTTCTTCTGGAAATATGTTATTTTAATTGTAAAGCCGCCTTTTGCAAAATTCTTTGTTTCTGCCCTGCTGCCGCCGTCTAAAATCTCCACAAAAAAACATGGCGCATCGTAACCTTCTTTTATCTCTTTCCCATAGATTTTATATTGCGGCGGCGGGTATCTCCCTTTTAGCAATCCATTGATTGCCTTTTTTATCTCTACAAATTTAATCTAAATCACACTCCTTGAGAATATCATCTACCATTTTTTCAAAACGTTCTGGAACGATATCCTTGTAATCATTCCTTGTTTTTTCCATTATGTGTTTTCCAGGAACAAAACCGATAACTCGACCGCCTCGTACAAGATTATGACCGTTTTCAACCAAGTGAAAATGCCTTGCACTATTCCATACTAGAGCTGTTGCGCCCAAATTATCATCTACTAATTTATGCCCCCATTTTCTCTTAATTGCTTTCTTTTTTTGGTTTTCCTTGCGTTCATGCGGCTTTAACTCTGCATTTGCTTTCTTTTTTGCAGCATTTTTAAACTCTTTCGCAAGTTCTGCCAGCGTTTCCTCCGCTTGTGCCGGTGCCTTTTCGATTGCTTTTTTTAGGTCTCTCTCAAATTCCTCTAGTCCTTCAAAACTAAATTCAAAACTTTCTGCCATCTTCTCACTCCCTTTTACACAGCGAAAAGCATTGCCACGCTGTTTATCACACAATAATGTTTCCGCTACTTGTCATTTGCTTTAAAAAATATTTTTCGCTCTAATCGTCAAATACGCGTTTTTCCAATTCCTTTTGTGTTAAAAATCTGCTCTCTGTAATTTTTTCAGTACAGATAATTTCTAACATCGCGTTTTGTTCCCTCACGTTGATAATGGAAACGATTTCAAAAAAGCAATCTTTAAATTTTATCAACATATCCGGCGTTACTTCTTTGTGGTATCTCGTTGTTATTTTATAGGTCAATTCCGGTCTTATCCGCTGCGCCTCTTGATACTCCCTGCCCCTTGTCGGCTCCACGCTCGCCCAAACGGTCTTAACTTCTGTTAGTACCTGCTCCATTTGGGATAAATCATTTTCTTTTTCCTCATACCTGCAGAATGTGATCCGCTTGTTTGTTCGTCCTATATCCATAGTCCACCTACTTATTTTGCAACTGTAGCATCAGCGATTTTGTCATAAAGGTAAAATCTTCCCCAACGCCTCCGGCTGGTGTCCTTTTCTCGTACCAATAAGCTATAAGCAGCTGCAGATAT
>JAGARW010000013.1 GCA_017621975.1 Lachnospiraceae bacterium | reverse complement strand
TTACCGTTATTGCCGTTGTTGCCATTATTACCATTGTTGCCGTTATTACCGTTGCTGTCGTCAGAAGAATACTGCGCAATCAGCACCGTGTCCTCATGAATCTGCTGATAACTGCCGCTCCATCCGGTAAACTTATAGCCGTCCCGCGTCGGATTCTCCGGCGCCTCCGCATTCCCGCCGTCCTCTACGTACTGTGTGTCGCCGATCTGTACGCCGTCATAATCCAGGAAAATAACTTTATGGGTCTCGCCAAGCGTATCGTCCCATCCCATCTCATAATACTTCGCATAGCTGATCGGCGCGCTGTCTTTATAAGAACGGATCGTCACATTCTTAGAATGCTCAAATGCATCGGATGTAATCGATACCTCGCGTCCGTAAATCGTCACTTCCATACTCTTTGTATTTTTTTCCGCTTCGCTCAGATCAGGATATGCGAACGCCTCTTCCTGTATCTGTTTGATGGAAGCCGGCAGGGTAACCTCATTCAGCTTCACGCAGTTTTTAAACGCATATTTCGGAATCGTCTCCAACTTCGAAGCATCCTGCAAAAGCGCTTTTGTAATATAATTACATTCCTCAAAGGCGCCTTCCTGCATATGGGACACTTCCTGCAAAAGCGGGTCGTTTGTCGAGCTGATTACAGATTCCCCTACTCCGCTGCCTCTCGCCGGAAGACATTCTTCAATCGTATAGCTGCCATCCGCATTTTTGGAATAAATAATGCCGTTTTCGCCGATGTATTTATCATTGCCCCCTACGCTCGTTAAGTTGTCGCAGCCCCTGAACGGCGCCGTCCCGATGTCCGCCATTGCGCTGCCGAGAGAAACCGATTCCAGATTCTCACAACTATCAAATGCATAATCCGGCAGATAGGTCACGTCATACATCGTGACGCTCTTCAGATAATCGTTGCCTTTTTTCAGTTTTTCGGTTTCCGGCGGATAAGTTGTTCCCACCTTGGAGCTGGACTCGTCAAAATATCCGCTGAACAAACCTTTTACAACCTGTTCATCAATGTCAGTCGCTTCATACTTGTTTTTCGCATCCTGTAAGCAGGTATAAGTAGAAATATTAATGCCGTTATCGCCGTTGCTGAAATAATCCGCCGCGTCGATCGAAGTCACTCCCGCCGGCACGACAACATTCAGCGCCGAATTGACAATGTCCCTTCCTTCCGGAATCGACAGCTGTTTCCACGGCTGCGCCGTATACTGTTCGCCTGTCTCATAAGCGTCTATGATGCTGTACGGATGTCTCGTAAAATAATCCGCGTTCCACGGACCGTCATTCTCCTCAGCCTTCTCATCGTCCCCGTCATCTACGGCGTCCTGATAAGCCGTCCTCGCAGCATCGTAATCGCTTCCCGCATACAGACCGAGGAAATAATCCTGCAGCTCCTCGATATAATCCGCATTCCGTTCATCGATCTCTTCAAAGTGCGGATAATCGACAAGCGTCGGCGCATTGGTCGTGTTGTCCTGCATTACAATAATATTTTCAGGACGAAGCGATTTGTAACAGATGCGGAGACCTGTCGTTTCCTTTGCAAACGTATCCGGGTCCATCGCATGGTCGAACGGCGCGTATCCTTTTACAACGTCACCGTTAAAGATCAGAGGGTTGCCGCCGGTCGTAAAAGCGTCCGTTCCCATCGTAAAGCCGCTGTAGCCCGCGGCGGGCGTATGGAATGTTACCTCCAACGCTCCAGACGCCGACAATTCGGTGCCGCAGTTTGCAAAGGCTTCTTTTCCGATGTTGTTGATCGTATTGCCGATTATGACAGTCTTCAATTTAGGGCAATTTGCAAATACATTGTCCTCGATTGTAGTGATCTTACTGCCGTCCGTATCATCCAAAAATTCCACGCTGGTAATGTAGTCCTTAATATCATCCTTATCAAAGCAGCCGTCCGCAATGGCTGTCGTAGAGATATTACCCACGAGCCCCGGAATCACCAGCTCTACCGGCTTTTTAACACTATCATCCTTAAAGGTGCATGACCCCAAAACACCGTTTTCGTCAATGGCAAGCAGGTAAATATCGTCGCTGACCTCATAATAATCCTTGCCGTTTTCCGAATATACATAAGGCACTGTACCGGGATCTAATGCTGAGGTAGCAGTCCATGTGCTTGTTCTCGGACCCGCAGGCTGTGTATTCGAGCTTAATTTAGGTCCTCTCACATACAGTTCCGGATTGGTCACTTCTGCAAACAGTTTATCGCCATATGTGACATATCCGCATGAATACGCCCCGTCATCCGGGAATTCCACATATCCAAGCTGATAACAATTCACAAAAGTCGTCTCCGGCAGTTCCACTGCCGCTGAACGCCCCCAAGAAGCGGACGGCATAATCGCTTCTTTCAGGCTTCCTCTGCCCGCAAGAATATATTCCCCTAACGTTATCCCTTTACTGGTGCCTTCCGGAAACTGGAATTTACTGATCGCACCTATTCCGGTCTGGACGGCAAAAGCCGCCTTGCCTATCTCCGTAATATGACTGCTTCCGTCGCTCCAGTTTACTTCTGAAAGAACTGTGCAGTCATAAAATGCATAGTCTCCGATCTTGCAGTCAGAATGCGTTCCCTCCACAAAATCCACGTCGGTCAAGCTCTGGCACATTGCAAATGCTCCCGGTCCAATTTCCGTTACAGAAAGAGGTACGCTGAAACTTGTCAGAGCGGATTCCCGAAAAGCTTCCGTACCGATCTTCTCCAATGTCTGACTGCTGACGCCAGTCACATCCGCCTGTTTTAACCGATTGCAGTTTTTAAAAGCATAATTACCAATCCCAATCAATCCGTCGGCGGTAAAACTCTGAATGAAAGAATTTTCAAAAGCATTATCTCCCACATATTTTACATTATCAGGCAATGTCAGAGAATTGACATTCTTTACACCCTGAAATGCCTTATCGCCGATCGCTACAAGACTCGGCGAGAAATCGCCGCATATAAATCCCAATTCATCGCGGTTAAGACCCTGATCAACGCTTGTTTCATCAGATACCTGAGGAATATAAGCCGTTACCGCTGTTCCGCCATTGCTTACCTGACTTGAATCCGACACCCTTTTCAAGGTGCACCCTTTCAGAGATATATTTGCATACCCATCCAATGTTGATCTTCCGATAAAACAATAATATCTCCCTATCTGTTCCGAATCGAAGCTACCGCTATTCACAGTCAACTCCGGCAGCGTTACGGTCGGATCAGTTCTCTGCTTCTGCTCCGCCTCAGCATATTCGGATACATAGTCTGCATATGCATCCGCAAAAAATTCTTTGATAATGTCAAGATCATCTACTTTTGCATTTGAAGTTCCGCTTTTTACATACACTTTCGTTTTATTCGTTGTATCGTTAGGCGATGTAATCGTAAAGCTGTTATCCTTCTCAACGTCACTTACAGAGGTATTATCATAAACACGCTCATTACAAAAGGCAGTATATTCATCCAACGAAATCACTTCATACGCCGTGGGAATGGAATCTCCTATTTCAACATTCTCAACTGTGTAGGAAGAATTATATTCTTTGAGAATTCCCTTTCTATCTCCACCTGTAACTGTCTGGTCAGCGCCAAGATAATATTTGAACTGCCACTGATATACATAGCTGTCTGCACCAGATTCGATCACAGTATAAGCCATATAGTCGGTTGCGCTGGTATTATTTAAATTCAATGTACTCTCATTTACCGCAATCGTATCCAAACTCTCATCATACAGATATTTGGAAGCCTGTCTTTCAGGATCGTCGCTCTGCGCGGAAACGCCGCCCGTCGGCGCCGCCGCATTTTCCGGCACCGGAATCGACGCAACGATAATCGCCGTGATCATCAGAACGATCGCCGAGGTCTTTCTGACCCGTTTATGTAACTTTCTGTTTTTCTTTTTTCCTGCATTCGCCATTTTAACCCTCATTTCTGCGCCATCCCTGCGCATAAATTCTTTTCTGTCAGAGCAGTTTCCCCTTATCCTGCACGCCGGAACTTATGATTTCCGGCTGTATACAAAACCTGTCAAAAATCAGCTTACCCGTTTCGCTACAACTACAAAACGACCGTCCTCCTCCTGATAATCACAGGTCGAAAGCGTCAGCAGCCTGTCGCCGTAAACGGCGGTCACTCCCGTATCATACAATGACATCCCTGCCATCGCCTTCATATTGGACTCAAATTCCTCCGCGGAATTCGCGTCAATAAACTGATAATACTTAAACGCTACCTCCGCGTCCTGCCTCAGCTTATCGCGAAATACGTACATCACCGCATACGTCCCCTTTTCATAGATCGAATCAAAATGAATCGTCGTATGCTTCTTGTAATAACTCTCTTTTGCATAGGCGTCCAGTTTTCCGAACATGCTGCCATTTTTCATATGATGCCCGTATAGAATCAGATTCGTACTCGGCCTCAGCACATCGCACGCCGGGTCCATAAAAATCGAACCGTTTTTATCATACTCCTGATTGAAATTATGATTCAGATAATAGGTATCGTCCGATGACTGCATAACGGGATAATCTATATTTGTATCGTCAATTTTAAGCCATCCGATTATACTTTTGTTCTTATTATATAAATTTTTATATTCATCAAGGATATCCGGTATCTCCTGCTCTCCCGTCTTATTGACGCGGATCTGTGCGGACACCGGGCGCTTTTTCTTTAATTCCGATAACTGCGTGAACTGGCTTCCCGATCTGTCCGCCAAATAATAATACCCGCCAAAATATCCGAGGCTTAGGACGGCAACGACCGTGCACAGCACAGTGATCAGCTTCCTTCTGCGCTCCCTCTTTTTTAGCTGAAGAAGGATCGCTTTCTGCATCTTTTCATCATATTCTTCGAGATGATATTTTGCCGCCAGTTTCTTCAGATTTTCTTTTGCCACCTGCGACTCTCCCTTTGTACATACTCTCCCACTATTATTTCATATAATATTTATTTTACAATACCTAGAAATAATTGCAAGTCTTTTCCCAACATATTGTGACAGATTCGGAGGAAAAATTTTTTCATCCGCGTGGAAACACATCCAAGCCGTGCCACATAGTATAAACCATAAATAATAAATAAATCTTTTGGAGGCTTATATGAGCGATTTAACAGCTACTTCCTGCGGATGCAACAATTCTCCTTCCAACGACTGTGGATGCGGCGGCATTCTCTGGATCATCATCCTGCTCTGCCTGTGCGGCAACGGAAACAATAACGGTTTCGGATGCGGATGCGGCGGAAACATGGGCGGTATCTGCGGTGGAAACGATGGTTGCGGATGCGGCAATATCCTCTGGATTCTGATCCTGCTTTGCTGCTGCAACAACTAATCTTCCAGATTCCTGAAAAAGAGCCGTTCTGGCTCACGCAGGCAGGCGTTCCCGGTCTGCGGCATGAAAAGAGGCGGCATAAAGCTGCCTCTTTTTCTGCATATCTTCTGCGGCTAACGCATAAGTCTTAAGCAAAGGTGGTGTCGGTATTTTTATGGATGAAAAAGAGCGGGATAACGTTGCGGTATTTGACACACTATTTACAAACAATCAGATACAAATCATGAAAGTTCTCCTGCCATGCTTTGACCGTCCTATGCAGAAATATCTTGCCATCTATATCAAATATCAGGAACTGCAGTATACCCTGTCATATTTCAAGAACCACCCTTACCACATATGCAGCGCATCTGAGGATTCCAAAACACAGCTTCGCACGATCCTTCCCGCCCTGCTTCCTTACTGCAATGATTCCCAAAAACAGATCGTAAAGCAGCTTGAGCAGGTCTTTTCTTCTCTGGAAACCTATCAGGAAATGATGGATATGATGGAACTGATGAAAGATATGGGTCTCTCTCAGACAGACGGCAGTGAGAATGCGTCAGAAGACCGGACGGGCGAGACGCGGGAAGCGGATGCACCGGACGGGCAGACGTGCGAAGCGCGGGAAGCGGATGCACCGGATGACGCAGCGGGCTTTTCCTCGTCCGATATGACGGATATGCTGCTGTCTATGCTCAGTCCGCAGCAGCAAGGAATCTTTGACCTTATCAAAGGAGGTATGAAACATGAATAGACCGGAATGGATGAACGATCCCTCCCTCGCGGATGTCGATCAGGCGAAACTTGACTTTTTGCAGACGCTCGTTTTTGAAAGCCAGAATCTTTCTCCGAAAGAAATGCTTTCTTTTCTGATGAACATTTCCAAACGCGGAAAGGACTCTTCCGTCAGCTTTACCAAGGATGAAATGAATCGTGTGATCGCCGTATTGAAGCAGCGCAGCACGCCGGACGAGATCGCCCGTATTGATAAAGCGGTCAAGCTGATGCAGAACCGGAAATAAATCCGCCGCTTTCGCAGAGCAGTCCGCACGATAACAGGCAAGAGGACTTGCAGGGTTTTGACCTTCCAAGTCCTCCATATCAAAGCAATCTAATCCTCATAATGATATCTGCATGAATAAATAATTAAATTTTGATGATTGTCCATATTGTAAACCAGTCTATGCTCATCTGTAATGCGTCTGCTACACGCTTTGCGGAATTTTAATAATTCAGGTTTTCCAATACCGTTTAACGGTCCGTTACGATCAATATCTTTAATCAGTTCATTGATACGCTTTATCATCTTTTTATCTTCTTGCTGCCATTCCGTATATTGTTTCCATGCTGTAGGCGTAAATACGATATTCACTTATTCACAGTCCTCCAGTTCGGCGGCTGTCTTTATAACAAATCCGCCGGATGCGGCTTCCTCCATTGAATGATCTATCATGGCAAGATAGTCGGCGTTTCTTTTCGCTTTCGCCATCTCGTTATATTCTTTCTCAGACAGCATCACAACATTTTCATTCTTTGGTCTTGATATAATCAGTGTTTCCCCATTAAAAACCTTTTCACATAAGCTTTTGAAATTATCTCTCACATCCATGCTCTTTACTGCTAACATTTCTATATCCTCTCTTATCGCGTAAAATCGTACGTTTTTTCGTGCCTTTATTGTACGGTATTATAATTCCCCTGTCAACGCTTTTCATTCTAAAAGTTATGATTTTTTAGAATCTCGTCCTTATTAAAATTCCCGTTTCGATTCATAAATATATAATAAAATCCTGCCTGAAGGGCTTTTTATTTCATAGGAACACAGCTTTCGTGCAAAACAAAATGGAGTAATTTCCTATGAAGATTCTGGTGTCAAAAGGTTTTTTATTGAAAACTGATATTGTCAAATTGCACAATATATTTTATTGACTGTGCCTGCGCAGGATATTAGACTTTCTTAGTGTTCCGTCAGCATGCAGCAATTTTCGGACACGATGTCCGAAAAAGGCGAAGCTGAGCCATGGACGGCGAATCTTCGCCGATTGCGCCAGACTGTTTCAGATCATTGGCGGAACGCTTAGAAAGTCTTATATCCGCAGCCCGGAACAGGAAATAAAATTTTTGTGTAATTTGACTAGGCATTGTAAAAATAAAACCTTTTGACACCAGAATCCTATGAAATAAAAAACAAGAGACAGCTTTCCTTTTATGCAAGCATAAGGAATCCTGTCTCTTACTTTGATCCGCACTGTCTATTTCATAACGATATTGATAATCCTGCCCGGCACATAAATTTCTTTTACAACATTACCGCTCAGCTTATTGCCCAGCGCTTCCTTACCGGCAGCGATTGCATCCTCTTTGGAAATATCTGCCGGAACTTTGATAACAGCTTTTGTTTTGCCGTTGATCTGGACAGCCACTTCTTTTTCCGTATCAGCCATCGCTTCTTTGTCAGCCTGCGGCCATACGGCGTGGAATACGGAATCCGTTTCCCCAAGCTCACGCCACAGCTCCTCGCAGATATGCGGCGCAAACGGCGCGAGCAGCACAACCGCCGTCTTCAGCGTTTCTTTGTCGATGCCTTCCTTTTTGGACACCTCGATCATCTTGTTGTTATATTCCATAAAACCGGAAATAACGGTATTCAGGCTGAAACTTTCCAGACGCGTCGTAATATCATGCACCATCTTATGACGGATCTTGACCATTTCCGCCGTTTCCGCAACGCCGCTGTCCTTATTGTCCATCACGAGCTTCCAGAATCTTGTCAGGAAGCGGTATACGCCGTCGATTCCCCGGTCGTCCCACTCGGAATCCAGCTCCGGCGGTCCTACGAACAGTTCGTAAAGCCGCAGGGAATCGCAGCCGTAATCTCTTACAAGATCGTCGGGCGATACGACGTTTCCTTTGGATTTGGACATCTTAATGCCGTTCTTGCCCGTGATCATACCCTGATTGAACAGCTTCGTAAACGGCTCGTCAAAATCGATCACGCCGATATCATACAAAAACTTTGTATAAAATCTGGAATACAGAAGGTGAAGCACCGCATGTTCCACGCCGCCGATATACATATCGACAGGCAGATATTTGTCTGCTTTTTCCCTGCTTACCAGTTCTTTATCGTTCTTATTATCCACATAACGCAGGAAATACCAGGAAGAGCCTGCCCACTGAGGCATCGTATTTGTCTCTCTCTTGGAAGGCGCTCCGCAGACTGGACAGGTCGTGTTGACCCATTCTTCAATATCCGCAAGCGGCGATTCTCCCGTACCCGTCGGCTGGTAGGATTCTACCTCCGGTAAAAGCAGCGGAAGCTGGTCTTCCGGCACCGGCACAGCGCCGCATTTCGGGCAATGAACGATCGGGATCGGCTCGCCCCAGTAACGCTGTCTGGAAAATACCCAGTCGCGCAGCTTGTAGTTGACCGTTTTTCTGCCGACGCCCATCTTTTCGATTATCAGAGGCGCTTCTTTTTTGAGCACGGCGCTTTCCATGCCGTTCCACTCGCCGGAATTGATCATCGTGCCGCTCGCTTCCGTATATGCCTCCGTCATATTTTCAATTTCTTTTCCGTCCTTCGCGATAACCTGAATGATCGGAATATTGAATTTTGTTGCAAATTCAAAGTCTCTGTCGTCATGCGCGGGCACGCACATGATCGCCCCCGTACCGTAATCAGCCAGTACATAATCCGACAGCCAGATCGGCACTTTCGCGCCGTTGATCGGGTTGATCGCATAGCTTCCCGTAAATACGCCTGTTTTTTCTTTATCCTGAAGCCTGTCTACATTAGATTTCAGAGACGCTTCATAAATATACCGGTCGACAGCTTCCTTCGTCTCCGGCGTCGCAAGTCCAGCCGCCATCGTATGCTCCGGCGCAAGCACCATAAACGTAGCGCCGTACAGCGTATCCGGTCTTGTCGTATAGACGGTGATCTTTTCGTCGCTGCCTTCTACCTGAAAATCGACTTCCGCGCCATAGGATTTGCCGATCCAGTCGGTCTGCATCTTCTTTACCTTTTCCGGCCAGTCAAGCTTGTCCAGATCGGACAGCAGTCTGTCGGCGTATTTTGTAATTCTGAGCATCCACTGCTTTAAATTCTTTTTCGTTACGTCGGCGCCGCAGCGTTCGCATTTGCCGTTAACGACCTCTTCGTTGGCAAGCCCCGTCTTACAGGAAGGACACCAGTTGATCGGCATTTCCTTCTCATAAGCAAGACCCTCCTTGAACATTTTAACAAAAATCCACTGCGTCCATTTATAAAAATTCGGATCTGTTGTATTGACTTCCATATCCCAGTCATACAAAGCGGCGATCTGATTGATCTGCCGTTTGATATTGGCAACATTTTCTGCTGTTGATTTTGCAGGATGCACGCCCATCTTGATCGCATAATTTTCTGCCGGAAGCCCGAACGCATCCCATCCCATCGGATGGATGATGTAATGTCCGCCATTTAACATTTTATAACGACTCCATACATCAGAAATTACATATCCTCTCCAATGTCCTACATGTAGTCCGTTCCCCGAAGGATAAGGAAACATATCCAGACAATAATATTTCGGCTTTTTTCCGTCGTTGACATTGACCGGATGCTTCTCCCACTCTTTTCTCCATTTTTCTTCAATTTCTCTGTGATTGTATGGTACTGCCATCTTTTATTCCTCCTAGCACTAGCTTCCTATATTTTAGTTTTCTATAGAAAGATTGTCAAGTAGCAACAAGCAGAGCTTTGTATCTTTACGCAATATAGACGATGCGAAGTCTCAAATTAAAAATACGGCATGAATTCTTTTTCCGAAACTCATGCCGTATCTGCCGTTCGTTATTTACTTATAAATAATGCTATACTGGAATGTACCTTTATCAGTCGTAAAGGTAATTGTCGAATCGGAACTGTCAATATCATCAAGCACCGTCGGCTGACCGTTTACGACCTGAATTACCTTGAACTGTCTTCCCGGACTTTGAAGCTCCGCAGGAATCTGGAACTGATAATTTCTCGGCGCGTCAAACTGCGCATAGGACGTATCTCCTGTCGTTACCATATTGGAGTAACTGTAGCCATAATTATAATCAGGATATACATAATTCAGATAATAAGCAACAAGGTTCAGATATTCTTCACCTTGGACAATACGCTGTGACGTCACTGCCTGACCTGTCACCTCATACCCGGGAGCGAACCGCAGCGGAGAAACAAAATCCTGCATCTGTGCCTGCTCTTCTTCCTGATCAGCCATCTTGTAGCGCCGCGTCGCGTCCTCATTGTCCGCAGAGTATACGAACGGGACATTCGGCAGCGTCTTCTGGCGCAGCTTCATCTTAGTCGCGCCGTCATCCACGATATAAACAATATTTGCTGTGCGGCTCTGCGCAACTCTCGCCCAACTGTCAAGGCTTGTATACGGAATCTTGTCGCCTATCATCTTGGTCGTCTCTTCCGTTCCCATAATACGCACCTGAGGCGCGCTGTCGATCTTGTCAAACGCGTTGCCGCTCTTAATAAACGTCGTACTGTGTACCGTAATATATCTTAATTTTTTAAACTCTGCGAACGCCTTTGTTCCAATCTCCGTAATGCCCGGTCCTACGTTGACCGCCTCGATCAGAACGCCGTGCCACGGTCTCTCATATATATTTTCACTTGTATAATCCGGTATCGCTCCGTTTCCTTCAAAATAAAGAACGCCGTCCTTTACATAAGCGGTCACGCCTTCGCTTACCTCCCAGACAGCTGAGGATTTTGACCACTCATGATT
>JAGARW010000100.1 GCA_017621975.1 Lachnospiraceae bacterium | reverse complement strand
CTCTATGCTGCTGCAGCTTCCGCCGGATCTTGCGGTAGGCGTAATTCTTGTCGGCTGCTGTCCGGGCGGGACGGCAAGCAATGTCATCACTTATATTGCAGGCGGGGACGTGTCGCTGTCAGTCGGTATGACGATCGTATCTACCTTGTTAGCGCCGCTTATGACGCCGTTGCTTACTTACGCATTGGCAGGCGCCTGGGTAGATGTGTCGCTTTATGCTATGATTCTTTCGGTGATTAAGGTGATTCTGATTCCGGTCCTTCTCGGCATTATCATTCACAGAGCGCTGGGAAAGGTTATGGAAAAAATAGCTTCTTTTGTTCCGCTGATTTCCGTCGTGGCGATCGTTATGATCATTGCCGGGATCGTAGCGAATAATGTAGAAAAGATTTTGTCCTGCGGTCTGCTTGTGCTGGGCGTTGTTATATTACATAATTTTCTTGGTATCAGTCTCGGTCTGCTGGCGTCCAGACTCTTCCATATTAATTATGACAAGACGACTGCGATCGCCATTGAGGTCGGTATGCAGAACAGCGGGCTTGCCGTATCTCTTGCATCCGCCAACTTTGCTGCAAATCCGCTTGCCACTCTGCCGGGCGCGATCTTCAGCGTATGGCATAATATTTCAGGTTCCCTGTTTGCCAGCCTGCGTCGGTCAGGCGCAGGAAAAAGGACTGAAAGTGTCATAGCGCGAAAATGATTAAATTGTAATAGAGGCTGTTTTATAAATGGAAAAACGGAAATACCATGTCGTTTGATATGCTATTTCCGTTTTTTAATTTTATGCTTGTAAAGGACGCAAATTTCGGCGATTTTTATGTATAATTTTTAATGCTTTCTTGAAAAACATGTCGGAAATTGTAAAATTAAATCAGCTTATAGTGCGTTTTAGAACGGTCGATGTGGAATTGATGAATAGGAGGACAGTCTTCATGCGGCAGAGGGTATTTTGTGGAAAGTACGGCTACAGGAAGAGCAGAGCGGAATATCAGAAATATAAAAATATGGGCGGAATGGATTGCCTGTATTGCTGTTTCATGTTAGAATTACTTTAAGCAATGAAGAACAAATCTAGATTCTATGAAATCTTATGCTGTGTTTCAGTTCACCAATTTGTGCTTTGCCGAATGAATTTTTATTTCGAAGCGTTTTACTGAATTACAGCTTATCAAAAGGCATTCGCCTAAGAACTCCTTGCTTACAACTAAATAACCGGCGGGGAGGAGCGGCCTCTCTGCATTCTATGGAAAGAGAGGTAATACTATGCGTTATGAAGAGAAAAAGGGAATTTTGGAAATTATTCCTGCAGACTATCAGTTTAATTTGAGCGACTTTGCCCTGTTTTTGTCCGTAATGAAGAATAAAAAAGCATATGAAGACGTACTCAGCATCATATTGGAGGAAGAGGATATTGCTTTAAAAGAAGTGAAAGCGGAGCAGGTCGTGCTGAATCGGAGCGGCAAACGTGCGATCCGTTTAGATGCGTGGGCGATAGACTTTGAGAACCGACAGTTCAACACGGAAATGCAGAATGATACGGGGCATGATGATGTCAGAAAGCGCGCAAGATTTTATCAGGGGATGCTGGACACGCCGCTGTTAAAGTCAGGGAAGCAGACGAGATATAGAAACCTGCCTTCGACGGTTATTATTTTTATTACGCAGGAAGACATATTTAAAAGAGATAAGGCAAAGTATACGTTCAGCGAGCAGTGCGAGGAGATTCCGGGACTGAAGCTTGAGGATGGGACGAAGAAGCTGTTCTTAAATATGACAAGTAAATGCGGCAGACCGGAGCTTATCAGCCTGCTGCAGTATATGAAGAATACGACGCTTGACAATCCGGAGATCATAGTAAAGGACAGGCGGATTGTGGAATTGGACAATATCGTAACGGAAGTAAAGCAATCAGAGGAATGGGAGGCTGTGAAGATGAATATTCTGGAGATTGGCATGGCAAAGGGACGAGAGGAAGGGTTGGAAAAAGGACGAGAAGAAGGGCGTGAAGAGGGGATACAGGAAGGAGTTCTTCAAGGCACGCAGGAAGGAATTTTTCTAACGCTTGCAGGCTTGGTAAAAGACGGCTTGCTTTCTGTGGAGGAAGCTTCGAAGCGGGTGCAGGTGACAGTAGAGGAATTTGAGAAGAGAATGCAAGAGGAAGATAATGTATAGGATTGCTATATGCGATGATGATAATAAGTTTGCAGAAGAATTGTATGATTATATAAAAGGCTTTTGCAGCAGAAATAGGATCGAGGTCTTTTTAAAGTTATATACAGACAGCGATGAGCTTATGGATATGATAGAGAACAGGAAGTTTTATGATTTGTATATTCTTGACATCATTATGCCTGCATATTCCGGTATGGATTTGTTGGAATTTTTGCGCATAAGGTCTGTTACAGTAGATGTGATCCTGCTTACTTCTTATACAGATTATGCAGTCGATGCATGCGGCTATCCACAGGTGTTTCGTTATATCCCAAAGGGCGTGTACAGACAGAGACTGGAGCAGGCTTTGAATGATTTCTTTGCTAAGATGGAACAAGCGCAGGGACGTAAGCCTTATGTGATACATAACAGCCACAGATCCGTAAAATTTTATCAGGAAGATGTCGTCTACATTTATAAAGATGGAAAGTATACCGTGTTTGTCAAAAGGACGGGAGAAGAGGAGCGGGAACGCAGCAGTCTGTCCGCTGTTTATACAAAACTGCAAAATGCAGATATGATTATGCTGGACCGATGCTATATTGTTAACTTGTTGTATATCAGCAGAATAAGACCGAATGAAGTGATTTTGGAAAATGGAGATTTGCTGCGCACAAGCAGAGAGAATGTACAGAGAGTAAAGGATGCTTTTAGTACCTATTGGGGAGAATTGATATAATGGTGTTTTGGATCGTTGAGGCTGTAGCAGGGTTTGTTGAAAATTTTATAGGATTTCTATTTATCAGTGATGTGCTTGGCGTAGAAGATAAAAAACATAAAAAAGGTATGATTTTGTCATTAGTGCTGACCATAGGACTTTTATTGATAAATAAAATACAATTATTTTCGGTGTTTGCTGTATTGTATGGAATAATAGGGATAACAGCAAGTGTTTATTTTATGTATCACGGGAATATGTGGGATATTTTTGTAGCAGTAGTAAGCTATTTTTTATTATTGTATTTATTGGAATTTTTGATGATCTCTTTAGCGGGGACTGTACTTGGCAGAAAAGACTTTGGAGCTTATATTGTCTCACAGCAATCTTGGACAAGAGTCTTTTTTGTGACAGCAGTGAAAGTTGTATTAATTCTGTGTTATTTTTTACTCCATAGACTTTTTTGTATGATAACAATCGCTTCCAGAAGAATGCTAATAGGGGTATTGGTAGCGTTTGAATTGATATTTGGTTTGGAAAAAAGGCTTTGTCAGCGAATAGAAGGAGATATAATTAGTGTTGGTATTTTGCTATTTCTTATAGTTGCCATGGGAATTTATCTGATGCTTCAGTATTCCAAAATAAAGAAGCAAAAGTTTCAGATGGAGCTTACACAAGAACGTAATCTCGTAATGATGCGGGGTTATGATGACATGATGCAGAATTATCGAAGCAACGCCATTTATTATCACGATCTAAAGAACCATATGCTGACATTAGAACGTTTTCTGATAAACGGAGAATACGATAAGGCGATCAATTATATGAAAACGCTTCAAACGGCTCATGTAGAAGTCGGGGCATATAAGTGGACGGGAATAGAGATCATTGATTTTATTTTGAATTATAAGAAAGAGGCAGCAGAGAAGAGGGGAATTTCATTTGTCATTGATGCAGATTCATTAATGATAGAAGGGATCGAAGAAGCAGATTTATGCGCGCTGTTTGGAAATCTTTTGGATAACGCAATCGAGGGGTGCGAAAGGGAGGAAGGAAAGAGAGAAATACGCATTTCAATCAGACGGATTCAGGAGATGCTTTTGATCAAAGCGGTGAATACATGCCAAAGCGTGCCGACGCGCAAAGATGGGTTTTTCTTATCTGCAAAGGAAGATAAAGGTCTGCATGGTTGGGGAATCAAGAGCATGAAGATGATTGCAGAAAAGTATGGAGGCACAATGAAATGTGAGCATAAGAAGGGTGAGTTCAATGTTGTGCTGACATTTTTCTTGTAAAGGGATACTTATAAAAAGGAATAGTAACAATGTTTACTAGGAACGGGACGGAACCGTTCTTTTTTAGTTATGGATTATATGCTCTAAGTGACGTCTTAATCACGATTTTTCCTCATGGTTAGTGAAACGACACTTAGAGCACTTTTTACGCAAGGTGCACTGGTAAAGAAGATCGGGAAAACAACCTATGTTGTCCGGGTTCATTTCAGTGAAGCAAGGGATTCAGAACGCGCCCGGCTTGAAAAGAAGGAGGATTTATGGTAGCATGGACATACAGAAACCACAAAGAAAGCAGGTGAGAATTTTGACAGTAACGGAAATAATAGACCAAAAACATCAGGAAGATTTACAACGCCTTAGAGGTTTTCGTCTTATGGATGATGATTTTCTCACAAAATGCTTTGAGGGAAATACAGAGTGCATTGAATTGGTACTTCGGATTGTGCTGGATATGTCTGATTTGAATGTGCTGGATGTCCACACACAGGTATTTGTGGAAAATCTGCTGAACCGCTCCGTGAGATTGGATGTGCTGGCAACAGACAGCGCCGGGCGGAAATTTAATATTGAAATTCAGCGTGCGGACAAAGGAGCCGGACGAAAAAGGGCGCGTTACAACAGCAGCATGATGGATGCAAATCTTCTCAAAAAGGGCGAAGATTTTGACAATCTCCCGGAAACCTATGTTGTTTTCATAACCGAGAATGATGTAATGGGGAAAGGGAAACCTTTATATCAGGTTGAGCGTTGTATATTGGAAACCGGCGAAAGGTTTGAGGATGGTACGCATATCCTTTATGTGAATGGAGCATACCGGGATGAATCGCCAATCGGAAAGTTAATGCATGATTTTTCCTGTACGAATCCATCGGATATGTACTATGGCGTATTAGCAGACAGAGTAAAATTTTTCAAAGAAAGTAAGGAGGGAATCGCAGTCATGTGTAAGGTTATGGAAGATATGAGAAACCAAACACTTAAAGAGGGCATGATGGAAGTTGCACTTCGTATGTTGAAAGCTGGAAAATATGCGCTGGATGAGATCGCTTCTATTTCTGGACTTTCTCTTGATGAAGTAAAGAAACTCAATGCAGATAAAACAGCATAAGTAACCGTATTCACACAGGCCGAGAATCTGGACACAGGTTTCCGGCCTTATTTTTTTGCGTCAAATGTAAACATTCTGTGAACATGATTAAAAAGTCTTTTACAAATCGTCTCTGGGATTGCACCGAAATATTTTTCATAGATTTAGTTCACGGTCAAAAAGAAAAGTATTCGAGGACATATGAGTTTTTCCGGTTTAAAATATTTGTATTATAATTTCGAAAAGGTGTGTTGAAGTAAGATGTTAAAGAGCGTGTCAGAGTGTATTGTAGAGCGATTAATCAAAAAAGAAATCATAAGTAGAGAGAGAAAGGCTGTTTATCTGTATGGCTGTGAATT
Source organism: Lachnospiraceae bacterium (assembly GCA_017621975.1). Taxonomy (GTDB): domain Bacteria; phylum Bacillota; class Clostridia; order Lachnospirales; family Lachnospiraceae; genus VSOB01. The sequence continues at coordinate 1,787 of JAGARW010000100.1, read as the reverse complement.
GCTGTTTTCAACTGCCTTTACAGTGATTTCTATTTTAGCGATTAGTTTTTTGACAGGATATTTTGTGCAGGCAGTCGCCTTTTTATTGGCTTTTATGCCGATCAGGACGGTAGCGAGCGGTTATCATGCTTCGTCGTATCGGAATTGCTTTTTGCTGACAAATCTGGTTGCATTTTTCTGTATGATCGCAGGCAGGATAGGAAGCGAAGGAATTCCTGCATGGCTGATGTGGACTGTATTTACAGCGGCGCAGTGCGCAATCTGGTTTAGAGGACCGTTTCGTTCCAAGATACATCCGCTTAAAGAGGAACTGATAGAACGAAATAGGATACATATGCATAGAATGCAGGTGCTGGAAGTCCTTTTGGCAGTACTGTTTATGATAACAGACTGCAGAGTTATATTGAATACGATCATTTTGGCAACGATAATGGTTGCTCTGATGATATATATTGCAGAGAAGGAGGAATATAAAAATGCTGGAAATGTTAGCGGCGCTGATTGAAAAAGTAGCGGTATACGGGGCGGGCTTTTTATCATATGGAGCAACATATGTACCGGAAGTTCCGGAAGAATTAAAGTAAGAATAAAAAATACTTTATATTGTGATACTGCAAAGCCCTCCGAATTTTGAATGATTCGGAGGGCTACTTTTGTGTCTGATTTTATTTGGACATAATAAGTTAAAGGTCAGAAAGTAGCTATTTGGCGGACAGTAAATGAATGAGAGGAGAAGGCGGCAGCCTATCTCAGACTGCCGCTTTCCCATTCTTTCCCTCATATCCTAAAATCTTTCCTCGGATGTTTGGCGGTTAAAATATCCCTTTGTTTGGAAAGGGCGACATGCGTATAGATTTCCGTTATGTTGATCGAGCTGTGTCCGAGCATTTCTTGGATATACCGGATATCGACGTCGGCTTCTAGCAGGCAGGTCGCAAAGGTATGCCGAAACATATGCGGCGTGATGTGTATACCTATATTGGCGAGCGAAGCATACTGCCGGATCATGCGCCGGACGGACTGATCGGACAGCGGTTTGCCGCAGTGATTGATAAAAAAACAGTTGCACAGTTCAATTTCTGTCTGATATTCCTGCGCATATTCTTTCAATATGTTCACGACGTCGCCATTGCCGATCTGAATCCGCCGCTCTTTAGCGCCTTTTCCATAGATGAGAATGGTTCTGTCGTATAGGTTGACGGAAGACGGACGCAGGGAGCAAAGCTCGGATATCCGCATACCGGTTGCAAAAAGCAGCTCGATGACGGCGATGTCACGCAGGATATTGCGTTTCTGACAGGCAGTCGCAGCGCTAGAACGTTTTTGATACATCGCTGATAGGAAAGCTTCCAAACTATGGAGGGGAATTGTTTTAGGCAGAATCATCGGTTCCCGGAATTTTACGATGATTTTATGAAACGGATTGACGGAAAGGATGTCCTTATATTCCAGATAGTGAAAAAATGCTTTTAACGATGCGATTTTCCTCTTTGCCGTTTTCGGTTTGTAGTTTTGGTGCAGGACGGCGATGTAGCGTTCTAATGTTTCCGATGAAATGTCAGCGGTATCGTTTGTATTTGTCTGTAATGAAAATTGTTTCAAATCGATCCGGTATGCTTTTAAGGTCTTGCTGTCCAGACGCTTTTGAGATTGGCAGAATTCTAAATAATGGCTGATCGCTGTTTGTAACTGTTCCATGATAAGTCCTCCTCTGTTTTTGCATTATTTTACCAAAAGACAGTTGGTTTGAAAAAAATATGGGAGAAATCATCTCACTTGTGCTTCAT
>JAGARW010000012.1 GCA_017621975.1 Lachnospiraceae bacterium | reverse complement strand
TGCGCGGTTGATCTTATAACCGGAAGATAATTTCTCAGTTGACTTAGCCTGTGCGCTTGTCGTAATGCCTAACATTCTGTTAGAGTTCATCGCTGTAAGATTGTGTTGTACTACCATAAATTTACCTCCTTGTTTTAGGCTTTTGCCTTATGTGTACACGGGCAATTCCTTTTGTCCGCGTTATTTCTTGATGGATAACATCCGGGGCCCTAGGAAACCCCAGATATTACTTTCAAGATACAACGGTCTGTATCAAAGTGTTGCATTCCGGCGTTAGAAGGCATTTATGGAATGACTGTGCGGTAAAAGCATGTAGACAATACGGCAGGATGAACTTAAAGGATGATATTGCGGTAAACCTCGTCTCGTTCATCCTGTTCAATACACAGATAGCGTTTTGTGATCTTATAGGAAGAATGATTATAAATATCCATAAGCAGGGCGGGCGGGATGCCTTGCTTCCATGCATGATAGCCAAAGGTTTTGCGCAGGGAATGCGGACTGACATGGGTTGGCAGACCTGCAAAAGCCGCGGCTTCTTTGATAATGCGAAATGCCTGATAGCGGCTGAGCGGCAACTCTTTTCTTTTGCAGCTTGGGAAAAGACAGCGGCAGGCGTCATAGGCGCAGCCGGAGAATGCATGGTCCTTGTATACAAGCAGGGCGCTGCAGAGGGTATCGTTAAGCGCAATAATATTCGTCTTGCCGGTTTTTCCTTCGCGGACTTCGAGATGCCCGCGCATTGAAGCGGCGCGCTCGTTGTAAACATCGTTCCATGTCATCTGCAAGATGTCGGAGATGCGCAGCGCTGTGTTCAATCCGAATACGATCAATGTGTAATTACGCGGATTGGGTTTTTGTACCAAATAATAGTTTTTAAAGGTGTCAAGCGATGATCTGTCCTTGATCGGTTGTGTCGTACTCATAAGATTCCTCCTGTTCATAGTAGATTGATAAAAGAAAATAAATTTATGATAAATGTAACCCCAAGTATGCTATACTATACAGGAGAATCTATCGATTTCCGCATAGAATAAAAGCGTAAGGAGGAACGGTATGCTTTTCAGCTCTATGATATTTTTATGGCTGTTTCTGCCGGTCGTATTTATTGTAAATAGATTTTTAAAACCGAAGTGGCAAAATGTTTTTCTGCTGCTGGCAAGTCTGCTCTTTTATGCATGGGGAGAACCGAAATATGTATTTTTAATGCTTGCTTCGATTGTCCTGAACTGGGGAAGCGGTATGCTGCTTGCACGAGCTCCCGTACATAAAAAGACCGTTTTGTGGACAAGTATTGCGCTGAACCTGTCGCTGCTTGGATATTTTAAGTATATGGGGCTGCTTGTGCGGACGCTGAATCATCTATTGGGCGGCGAGCGTATCGAAATTCCGCAGATCGCGCTGCCGATCGGGATTTCCTTTTTTACGTTTCAGGCGTTGTCATATGTTATCGACGTGTACAGGGGAGAGTGCTCCGCTCAGAAAAATATCGTCAATCTTGCGTTGTACATTTCCTTTTTCCCGCAGTTGATTGCGGGACCGATCGTAAAATACCGAGATGTGAACGAGCAGATTGAAAGCAGGAGCGTCACGACCGAAAAACTTGCGGGCGGCATTCGGCGTTTTATTTACGGGTTGGCGAAAAAGGTTCTCGTTTCAAATGTGCTTGCGCAGAGCGCGGATATGATTTTTGCGCTTGATATGCAGGAAATGACGGGCGCGCTTGCATGGGCTGCGGCGCTTTTGTATACGTTTCAGATCTACTATGACTTTTCGGGCTATTCGGATATGGCGATCGGACTTGGCAGGATGTTTGGGTTTACCTTTAATGAAAACTTCAATTATCCGTACCTGTCGCTGTCCATTCGGGAATTTTGGCGCAGATGGCATATTTCACTGAGCACATGGTTTCGGGAGTATGTCTATATTCCGCTCGGCGGCAGTCGCAGAGGGACGGCGCGTACTTACATAAATCTTGGCATCGTATTTTTCCTGACCGGCATTTGGCACGGTGCGAGTTATAATTTCATCCTGTGGGGACTGTATCACGGCGCTTTTTCCGTTCTGGAACGGCTTGGACTTGGCAGATTCCTGGAAAAACATAAGATAACAGCGTTTGCATATACGTTTCTTGCGGTGCATTTCGGATGGATTTTATTTCGTATCGAAAGCATGCGGCAGATATGGGAATTCGGAAAACGGATTTTGCTCCCGTGGCATTATACGGTGTCGCATTATTCCATTTGGGAATTTGTAAACAGGCATACGGTGTTTATTTTCGTGTGCGCTGTGCTTGGCATGGGAATCATTCAGAGGTTGGCGGGAAAGCGGGCGGAGCGATGGAAGCTGTCGATTCCGGAACTGGTATACTGTACCGTGCTCCTACTGCTTTGCATCACAGCGCTTGCGGGCAATACATACAATCCTTTTATTTATTTCAGATTTTAGCGGAGGAAGAAAGTGAGAGAGGACATCAGACAAAAAATATGGATTCTTGCGTTTTTCGTTATTATCTGCGGCGCACATCTGGTCTGGTTCGTAATGGGAAAGCGGCTTGACGAGGAAAATTACGAAAACAGGACCGCAGTAGAGCGTCCGGCGTTTTCTTTTGCGGCGGCGGAAGAATTTCCGGCTGCCTATGAAGCGTATTACAACGATCATCTGCCGTTCCGTAATCAGTTGATCCGGCTTGGCAGCAAAATAGAGTACTATGTTTTTAAAGGTTCTTCGAACCAGAATGTGATCCGCGGCAGGGACGAGTGGCTGTTTTATAACAGTTCGCTGGACGACAATCCGATTGAAGCGTATAAAGGGATGGATTTGTTTACGGAAGAGGAGCTTGCGCGGATTGCGGATAATCTGACGCATACGCAGGCTGTGCTTGCGGCGCAGGGAACGGAGTTTGTGCTTTTTATTGCGCCGAATAAGGAAAGAGTTTATGCGGAAAACATGCCTGATTACTATGGCGCTCCGGCAGAGAATTACAAAGTAAAACAGCTTGTAGATTATTTAAGGGAAAAGACGGACATCCGGGTCGTTTATCCGTATGAAGAATTGATGGAGGCGAAGGAACAAAACGCGCGGCAGCTTTATTACCGTCTTGACACGCACTGGAATTACATCGGCGCTTATGTGGGCTGTGCGGCGCTTGCGAAGGAACTTGGCGTTCAGATGCCGGAGCTTTCTGAGCTTACGGTCACGGAGACGGAACCGACGATCTGCGATTTAGCGGATATGATCAATCTGCGGACTTCCCTCAACACCGACCCTGATTATGCGCTTTTAGGTTATGATCAGCACGGTCTGATCACTGACCGCCATGAACTGACCGGATCGTATGTGTACCATTGTACGGGCGCTGATCCGCGCAAGCTGTTTATGGTAAGGGATTCCTTTGCAGATGCAATGGATGATTTTCTTGCGTCGCAGTTCGACCAGAGTGTGATGGTACATTACAGCAGTTACTCGCATGAGCGGGCGTTTGCGGAAGATCCCGATATTTATGTATATGAGACGGTGGAACGGCGCGTCGGCGAGCTGCTAAATTTTAGAATGAAATAGGAGAAATTGACAAATAGAAACATGGACATAGAAAAGTCCATGTTTTAAGAAATCGGCGTGACAGGGTTTGAAAACGAAACTGCCGCATTTTTTCATGAATTCATGTTTTTGTTATTCGGCAGGTGAAGTTGCCGAGTCGACTTTTTTCTTCTTTATTAGGGAAAGATTGTTGGATAACGTATAATTAAGGACCTGTTGACAAAATATTCATCGACTATCTTTTCGATGCTATAGTAAGAACAAAATGGATAGGAGGGGATGCTTTATGATGGGCCACCAAATGCAACAACAGGAATTGCTTTTTGTTTCTTTGGAAGATATAATACCAGATAATCATCTTTTGAAAAAATCCACCGGTTAATATCTTTTGAATTTATTTATGATATTCTTTCTCACTATTATCTAGCAAATGGGCGGCCATCTATTGATCCAGGCTGTATGTTTAAAATGTTGCTGGTCAGGTATCTGTACGGCGTAAAGTCAGAGCGCCGCCTGGTTGAAGAAATTCAGTTGAATCTGGCATACCGCTGGTTTTGTGGATTTTCATTGAATGGTAAAATCCTGATCATTCTACATTCAGTAAGACCAGAGCTCGCAAGTGGAACCAAAGCAGCTTGTTCAAAAAGCATTTGACAGTATTGTAAAGCAATGAATAGAATCCAGTCTGATTGATGGGGAAGAGATAGCAGCTATATTTCTGTTAACGTATCCAGAAACAGTTGGAGTGATGTGGAGGAAAAAATGACACAGAGTATGCAGAGCTATTTGGACTGCCTGAACGAAGGACTTTCTCAGCAGCCGGGGTTAAAAAAGCCGCCAATGCGGAAGATAGTGAAAAAACGAACCACCAGTACAACGGATACGGAAAGCGGATACATCCATCATGGTACAAAGAGAGGTATTGGATATTTTTTGGAAGCAACAATAGACTGCAAGCATGGAATTGTGACAGACATTAATGCATACCTCGCAAATGAAAAAGAAAGCTTAATTATTTTACGTCATCTTGAAAGCCAGATTCTCTCAGGCATCTCTATAAAAAGCATTGCATTAGACAGAGGCTATGATACAGGCGTAGTACATCGTGGTCTTGAACTTCTTGGTATTACAGGTTATATTCCCGGAACACAATTTCCAAACTCTCCTGAGAAACTGGGATTTTCTTAGAATCACCAAAGGGATTCCTTTATTTGCCCGGAAAAGCAACAGTTAATATATCATCGGCTTAATTGTAATAAATCCACCGGAAAATACTTGCGCTGCTACCAGGTTCCGGGAAATGCTTGCATGATATGTAAAAGATAGTCAGTCTGTTTTAGGTATCAGGGAGTGCGTAGAAAGATTCTAGCCAGCAGTTGTTATCCGGCATTTTTCAGAGGACACCAACGGAGCAGGACGAAAGAATACTGGAAAATAATGCGTCTCAGAAAAATCTGGGCGGAAGGAAGTTTCTCGGTGCCAAAAAGAGAACACTGTTTATCAAAGATACGAAAAAAAAGGGATTCTCACAGCAAACGAAGAATGCCTCTTATCTGCAGTGGCGTTAAGCCTGAAGAGGATGGTAAAGCACCTCATTTTAACCAGATATTTCTGCTGTATTTCTAAAGATGGACTATAAATTTATGTGAAATAAGGCTTTTGTCAACAGGTTCAACTATTGACACTATCCCTGATCCGTTTTCGCATATTTTTCTTTTCTTACTTTATTATGAAATGGGAAAGTGTCGGAAATTCTTTATTTTAAGCAAACAGACAAGCGATGTGGGCGAAAAGAAAAAACCGCTAATCCCAAAATAAGGATTAGCGGCGCCCCTGCCAAGGAGTCGATGCGACAGGATTTGAACCTGCGACCTCTGCATCCCGAACCAAACGATTAATACACCTTTAAAGTTCTTAAAAATACACCAAAACGCTTGGTATTACGGGAAAACTTTGCATTAATATGCTGTAAAAAATATGTTACTTATAAACACTTAATTTGCATTATTCTAACATTTATTAGAATGGTTGTTAGATCGGACAATAATAACTATTCAAAAATTTTATCAGGTTCTATGCCAATAATAACTATAGGTACTGTTGGATTTGACCGTCCTTCTCTAATAACATTGGCTACTTCATTTTCAAACCATGCGACTCCGGTGTCCATTTTTAACATCATTGCTCTAGTAGGTATTATTTCAATACCAACATCAATATCATTACGAAGAAAGAAAAAGGTATGTTTTACGTGTAGATCATAGGCAACGCTAAAATATTTTCCAAATTGAACTTCGATAGCAACTCGATCTTTTACAAAATCAACCTGATTGTTGGTCGAAAATGCTTCAAATCCATTATCTTCAATAATTTGTTTTTGCTCTTCTTTATCTCGAATCGAGGCAATAGCCTTTGCAGTTTCAATATCTCCAGTAACATAATAAGGGGTTTTAACGGAATTCCATCCTAATGGAAATAGTATGTTTTCAAATTGCTTATTTATAGCCTTCTGATCATAGAGTGGTCTACCTAATTTTGCTTTATCCTTACTATACTTTATAAAATCATTTGCATTTATGCTGTGTATAGCATTTTCGATTTCTTTCCATAGCTGTTTTCTGTGTACTAGCATATATTCATAGCCATTTAAGTGATTATACATGTTTGCGATTTTCATTAGTATCCCTCCATTCTATAGGTATTTGAGCAATCTTGTCTTTTGCAGTTGGTTTGTACACCTCCTGATAGATAGGTCGAGTTTTAAGAGTATCACTTTTTAATCGCTCTATACGATCAAGACCAGTACTAACATATTTTTGATCTAATTCGGTTCCGTATGCGATACGATCATTTTTCAAAGCACCAAGTAATGTGCTTCCAACGCCACAAAAGGGATCATATACAATATCTGTAGGATTAGTAAGAGCCAAAACACACCGTTCAACTAATTCAATAGGAAATTGGCATGGATGATCTTCTTTTTCTACATGATTTGATTTTACATTTGGGATATCCCATATTAAAGAATCCCAGTCGTCTTCTAAACGATTAACTGTAATTTCCCATACATCTTCCGGATTTTTACCTAGTCGGTTACAGGAAAGTTGTCCTTTTTTGGCCCCTTTATAGTATCTTTTTCCTGGATATTTTGAAGGAACTCGTACATCATTAAGATTGAAGGTGTAATTATCCGACTTAGTAAACCACAAAATGGTTTCATATCTTCCACTAAATCTATTTTTGCAATGAAGACCGTGTCCGAAGTGCCAGATAATACGATTTCTTAGTTTCAATCCTAATTCTTTAAATATGGAATAATAAAATATATCTAGCGGAAATACTTCGCCGTCATCTATATAGTTTCCTGTTTGCCAACAAATACTTCCGTCCTCTGCAAGTATTCTAACCATTTCTTGTATCAATGGCTTCATATTATCTAGGTAAGTATATATATTTGTTTTTGTTTCGTATTCTTTCCCTATGTTATAGGGAGGAGATGTAATGATTAATTTTACTGTATTGTCTGGTATCTGCCTCATAAAATCTAAAGCATTAATACACTCATATCTGAAACCTAAAATATCCATTTTTTAACCTCTTCTTTCATTAATAAAAAAGTTAAATTTTGTAACTTATTAGTAAAAGATAATAAAGATTCATGATTTTCAATTTTAAAGATATTAAAATTGTGTAATACGAACAAAATAAGCAGTTCGATGAGAAGGTAACGATGTTGACAATGCACAAAAAAGTGGCATGATAAACTCACTGGGGTGGTAGTAAGCCCTAGCATATAGAAAGGAGGTATAAGTAATGGCATTTAGAAAGTCAACATCAATTAGTTTGACCGATTCTACTACAATTTTTACCGGTTTTGCAACAGCACAGGCTGAGTTTTGTATCGATCGTAAGCCGACTGGTAACAATGTGGCGGTACGAGTTACGGCGCTTTCTAAAGAACTAGGAATTCTTACGATTGATTTGGTTCCTTATTCTGTGGAAGCAGAATAAGGATGTCAGAAGCGTTTGAATTAGTAATTACTGCCAGGAACCTAGTAAAAGCGTCGGAGTCATACGACAGGAAACTAAAAATTCGAATCACTGTTCGCGATATTGCTTTGTAGGTAATACTGCAAGACAGTAATTCATGTAGCCGTGATATAGCTACTGTCGTGGATTTTATTATATCACGGCTACTTTCTAAAGAAAAGGAAAAAAGCTATGATTGAGATTTTGGCATTGGTGAGAATGTATGCAATGCTTTTTCTTGTAATGACTGTATTCATGGAAGATACGTTATTTGAAGGAGCGCATAGGGAGGTAGTTAAAGTTGTTCGGAGAGGATTAAAAGACTTTCGGATATGATTAAGGGGATGTCGCATAGAATCCACCGTACACTTATCCGGTGATTGAAGTTGAGTATGATAATGCGATGCAGAAGTACAAATTTGAAGAGACCTCAACAATCGCTAGATTTGGATTCCTTGAGGAGTTTTTACGTATTGTTCAAGACGCAGGATTGGAATAATAAGGTATTCTGCGTGATGATATACGCAAGGAATCTTAAGCAAAAAAGTATGCTGACAATATTGACGTATTGCTAGATGTTTTTAAAGCCGAGTTGGCTGAAAACATTAAGAAAACAGGATTGTTTTTACCCTAAGTCAATATACCAAAGCTGATTTATGTTTTTGAATAACAAGTTAGTAAAGATAGGTATAAGATCAGATTTTAATTGGCATATAATGACGAAAGGAAGGCTTCTATTGCAAATATAGTTGCGACAGAAGCTAATAATCAGAATGTTCAGGATAATGCAGTTTATAACACACAATCAATGAACCATGCGATTAGGATATGATCTAAAAGAGTGGTATCAACATAGGGTAAAATTGCCTATTAACATTGATCTTGAGCGGACTTGTCATCATTTGTATGTAGGCAAGTCTGGATCGGGGAAATCGGTAAGTTTGAAGTATGGATTGTATCAGGCTGATGTAGTTATAAAGTTAATATTTGGTTAGTCGACTTTAAGTTCTCGGAGGATTTTATATTTTATAAAGATACATCTTTTTATTATGATTCGGAAATATTTATCGAGGGTATAGATAAGTTTTACAATATGTTTTTAGCATTCAAACAGCAGAAAAACGGAGTGAAGCTAGGCAAGTTTTAGTTCTGGATGAATATGCAAGTATGATTTTGTATTTGATGTCTAAGGATAAGAAGGAAGCGGAACGAGTAAAGTCTATGATATTAGAAATGCTTATGCAAGCTATCGCCTGTCAATATATATGTTTGCAACGTGCAGACACGCTCTATTTCTCTCAGAAAAACCGTTTGAACTTTATATGATAGAATGGATAGTGAGCAAAAGGCAATGCTATTTCTGGGATATGAGTTGCCGGATACGGTATACAAACCGGGAGAAGGTATGTGTATATGGACGGGCAGGATATACAGCGGATAAAGTTTCCGTTGGTAGAAGATATTCGTAAATTAGAAGCAAGGAAAGATTGTAAACCAGACAAGAGGTATTATATGAACTATTATAAATCGATAGTAGATTGTAATG
>JAGARW010000099.1 GCA_017621975.1 Lachnospiraceae bacterium | reverse complement strand
TATAACGGTAGTTGCCAGGTACGGCAATGATTTTATTTAATGAATTTATTAATTTTGCAACTTGTCTTGTATGCGCTGCATGATCAAAATGCTCAGGATTGAGATATGCAGTTTGGGATTCGCCATATTTTTCACAAAAATAATAAGAAATCATAGATTTCAAATGCCGTTCGACTTGCAGAATATATTTTAAAAACAGGCTGCGCAGCTGTTCGTCAAAGTGATAAAATGCCACGATTTCATCAAAAATAACGCCATACTTATATTTTTTTGACGAAGAATGAAGGAAGAGACGCTTATATCCTGCAATCAGGGAATAATAACCGATTTCTTCTAATATTTTTTTGGCGTCGTCAGGATTTGGAATGGATAAAGCGTCAGCGTATTGCAATTTGTTGAGTTGCTGCTCATATGACATGAAATTTTGGGCCATTTTGAGTCCTTTTATTTTTACATGTGTGAATATGATTTGCAGTAGAAATGAAGAATTGTATAATATTTGAGTGATAGAAATTCATAAGAGTAATTCGTTGTTGTCTGATAAAAAGGAGCCCACGCATGAGCCCCTCCGGCTATGGGCCCCACAAGCATCCATAGCACAACCACTATGAGCAATATACCATTGAAAACATAAATTGTCAATAGCATTTGAGAGCGGTAAGAGCTTGAAATTTTTCTTGCAAAACAACACAATCAACTCTATAATTTACATGGTAACTAGCAAATCAATCGCAGACTTTATCTGCAGAAAATCAACTGGTTAAAAATAGGAGAACACATGAGTACAGACAGATACAACAGTCCTCTTTCTGAGCGGTATGCCAGTAAGGAGATGCAGTACATTTTTTCACCGGATATGAAATTCCGCACATGGCGGAAGCTCTGGATCGCATTGGCTGAGACGGAGAAAGAGCTTGGGCTGCCGATTACGCAGGAGCAGATCGACGAGCTGAAGGCGCATGCGGAAGATATTAATTATGACGTGGCAAAAGCAAGGGAAAAGGAAGTCCGTCATGACGTTATGAGCCATGTGTACGCATACGGCGTACAGTGTCCGAAGGCGAAGGGAATCATTCACCTCGGCGCGACATCATGTTATGTCGGAGACAATACCGATATTATTGTGATGACGGAAGCATTGAAGCTTGTGAAGAAAAAACTGGTAAACGTGATTAATGAACTTGCAGCGTTTGCTGATAAATACAAGGCGCTGCCGACATTGGCGTTTACTCATTTCCAACCGGCGCAGCCGACGACGGTCGGGAAGCGCGCGACGCTGTGGATGCAGGAATTTACGCTTGATCTTGACGATCTGAACCATGTGCTTGACGGTATGAAGCTGCTCGGTTCCAAGGGAACGACGGGAACGCAGGCTTCTTTTCTGGAATTGTTTAACGGCGATCAGGAGACGATCGATAAGATCGATCCGATGATTGCGGAAAAGATGGGATTTGCGGAATGCTATCCGGTATCCGGGCAGACGTATTCGAGAAAGGTCGATACGAGAGTGGCGAACGTACTGGCGGGCATCGCCGCGAGCGCGCATAAGACGAGCAACGATATTCGGCTGCTGCAGCATTTAAAAGAAGTGGAGGAGCCGTTTGAAAAGAGTCAGATCGGCTCTTCGGCAATGGCGTATAAGAGAAACCCGATGCGCAGCGAACGAATCGCTTCTCTGAGCCGTTATGTTATGATCGATGCGCTCAATCCGGCGATCACGTCGGCGACACAATGGTTTGAACGCACGCTTGACGATTCTGCAAATAAGCGTCTTTCCATTCCGGAAGGCTTCCTGGCGACGGACGGCATTCTTGACCTTTGTCTGAACGTTGTGGACGGTCTTGTCGTATATCCTAAGGTCATCGAAAAGAGACTGCGCAGCGAGCTGCCGTTCATGGCGACGGAAAATATTATGATGGACGCGGTGAAGGCGGGCGGAGACAGACAGGAATTGCATGAGAAGATCCGTACGCTTTCGATGGAAGCCGGTAAAAACGTCAAAGTGGAAGGAAAGGATAACAATCTGCTTGAATTGATCGCGGCTGATCCTGCGTTCAATATGACGTTGGAGGATCTGCAGAAGACAATGGAGCCTGCTCGGTATGTCGGACGTTCCAAAGAGCAGGTAGAGACGTTCCTGTCGAAAGTGATCGCTCCGATTCTGGAAGAGAACAAAGAACTGCTCGGCGTGAAAGCGGAGATCAATGTATAAAGAAAAGAGATCGGTATTTAGCAAAGCCGCAAAATGTGCACCCTTAAAGAGAAAAAATACTCTTTGAGGGTGTTTTTCATTTCATAGGAAATTACTCGATTTTGTTTTGTATGAAAGCTGTGTTCCTATGAAATAAAAAAGCCCTCCGGGCAGGATTCTTTTTTATAATTTTCAATAGCTTATAGAATTGGAAAAAAGGACGTGTAAACAATCATTGCAGAAAAAGAATCTTACCGGTAGAAGTTGTTCCATTTTTTAATTTATGGTATGATTTCCTATAGAAATTATTTGTGTGAAGACAATAGGGGGAAGAGAATGCCTTTTGAGATTGCGGTATGTGATGATTCGGCGATAGATCGCAGACAGCTGATTGAGCGGATCAAAAAAATTAAGGCTTATGAGCCGATGCTGCATTTTCACGAGTATGAACATGGAACGGCTCTTCTGGAAGCAATGAATCAGATCAGATTTTCCGCAATATTTCTGGATGTACAGATGGAGCGTATCGATGGTGAGAAAACAGCGGAAGAGATCAGGAAAATCGACAATGACGTGATTCTTGTATTTAATACCGGGTATGCGGAGCCGTCTCCCCATAGTTTTGAAGTGCAGCCTTATCGTTATATGAAGAAAAATATGAATAACGAAGAACAGGAACGCTATATTATGGATGTGCTTGAGAAGATGGTACAATCAGAGACGGTTCCGGTTCTGCTTGTCAAATGCGAAGGGAAAAAGCTGTATCTGAGACCGAATGACATCGTTTATATAGAAAAATGTAACAAGACGACAAGAGCATATATTTCGGAATCTGCGGCAAAGAAACATCAGGTCGATGTCAATCAGGAGTTTCGTATATCGGACAAACTGGAAAAGCTGTATCATATTTTGGAACCTTATGGCTTTGGCTATCCTCACGATAGTTATATTATCAATTTTGAATACATATTAGGGTGTACGGATAAAGAATTTACGTTGGAAGGTTATGAGAATATTTCGTTCCGTTTTGCCAGAAGCAAGGCTGTGGAATTCAAAAAGCAACTGCAAAGGTTTTGGAATTCCAAGTTAGAGGAGATCAGGCGGAAATGAAGTTTGAATTAATATCGGTATCCGGTTTCCTTCTATGCGTCATGGATGTTTTGTTGTGCGGCAGATTTTTCAGGGCGATGTTTTCCCGGTGTCTGAGCCGGGCGCAGTATATGGTGTGGGTTACCGCGATTGCGCTGACCATCATATTGGAAAATTCTTTCGGCAATACATGGCTGAACCTTTTATGTGTGCCGGTTATTTATATGATTTTTTCGAAACTGGCGTTCCGGCTTTCATTGGGAAATTGTATTGGCTATACGATCATTTACTATATTATTTTTGCAGGCGGACGGGAAGTTGTTTCCGTGATATTATATCGTTTTTTGGAAGTGCTGTTGAAGTGGGAGGTTCCGGCATGGTTTACGCTCGGAGGGATTCCTTTTCTTTTATTGGAATATCTGGCTGCTTATCTGCTTTTACTCTATACGGAAAAATATATCAAAAAGATGGAGATCGAGAGAGACGGCAGGTTTTGTTGGTATCTGCTGATTATGCCGGCTGCCTCTCTGACGATTATGATTATCTTCTCTTATATAGAATTTCCTAGTTCTAGGGCACTTCAAATATTGATGTGTGTTGGTATGTCTCTCTTATATTTTTCGAACGCGGCGGTATTTGTCATTCTTTCCAATCTGACGCAGGAAATGAAGCGCAATAAGCTATTGGAGCTTTCGGAACTGAAACGGGAGCTTGAAAGGCGCAATTTTG
>JAGARW010000011.1 GCA_017621975.1 Lachnospiraceae bacterium | reverse complement strand
CCCGCATTCTGTTATTTTGCGGCTGCTGTATTATTATTTTTACTTTTTTTATTTCTTTTTTGTGTTCTTTGTTTTTATAAGAGCGGCTCCGCGCGTCTTATGGTATGATAATAACAGACGCCGTCGATATCGGGAAACGCCCAAAAGGAACCTTTATGAAATCCATTTTACAGAAACTACAGGACAAAATTCATATCAGAAGTCTCCGCTCCTATACGACTTTTATGATTACCGGCATCATCGCGCTCGCGCTTACCTTGTCCGGCGCCTTTTTCTGCATACAGACTTCCCGCACCCTGCGGGACGCCTATCAGGAGCAGATGCTGCAGCAGCTTGACAATACAATGAACCGGATCAACGAACAGGTCGATCTGATCGACTCCCTGTATCCTTTATTTATGTCCAATAATCTGATCTATGACAGTCTGGAGGCGGGGCTTACCGACAGCCACAGCGTAATCGCCGTTGAACGGCAGATGACCTATCTGCTCATTACCAATTATGTCTGGAAGGAAAAGTTCATCAATTCCGTCTCCATTTATACAGGCGATGCAGTCTACCGCGTTTCTACGGTCAATTCCCCGCAGGCGGACGCGCGCAGCCGCGAGGTTTACGAACGGGCGGACAAACGAAAGCCGTCCCTTCAGCTGATGACGGCTCCCGGAGGACACGACGCGCTCTACTTTGTCCGCAATATTTTCAGTTCGAGCACCGGCTCTCCGATCGCAACGATGGTAATTTCCATCGACGGCCCTGCCTATATCGACTATCTGGGCAGTTCTCTGGACAACGGCTGGTTTATCTGCCTTTACAACGAAGAACTGGAACTGTTCTCCGCTCCCGGCAAATCCTATCCGATCGATAAACGCAGCTACCTGAGCGTTTCCGAAAAGCTCCATAACCCCGATCTGTCCGCTGTCGTCGTCGCTCCAAGGCAGGAGCTGATGCAAAGGCTGAGCGCCTCCCTTCGGACTTATCTGATCGTTATGCTCACAATTATCATCCTCGTCATGCTGATCTCCTTTGCCCTCAGCAAGGCGATTACTTATCCTGTCACGCGGATGATCGGTTATGTAAACCATATCAGCGAGGGACACTACGAAGAGACCATTCCGCCCGCAAAGCTGTACGAAGAATTCAACTCTCTGACAAACGCGTTCAACCATATGCTGAATGAGATCAACGCTTACCACGCCGACAATCTGGAAAGCAGCTTCTTCTAAAAACGCCGAGATTCAGGCGCTGCAGTCCCAGATCAATCCGCATTTCCTGTTCAATACGTTAAACACGCTGGCATGGAAGGCGCAGATGTCCGATTGCCCGGAGTTGTACCAGATGGTGATCTCCCTCGGAGAGCTTCTGAAAACGGACGTCCTTTCCAGAACCTCCTCCTGTATTACGCTGCAGGAAGAGCTGCGGTACATCAAATTTTATATTTACCTGCAAAAGATGCGGTTTGAAGATAAGATTCAGGTCTCGTTTTCGGTCGATCCCGGACTGGAGCGTCTGAGCGTTCCCTGCTTCTGCATTCAGTCTCTTGTGGAAAATTCTTTCGTACATGGACTGGAGCCCAAAAAGGAAAACGGGGAGCTTCTGATCTCTATTCGGAGGGAAGACGCCCTCGTCCGCATTTCCGTCACAGACAACGGCGTCGGCTTCCATGAGATCCCGGATCTTCAAACCATCCAGGCTTCCCCGGAAAACACGCATACGCATATCGGGCTGCGCAACCTGAGCCGCCGTCTGTTCCTTCTGTACGGCGAAAGCGCACGGCTCCATATATCGAGCGTTCCCGATACGGAGACGACCGTTTCGTTTCAGATTCCATATAAGGAGGGGTTTGCTCTATGATCTTTCATTTGCTGATCGTCGACGACGAAGCGACGATGCGAAAAGGACTGTCGTCTTTTATTGACTGGGAAAGTATCGACTGCATCGTATCCGGCGCTGCCTGCGACGGAGCCGACGCGATTGAAAAAATAGAAGAAAATCCGGTCGACATTGTCATTACCGACATTAAAATGCCGGTAATCGACGGACTCGGACTTGCGAAGTACATTTATGAAAATCATCCCGAAATCGCCGTTATCCTGCTGACCGGCTACGGCGAATTCGAATACGCCCGTACCGCAATCCGTTATAATGTCTCGCATTTTCTGTTAAAGCCCACTTCCAAGGAGGAGATCGTCACCGCCGTGAACGAGGCGCAGCAAAAGATCATTATTTCCAAAAAGCAGGATTCCATCGCCAAAAGCGAGATGGCGTTTCTAAAGGATCAGTTTCTGCAGGAGCTGACCTGCAGCGGCATCACCGCCGATACCCCGGAGGGTCTGAAGCGGTTTGGAATTTCTCTTGAGGACTACTATATCGCCGCGTTTCAGCTTGCGGACAAACCGTCCGAAATCAACCGGCTGAAGGAGCTGATCATCCGTCAAAAATCCGGCGGCTACTGCTTCCGGTACAACAATCTGATCTTATCCGTCTACTGTAGCCAGGAGCCGGAACCTGTGACCGCAGGCTGCAACGAGATCATCTCCATCCTGAAACGGCTCTATTCCATGAACGTATCGGCGGGGATCAGCCGGCTTCATCATGGCGCTTCGGAATTTTCCAAGGCCGCTTCCGAAGCGATCCATACGCTCTCCCTGACGTTCTATTCCGTTTCGTCCATCGCCGTTTTTGACAGTCAGAACATCCAGTCGGAATATATTCTGTCCGCCGAGGACACGCTGTCTCTCTATGACCTTGAGACTGCAATCCTGCAACGGGATTTCGCGCAGGCTTCTTCCGTATGTGGCTCCTTATTCATGAAGCTCAAGAGCAGCCTTGTCAACGCCTCCGACGTAAAAAGTATCTGCTCGCATATTTATTACCTCGTATTCCGGGTGCTCGCAAAATACCGGCTCATCCTGCCGCCGGAGGATTTTCTGGTCCGTATCCGCCATTCCTCGGACATCTTCCAGCTTCAGGACATCATAGACGAGCTTCTGTCTTTTACAAAAAAAACGCTGACCGCTTCCGAAAAGAAATACAGTCAGTACGTTCAGGACGCCATCTTCTATATCCGGGAGCATCTTGCGGACAACCTCCTGCTGGAGGATATCGCGGGGTACGCCCATATCAACGGCTCTTACCTCAGCCGGACCTTTAAAAAAGAATGCGGCTATTCCGTCACGGAATATATTACCGCTATGCGCATGGAAAAAGCGAAAGAGCTTCTTGCCGACAGCAGCCTGCTGACCTACGAGGTCGCCGAACAGATCGGCATTCATGACTCTTCCTACTTTTCCCTGCTTTTCAAAAAATACAGCGGACTGACACCGACGCAGTACCGGGATCAATTTGTAAGGGTGTAGTGATCTTTTTAAGCAAACTCAATTCTTCTAAATGAAGTGTATATTCCGGCATTGGAACACCATGCTTTTTGCAGGCTTCACATATCTTCTCTATCCCACGTCCCCATGTTTCTACATATCCTGCCCGGAAAAATCCATTGGCAATATTCGGATTATAGGGTTGCACACTGCATCTTCATGAATCCGAATCTGTATCGGAACCAATGCTGCATAATTAGAATGAATAATCGCATTATATACCGCCTCCCTGACAGCCGCTTTCGGAAGCGGGTATATTTCAATTATTCCACTGTGCAAGCACCTTCTCAACCTCTGCAATCAGTTGCTGTTTATCTGGAATATAATAAGTATATTTAGAGGCAAAAATATTACTTGACAAACCACCCAATGCATATTCAACTGTCAGCGCATCTTTATCTGTACACAAAATGATTCCGATTGGCTTATTATCGCCTTCATCATTTATTTCATTTTCATAATAATTAAGATACATATTTAATTGTCCAATAGCTTCCGGCACTAATTTTGTTGTTTTTAGCTCTATGATTACATATGATTTTAATGGCTTGTTATAAAAGACCATATCCGCATAATAATGAGTGTTATTAATTGTAACTCTCTGTTGCGTTCCTACAAACATAAATCCCCGTCCTAATTCCAACAAAAATTTTTCAATTTGTTGCACCAGTGCTTTTTCCAGATCACTTTCCATTATCGGCTTATTTTCCGGTATGCCTAAAAATTCAAATACATATGGATCTTTTATAATATCCTTTGGTTCATTCATTTCAATACCATTTAATGCTAAATTCAATACTTTCTGCTTATTGATCGATAGTGTCAATAGTTTTTCGCAAATTTAATTCCTGCCGTTTAGCATCCAACAGTTAACCGGCTACGGTATCAGACAGCAGATCCTCCTCTGGCTTTGTAAGGTGAGCCATGTTCATGTAACGCCTGGTTCCCCATTGGG
>JAGARW010000098.1 GCA_017621975.1 Lachnospiraceae bacterium | reverse complement strand
CGCGGATCAGCGATCAGAAAGCCGGAAACGTCCGTCCAGTTTTCATACACGTCGGCATGAACCGCCTTTGCCACAATCGAGCCGGTAATGTCGGAGTCGCCGCGGGAAAACGTCTTTACCGTTCCGTCTTCCTTAGCGCCGGAAAAGCCCGGGATGACGGCGCGTTCCAGCTCTTCCAGACGCCTTCCCAAAAGCGCGTCCGTTTTATCCGCGTTAAAATTACCGTCCTCGTCAAATACGACGACCTCAGCCGCGTCGACAAAGGCAAAATCAAGATAACGCGCCATAATAATGCCGTTCAAATATTCTCCGCGGGAAGCCGCATAATCCTTTCCCGCTTTCGCCTTGAACTGCCGCTCGATCTCCTCAAACTCCTGATCGAGTGAAAGATCGATCTCAAGCCCTGTAATGATCTCTTCATAGCGCAGCTTGATCTGCTTTAACGCCGCGTCAAAGCTTTTTCCCTGCTCCGCCAGCGCATAGCATTCGTAAAGCATATCCGTCACCTTTGTATCGTGCATATGCCGCTTGCCCGGCGCGGACGGTACGACATATCTTCTTTCCGCGTCTGCACGGATAATATCGCCGACCTTCTTAAATTGTTTTGCGCTCGCAAGGGAGCTTCCGCCGAATTTCACTACTTTTTTCATTGTACCAACTTCTCCTCATGTATCCTGATTTTAAGTATTTTATTCTTCAAAGAGTCTGCGGATCAGGTCGTGTCCTTTTTCCACACGGATTCCGGTCTGCGCCGCCTGCTCTTCATTATACAGATCATTTCCGGTCAGCGGCTTTGTGCTGTCGTAAAGCAGATACGGCACGTCGTCCGACGTATGGGTACGCACGCAGATCGGCGTCGGATGATCCGGGAGCACCATCAGCCGGAACGGCTCTCCCGCCGCTTCCAGACCGGCAAGCAAAGGTTTTATGACACGTGCGTCAATATTTTCAATCGCCTTGACCTTTTTCTCTACGCTTCCCTGATGCCCCATCTCGTCGGGCGCTTCGATATGAATATAAGCAAAATCATAGCCATCCTTTGTCAGCGCCTTAACCGCAGCCTGGGCTTTTCCTTCATAGTTGGTATTGAGACCGCCGTTCGCGCCTTTCACTTCGATATTGTCCATTCCCGCGCCGACCGCGATCCCTTTCAGCAGATCGACCGCCGAAATCATCACGCCTTTTTTATGATGCTCCTTTTCAAAATTGGAAAGGAGCGGCTTTGTGCCCGCGCCCCAGAACCAGCAGCAGTTTGCGGGATGCAGACCTTTTTTTCTTCTTTCCTCGTTCAAAGGATGATGCTCCAAAATATCATAGCTCTTTTTCATCATTTCATAAAGCGCTTTCTCAGCCGGAAGATACGGCGCGATCACGCGTCCGAGCACATCGTGAGGCGGCGTCAGCTCCACGACCTCTCCCTTGTCCCAGATCAGACAGTGACGGTAGCTCGTGCCGACGTAAAACATATAGGTTTCATTCTGTAGCTCTTTTTTAACCGCTTCCAGCAAAACCGCGCAATCCTCCGTACTGATCTCGTCCGAGCTGTGGTCGATGATCGTGCGCTCTTCAAACGGAATGCCTTCCTCCTCCGAAAGCGTTACGATGTTGCACCGAAGCACAATATCCGTCTCCTTCATCGGTACGCCGATGCTCAGCGCCTCGAGCGGAGAACGCCCCGAATAATAGAGCTTCGGGTCATAACCGATCACGGAAAGGTTCGCCGTATCGGAACCGGGCTTCATGCCGTCCGGTATCGTATGTACCATACCGATCTCGGATTTTGCGCTCAGCGCGTCAAGATTTTCTGTCTTTGCATAGGCAAGCGGCGTTTTCCCGGAAAGCTCCGCGATCGGCTGATCCGCCATGCCGTCTCCAAGTACGATTACATATTTCATAAACTCCTCCATCTGCACATGCTCTTTGCG
>JAGARW010000097.1 GCA_017621975.1 Lachnospiraceae bacterium | reverse complement strand
TATAAGTTTACTAAATTGTATTCTGGTGGAGTTCCGCAGTTTGTAGAGGGAGATGTTTTTAAAACGGTAATTCCGTTGAGTGAAACTGCTACAATGAAGTCAGGTCCAAAGAGTATTGACCAAGTCAGTGACCAAGTCAGTGACCAAGTCGGAAGTGATGCAGTTGCAGAAAAGATACTTGAATTTTGCAAAACAGCAAGAACCAAAAAAGAGATTTCAGAGTATATTGGCTATAAGAATTTAACTTATATGACAAGAACTTTTCTGAAACCATTACTGGAAAGTAATAAGTTGGCATATACAATACCAGAGAAACCACAGAGCAGGTTACAGAAGTATGTAACGAAATAGTAAATGAACAGAAGAAAAAATTGTCCGTCTCCATTTGTAGGAAATTACTCCATTTTGTTTTGAACGAAAGCTGTGTTCCTATGAAATAAAAAAAACCTCGGGGCAGAATTCCTTTCTATTCTGTAAATCCATTTCAGCTTGCCTCCTGTTTTTGCGTCTTCCCTCTGTATTCCGAAAAAAACAGCCCGATCAGTGTCAGGACGGTCCCGATACCGGACATTACGGTCACTTTTTCTTTCAGGATCAGGACGGACGCGGCGACAGTGATTACCGGAACAAGGTATATGTAAACGCTTGTTTTGACGGCGCCCAGAATCTTCACAGCCGTGTTCCAGGTCACAAAGCACAGCGCGGATGCGCCCAGACCGAGAAAGATCAGATTCCCCAGATAGACAGGGTTTGCAAACCGCGCCGCTGTAGTGCGGCAGCCGGACAGAAACAGCGCGGGCAACATAAATAAGAGACCATAGGCGAATACCCGCCTTGTAGTCTGGACGGTATGATATCCGAAGCCGCTGATTTTCCGGGTGAGCATAGAGTAGCAGGCCCATAAGACCGCGGCGGCCGCGGCCAATAAGTCGCCGACGGGACTTAACTGCATCTTCGCCCCGTTAAAGCTGATCAGGAAGATGCCGGCCATTGCGACGAAAAATCCGATGAAGAAATTTGTGCGCAGCTTTTCTTCTTTTGAGAACAGATGGGCGAGCATCGCCGTGAAAAAGGGCGCGATGGAAATGATTACGCCTACGTTGGACGCCGTTGTGTAAGTCAGCGCAATGTTTTCCAGCAGATAATACAGGCACACGCCGCACAGCCCCGCCGCTGTAAAGACAGCCTCCTGCCGCCTGTCCGTGCCTCTCATCCGGCGTGGATAGACGATCAGCAATGCTAGAAATCCCAGGACAAACCGGAAGAACAGGATTTCGATCGGTTTAAAATCTGCTAACAGCACCTTTGTGGAGATAAAGGTCGTTCCCCATATCAGAAACGTTATGAATGCCGCTAAATGCCCGGCAGCTTTTTTATTCATCCGGCGTTTCCTCCTTTGCGAATTCCTTTTCTGAAAATATGTCGTGGTAAAGTCCCGGAGCCAGTCCAATAAATCGGCTGAAGTAGTTTGTGAAGTGACTTTGGTCGGAAAATCCGGTCAGCATGGCGGTCTCGACCGGAGACATTCCCTGCTCCAGAAGTTTTTTTGCTTTGCCGATGCGCACGCTTTCTAAATAACGGTATGGCGTGACGCCCTTAGATCTGGTAAAGGCGCGGAGCAGCGTGGATTTGCCAAGGCCGACGCAGCGGCAGAGCTGATCCAGAGAAATCCGGTCTGCAAAATGCTGTTCCATAAAATCGCAGGCTTTTTCTATTTCCTCCCGGTATTCCGGAATACGGTCTTTTGAGGACTGCCCGTACCGCAAAATGAGCAGGGAGATCAGGAGCAGCAGCTTTTCTTCCTTGCCGAACTCATGGGAACCTTTCATGATCAGTTCATGGAGTGGACGCAGATAACAGACCGCTTCCTCGTCGGAAATTACGTTTTTGGAAAAGCATGGGAGCTTCGGTTCCCCGATCGCTTCTTCCGCGAGATTTCGCATGACTTCTTTGGAGATGTTGATTCCGCGATAATCAAGCGTTCCCTCGTCGCTTTGGATGCAGGCGTGATTATCTCCGGGATGAAAAAGGACGATATCGCCTTTTGTTATCATATATTCCTGATTTCCGCAGGAAAGGGAACGCCGCCCGTTCTCGATAAAACCGATCACATAATATTCATGAAAGTGGTTTGGAAACGGCTGTATGATCCCTTCAAACCGATATGCTTCGACACGAAGCTCATCGTCGAAAACCGCCGTTCTTGTTTCTTTTTTCATCCACATTCTCCTTTGCTGCCTATAATTGTAGCATGTTAAATGACAAAAGGCTTGTAAAATATCTTCATTTTATGTCTGGACTCGGTTTCACTTTGGAAAGTTTTTGTCTGCAAACGCTATTGACCATATGAAAAGAATGGTATATGCTGAATGAGTCCCGAATGGGACTAATGGAGGACATATGGAGAAAGAAACGTTAAATCTTCTCAATCGTGTGAACCGTGCGATTATTAAGTTCAGAGGAATCTATTCTGTGTGGTCAAACGAGCGCGGAATCAGCTATCATGAAATGCTCGTTCTCTATACGATCCGTGAAAACGGATTTTGTACGCAGAAGCAGATTTGCGGCAATTATCTTCTGCCCAAGCAGACGATACATAATGTGATCGCCTCTTTGAGAAAAGATGGGATTCTGATATATGACGAAAAAGACAGCAAGGGACGGGAAAAAGCGTTTGTTCTTTCCGAGAAAGGAAAAGAGTATGCCGCGCCGTTTCTGGAATCTCTGGATACGGTGGAAAGCAGAGCCCTGGAATTGCTGGGTGAAGGGAAACTTCAGGTATTAACAGAGCTATTGCTGGAATATGACCGGGCGTTAAAACTGGCGTTGGAAGAATCGAGGTAACAAACAGTGGAGGCAACTGAATTTTTCGGCACAGAAAAGATTGGGAAAATACTCTTCAGACTTGCGCCGCCGGTTATGCTGGCGCAGTTGATTCAGGCGCTGTATAATATCATTGACAGCCTGTTTATCGGCAGATATTCGGATTCGGGTCTGACCGCGTTGTCCATTGTCTATCCGATGCAGCTTTTGATGATCGCGTTAGCCGTCGGAACCGGAGTCGGCATCAATACGGTTATGGCGGCGAAGCTCGGCGTCGGAAGAAAAAAAGAGGCGGACGAGTATGCCGGAGTCGGCGTGATTCTGGCGATCGGTTTGTGGCTTGCGTTCGCCGCGGTCTGCTGGGCGGTCATGCCCTTTTATGCGAGAATGTCTACAAATTCCGAAGCGGTTATCAGAGACGTTATCATATATGGCAGGATCGTATGCACGTTTAGCACCGGACTTTTTCTTGAGAGTATCTGGACTAAGATTTTACAGGCAAACGGCGATATGAAAACGCCGATGACCGCTCAGATTGCTGGCGCAGTCGTCAATATGATTCTCGATCCGCTGCTGATTTTCGGAATGTCCGGGCTGCCGGAAATGGGAATCGCAGGAGCCGCTGCCGCGACGGTAGCCGGGCAGATTGCGGCGGCGCTGATCGTGATGAAAAAAGGCTTTCGCAGATCCCCGGGCAAAGAAGTATATCCGCATCATATCGCGATGATATTCCGCATGGGAGCGCCTAACATATTGATGCAGTCGGCGTACACCTTTTATATACTCGGCTTGAATTTGATTTTAGCGGCTTTTTCCGATCAGGCTGTTACCGCGCTTGGACTTTATTATAAATGGCAGACTTTTTTCTTTATTCCGTTGGGAGCGATGCAGACCTGTATCGTACCGGTTATAAGCTTCAATTATGCGGCGGGAAATATAGAACGCTGCAAAAAGACGTTATCCGCCGCCGTCCGCTTTGGGTTGGTCCTGATGGCGGCCGGAACGTTGTGTTTCGTCTTGATTCCTGCGCAAATGCTTCGCGTATTCACAGCGGATGAAGCGGTGATAGAAATCGGACGGATCGGGTTTCGTTTTGTCGGCGTCAGCTTTCTTCCGATGGTTACGTCGCTGATTTTTCCGGTATTCTTTCAGGCGGTAGGTTCTAGCCTGAAAAGCTCTCTGCTGACGGTGATCCGTACGGTAGTGCTGTTTGTGCCGCTTGGATTTTTGTTCTCCCGTTTCGGTCTTAACTGGTTTTGGCTGACTTTTCCGGTGACGGAATCGGTTACAAGTATTATAGGCGTAATATATTACAGGCAGTTCCTGACAAAGAACTATGCGAAAAAGGAAAAATCGGCTGAAGCGATCCGGCAGTATATAAGTATGCAGACGTAAGTGAAAGGACGGCTATGATTATCAGCGCGAGCAGAAGGACGGATATACCGTCCTGTTATTCCGAATGGATGTATCATAGATTAAAAGAAAAATATGTGCTGGTCAGAAACCCGATGAATTCCCGGCAGATCAGCAAAATCGACTTATCGCCTGATGTGGTCGACGCGATCGTGTTTTGGACGAAAAATCCGGCGCCGATGATGGAGCGGTTAGACGAGCTGTCGGCGTACCGCTATTATTTTCAGTTTACGCTGACGGCATACGGACCGGAAGTCGAGACGAATCTGCCGTCTAAAAATAAGATCGTTATTCCGGCGTTTCAGAGGCTGTCAAAGGAGATCGGAAAAGAAAAGGTAATATGGAGATACGATCCGATCTTTTTCAGCGAGCGGTATACAATGGAGTATCATTGCAGGTATTTTAACGTATTGGCTGCAAAGCTCGGCGGATATACGGAAACGTGTACGGTCAGCTTTCTGGATTTCTACAGAAATACGGAGCGCAGGCTAAAGCCGCTGGGGATCAGAAAAGATACCCTCGCGATGCGGACGGAGCTGATGGGGCGGTTTGCGCAAACCGCGTCGGAATATGGATTTAGAATCAATACGTGCGCGGAAGAGGGCGACTTCACAAGCATGGGAATCGGGCGCGCAAGCTGCATCGACCGGGAGAGGATCGAACGGATCGGCGGTTTTCGGTTAAACGTTTCGAAGGATAAAAATCAGAGAGCGGAATGCGGCTGCGTTTCAAGCGTGGATATCGGCGCGTATCATACCTGCAAAAACGGATGTATTTATTGCTATGCAAATGCAAGCGAACAGGCGGCTTTTAAAAACGCCGCGAAGCATGATCCGAATTCGCCGCTTTTATTCGGAACGATCGACGAAGCGGACAGGATCATAGAAAAGGAAGCGAAATCTTTGGTTGAAAGACAGATGACACTGGAGGACTGGAATGAAAATCGAAATCAATGAAAAAGGAAGCAAAGCGTTTTACCGGGAGATCGTCGGAGAGGCGAAGCATTCGGACTTGGTGATAAAAGGGCGTCAATAAGGAAGCGCGCCCGCGTAATATTTGACAATCTGCCCCGATTATGCTACGCTTAAAGGCAGAAAACATAGAAAATGCAATGACGAAGAGAGTACGTATTCTTACGCTTTACAGAGAATATCCTATGGAGACCGTGAAACGGGAAAAGCTCCGCCGCTGAGAAGGATAAAGACGGCAGAATACGGAAGATGGCTTCTGAGCGGCGCACCGAACCGTGTATGCGAGGGACATGTCAATATGACGCATGCGTCATAATATATTCATTTATGACAGTCGATAGAAACGGTAAGGCTGCGACAGGTTCCGCCTGTTATAGCGGCAGGGTATTTGCGTACCCGCAGAGGTCCGTTTCGCGAGGGGCGGACGAAAAGAAGTGGTAACGCGTGACAACGCCTTCTTATCCGGCAGGATGAGGAGGCGTTTTTGTAATGATAAGATTCGGGTGTCAAAAGGGTTTATTGAAAACTGCGAAGCTGAGCCACGGACGGCGAATCTTCGCCGCTTGCGTCAGACTGTTTCAGACCGTTGCCGGAACGCTTAGAAAGTCTTATATCCGCAGCTTGGAACAGGAAATAAAATTTTTGTACAATTTGACTAGGCATCGTAAAAATAAACCCTTTTGACATCCGAATCTGATAAGAAAATAATAAAGCATAAGAAAGGAAGAAAATTATGAACAAAGGAAAGTATTATATCACAACGGCGATCGCCTATACGTCCGGCAAGCCGCATATCGGCAACAGCTACGAGATCGTCCTGGCGGACAGCATCGCCAGATTCAAACGGAAGGAAGGCTACGACGTATTTTTCCAGACCGGTACGGACGAGCACGGACAGAAGATCGAGTTAAAGGCGCAGGAAGCGGGTGTGACGCCGAAGGAATTCGTAGACGATGTGGCGGGCACGATCAAAGGCTTATGGGATCTGATGGACACGTCGTATGACAAATTTATCCGCACGACAGATACGGCACATGAGAAGCAGGTACAGAAAATTTTCAAACGTCTTTACGATCAGGGAGACATCTATAAAGGCTCTTATGAAGGGCTTTACTGTACGCCGTGCGAGTCGTTCTGGACGGAATCGCAGCTCGTGGACGGCAAGTGTCCCGACTGCGGCAGGGAAGTAAAGCCCGCCAAGGAAGAGGCTTACTTTTTCAGAATGAGCAAATATGCGGATAAGCTGATCGAGCATATTAATACGCATCCCGAATTTATCCAGCCGGTATCGCGTAAGAATGAGATGATGAATAATTTCCTGCTTCCGGGACTTCAGGATCTGTGCGTATCGAGAACGTCTTTCAAATGGGGCATTCCGGTTGATTTTGACGACAAGCATGTCGTTTATGTATGGCTGGACGCGCTGACAAACTATATTACCGGGATCGGATATGACTGCGACGGCAACAGTACGGAGCAGTATAAGAAATACTGGCCGGCGGATCTGCACCTGATCGGAAAGGATATTATCCGCTTCCATACGATCTATTGGCCGATCTTTCTGATGGCGCTCGGCGAACCGCTGCCCAAGCAGGTGTTCGGACATCCGTGGCTGCTTCAGGGCGACGGCAAAATGAGTAAATCAAAGGGCAACGTCATTTACGCCGACGATCTCGTAGACTTTTTCGGCGTGGACGCGGTGCGTTATTTCGTATTACATGAAATGCCGTTTGAAAACGACGGCGTGATTTCATGGGAGCTGATGGTAGAGCGTCTGAATTCTGATCTGGCGAATACGCTCGGCAATCTTGTCAACAGAACGATTTCCATGAGCAATAAATATTTCGGAGGCGTTGTTTGTGACAAGGGTGTCACATCCGAAGTGGACGACGATCTGAAAGCGGTCGTAACGGGCGCGTTCGATAAGGTCAGCGCTAAAATGGAAAATCTGCGTGTGGCGGACGCGATCACAGAGATCTTTACACTGTTCAAACGCTGCAATAAATATATTGACGAGACGGAGCCGTGGGTACTGGCAAAGGATGAGGCAAAGAAAGACCGTCTTTCGACCGTACTTTATAATTTAGTGGAAGGCATCGTGATCGGCGCGTCGCTGCTTGAGCCGTTTATGCCGAAGACGGCGGAAAAGATCGCGTCTCAGCTTGGCGCGTCTCTGCGCAGCTTTGACGAACTGACGGAATTCGGGAAATATGCGTCCGGCGGCAAAGTAACGGATAAGCCGGAAATTTTGTTTGCAAGACTGGATGTAAAGGAAGTCGTTGAGAAGGCGGAAGCGATGTTCGCGCAGAGAAAAGCGGAAGCGGCTGCCGGAGAAGCAGGGGCAGGCGGCGAAGATGAGACGGAAAACGAGAAAACAACGGAGACTGTGATCGACATCGAAACAAAGCCTGAGATTGAATACGGAGATTTTGACAAATTGCAGTTTCAGGTCGGCGAGATCATTGCCTGTGAGGAAGTCAAGAAATCCAAAAAACTGCTCTGCTCCAAGGTAAAGATCGGCAGTCAGGTGAAACAGATCGTGTCCGGCATCAGAAAATATTACAGCGCGGAAGAGATGGTCGGCAAAAAAGTCATGGTGCTTGTAAACTTAAAGCCCGCGACGCTTGCAGGCGTCGTATCGGAAGGAATGCTGCTGTGCGCAGAAGACGCGGAAGGCAATCTTGCTCTCGTTACGCCGGAGAAGGATATGCCCGCCGGCGCGGAGATCTGTTAAACGGCGCCGGACGGCTTTTTTGCATGATATGACTGAAATTTCCGTATACTAGTGTGCAAAAAGAATATGCAAAAAGAAAGAAGCGAGGACGATTATGAAAATTATTTTTTACAATACGAAACCTTATGATAAAGTCTGGTTTGAGCCGATGGCGCGCGACTACGGCTTCGATCTGCATTTTGTGGAAATGCAGTGCAACGAAGAGACCGTATTTCTGGCGAAAGGACACGACGCAGTCTGCATTTTTGTCAACGATTATGTGAACGCCCGGATGATAGACGAGCTTTACGAAATGGGAGTGAAAGGAATCCTTCTGCGCTGCGCCGGCTTTAATAACGTAGATATCAAAGCGGCGGCGGGAAAGCTGCACGTGCTCAGAGTGCCGAGCTATTCGCCGGAAGCGGTAGCGGAATTTGCGATGGCGCTGCTTCTGACAGTAAACCGGTACACACACCGCGCCTATACGAGAACGCGTGATTTCAATATGAATATCAACGGTTTTATGGGGAGCAATCTCTACCAGAAAACGGCGGGCGTAGTCGGCACGGGAAAGATCGGGCAGGCTATGATCAGAATGCTGAAGGGCTTTCAGATGGAGATTCTGGCGTACGATCCTTATCCAAATCCGAATCTGGGCGTAAATTACGTATCGCTGGAAGAGCTGATGAAGCGGTCGGATATCGTCACCCTCCATTGCCCGCTCACGACGGATACAAAGCATCTGATCAACGCGAAGACGATCGCAATGATGAAAAAGGGCGTTTATCTTGTCAATACGTCGAGGGGCGGTCTGATCGATACGGAAGCGCTGATCGACGGTCTGCTTGAAAAGAAGTTCGCGGGCGTCGGTCTGGACGTTTACGAGGAAGAAGAGGGCGTATTTTATGAGGATCGTTCCAACGATATCATTCAGGACGAAAATCTCGTGCGCCTGACGGCGTTTCCGAACGTGCTCATCACTTCTCATATGGGATTTTTTACAAAGGAAGCGACGCAGGCGATCGCCAAAGTAACGCTGGAGAATGCGTATGCGCTGGAACAGGGCGGCAAATTGGCAAATGAGGTGCTGCCCGAATAGATTCTTCCTTGTATTTCCTCTTGAAATTCGATATGATAAAAACAAGAATACTTACGTGGAGATGAGACGATGGGACCGAACGCTTTCCCGTGGGAGATTAGGCAGGCGCACAGGAATGAATGGATGGATGCGATGGCGCTTGCATGGAGGACTTTTCTGAAATTTGAAGCGAACGACTATACGCCGCAGGGAATCAAGAGCTTTGAAGATTTTGTTACCGATTCCGGGCTGTACCGGATGTTCCTTGCGGGCAGCTATGAGATGATGATAGCGCTTTGCGGAAAGCGGATCATAGGGATGATTTCCGTGCGCGGCGGCAGCCATATTTCGCTTCTGTTTGTAGACGAGGCGTACCATAAGCGGGGCGTGGGCAGGGCGCTTGTACAGTATTTGTGCAATTACCTTCTGACTGAGCGGGGCGCGTCCAGAATTACAGTCAATGCGGCGCCATATGCGGTCGGCTTTTACCACAAAATGGGATTTCAGGATACGGGACTCGAAACATGGCAGGACGGCATTCTTTACACGCCGATGAAGCTTGTTTTATAGGATAAGGGGGATGCTATGCGGACAATGGATTATATCAGCAGTGCCAATATCTGCTATCTTATATGCGATACGCTCTGTCTGATCGACAAACGGCCGGTCGAGCATGGAATGCGTGTCGCTTATATGCTGATGCGTCTGCTGGAATGCAAGGGAAGCTATGACGAATACGAGGCGGCGGAATTTGTTTTTCTGGCGATGCTGCATGATATCGGCGCGTATAAGACGGACCGTCTGAACGACGAACTGAGTTATGACGAACCGGATCACAGCAATAAGCATTCCGCATACGGGTCGCTGTTTCTGAAGCATACGTCGCCGTTTGGCAATCGCTGCGATATTATTACCTATCACCATCTGCCGTATTACAAGTTGAGCCGCCTTAATTATGAATACGTGAAGATTGCGATGTATTTAAGCCTGTTAGAAGACGTGGACGCATGCTATCGAAAGGACGGCGCCGAGCTTGATTTTCACCGTTTTGAAGCCGGAGCAGGCAATGAGTATATGCCGGAGGCGGTCATGCTGCTGTTGAAATGCAGCCGGAAGGACGGCATGATGAAGCAGATCGAATCCGGGGCGTACAAAGAAGAACTCCGGAAGTATATGGATTATGTCATGTTCACGAATGAGGAAAAGGAAAATTATCTGAAATTTGTAATGCACTGCTACAGCCTGAGAAGCAAGGTACAGACGATAGAAACGATCGTCTGCTGCTGCGTTGTAGATGAAATTGCAGAGGTG
The DNA here is from genome assembly GCA_017621975.1 of Lachnospiraceae bacterium. GTDB lineage: Bacteria > Bacillota > Clostridia > Lachnospirales > Lachnospiraceae > VSOB01. The sequence goes on along the minus strand of JAGARW010000097.1, from coordinate 30,617 downwards.
CTTGGTCTTTCGGGGCGTGAAAAAGATAAACTGGATTATGGGACAATGCTGCATGACATCGGCATGCTGGCGATTGATCCCGGCATTATAAAAGCGCCTCGAGAGCTGACGGAAAGCGAGACCGCAGAGGTCAGGAAACATGTAGAGATCGGAGAAGAGCTGCTTAGAAAGTATTTTGCCGTGCAGGGTATTACGGAAATTGCCGCCGCGCATCACGAGTGTCTGGACGGCACGGGATATCCGCACGGGCTGCGCGAGGGACAGATGACGCTTCCGCAGTTTACGCTACAGGTGGCGGACTGCGTTACCGCAATGATGAATAAGCGCGGCTACAGACAGGCGCTCAGCTGGAAAGAGATCAAGGACGTTTTGCTGAAGCAGTCGCTTAGAAGGCGCTTAAATGAGCGGATCGTGCAGGCGTCGATCAGCCGTTTTGACGCGATTGAGAAACGGGTGCGTTCTGAAATGAGGGAATTTCTCGAAATGCATGTGCGCATTAATAACCAATATAAAATAATAGTAGACAGTAACTTAGGAGAAGAAGTTTGAAAAACGCTTCGGAATGGAGGAAAGGATGGACCGTTTGTTTAATCCGGACAGTCCGGTGATGTCGTTTCTCAGCAGGCTTGCCGATCTGATCTGGCTGAATTTTTTAACATTGTTATGCAGCATTCCGGTCGTGACGGCAGGGGCGGCGTTTACGGCGCTTCATTATGTATCGATTAAAATGGTGAGAAACGAAGAAGGTTATTTGACAAAAAGCTTTTTCAAGTCGTTTAAGGAAAACTTTTTTCAGGCGACGGCAATGTGGCTTCTGATGCTGTTTCTTGCGGTTGTGGCGGGAGCCGACTTCTACTTTATTTCCATGATGGACAGCGGCGCTGCGTTTATTTTGCGGACAGGACTGTGCGTTGTTCTCTTTTTCTTTTTGTGCGGCGCGGTCTACTGGTTTGCGCTGCTTGCCAGATTTGAAAACAGCATTAAAAATACGATCAAGAACGCCTGCCTGATCGGCATTCTCAATTTTCCGAAATCTATCTGTATTCTTATTATTTATGCAGTGTTTTTAGTTTTGTACGGTCTGTTTGTCATTCGGATACTGCCGCTTATTTTCCTGCTTGGAATATCGCTGCCGGTGTATCTGGCGTCCTATCTGTTTTCGGGCATTTTTAAAAAACTGGAACCGCAGGATGAGGAAATTAGTCAATCTGTATAGAAATTTTTTAAATCTTTGTGGAATCGTGGCATGGCAAAATGTGAAAACTCCATCTATACTAAAAGCAAGGTGAGGCAAAGCCTCAATACAGTGAAACAAAACGTATAGAAAACAGGAGGAAGTAAAGTGGCAAGTTTATCATTAAAAGACGTTTGTAAAGTATATCCGAACGGATTTGAGGCAGTTAAGAATTTTAACCTGGACATTGAGGACAAAGAGTTCATCATTTTTGTAGGTCCTTCCGGATGCGGCAAGTCTACGACGCTTCGTATGATCGCAGGTCTGGAAGACATTTCTTCCGGCGAACTGAAGATCGACGGCAAGGTCGTAAACGACGTAGAGCCGAAAGACAGAGATATCGCGATGGTATTCCAGAACTACGCGTTGTATCCGCATATGACGGTATATGACAACATGGCGTTTGGTCTGAAATTACGTAAGCTCCCGAAAGATGAAATTGACAAAAAGGTAAAAGAAGCGGCAAGAATTCTTGATTTGGAGAAGCTGCTTGACCGTAAGCCGAAGGCTCTTTCCGGCGGACAGAGACAGCGTGTCGCTATGGGGCGCGCGATCGTACGTAATCCTAAGGTATTCCTGATGGACGAACCGTTATCCAACCTGGATGCAAAACTTCGCGTACAGATGCGTATTGAGATTGCAAAACTGCATCAGGAACTCGGCGCTACGATTATTTACGTAACGCATGACCAGACAGAGGCTATGACGCTTGGTACAAGAATCGTCGTTATGAAGGACGGCATTGTACAGCAGGTAGACAGCCCTCAGAATTTATATGAGAAGCCGCAGAACCTGTTCGTTGCGGGATTTATGGGATCACCGCAGATGAACTTTATCGACGCGGAGATCGAAGTAGAAGGCGACAAGGCATACGCAAAGACGTCCGGTCTGAAGATCGAACTTCCGCCTGCAAAAGCAAAGAAAGTGATCGACGGCGGTTATGCCGGCAAGATCGTTACGCTTGGTATCCGTCCGGAAGACGTATACGATTCGGAAGTAATGATCGATACGTTAAAGAACGGATTTGAGGCTACGATTAAAGTATACGAGCTGCTCGGCGCTGAAGTATATCTGTATTTTGATCTGGGCGAGTTCCCGATCACAGCAAGAGTCGATTCCCGTACGACGGCGAGAACAGGCAGCAAGGTGAAATTCGCATTCGATGTAGAAAAGATGCATGTTTTCGATAAAGAAACAGAAAAGGTTATTACAAACTAAGGAGTATCATGCTATCTAACCAGACCATTCAGTCAAGCATTGACGAGCTGAGAAGCATTACAAAAATCGATTTGTGCGTCATGGATATACAGGGAACTGTAGCGGCGACCACAATGGATCGTGTTGAGATTTCGATGGAATTGATTCAGGAGTTCACGCAGTCGGCTGCGGATAGCCAGGTCGTGAATGGATACTATCTTTTTAAAGTTGCCGATGAAGAGGAAACGGTTTATCTCCTTCTGGCACGAGGCAGTGAAGATGCTTATATGGTCGGCAAGATTGCAGTAAGTCAGATACGTCAGCTTATGACTGCCTATAAAGAAAAACTGGATCGGGACAGCTTTTTGCAAAATCTGATTCTGGATAATCTTTTGCTGGTAGACATTTATAACAGGGCAAAGAAGCTTCATATCCCGGTCGAAGGCAGCCGCGCCGTATTTTTGGTAGAGGCGCAGACCGACGACAGCGAGGAGATCATGGAGCTGCTGAAAGGGTTGTTTATTCCTTATAACGGCGATTATCTGACGGCAGTAGAAGAAAAGAGTATTATTCTGATTAAATCGCTTTCGGAAAATGAAGGCTATGCGGAGCTGAAGAATACGGCGGAAATGATCGTCGATATGATTAATGCGGAAGCGATGGTCAATGCCAAGGCGGCTTATGGAACGATCGTACAGGAGCTGCGCGACGTTTCCAAATCCTATAAAGAAGCAAAGATGGCGCTTGACGTTGGAAGGATTTTTTACGCGGAGAAAGATGTGATCGCATATCATGCGCTTGGGATCGGCAGGCTGATCTATCAGCTTCCCGAAAGCCTGTGCCGTATTTTCATCCGTGAAATATTCGGCAGCGACGATATACCGGAAGAGATCGACGAAGAGATTTTGACAACAGTGCAGAAATTTTTTGAGAACAATCTCAATATTTCGGAAACTTCAAGACAGCTCTATGTACACCGGAATACGCTTGTATATCGCATTGAAAAGGTTCAGAAGGCAACCGGTCTTGATATGAGAGTGTTCAGCGATGCGCTCACATTTAGTATTGCGCTCATGGTAGTCAGTTACCTTAAATATCTGGAAGCTTTGGAGTCATAAGGTCTAAAAAGCCCTGTCCCCGAATATAATAATCGTAGAAATTGCGATTATAATTGGAGGGACAGGGTTGTTTTATTTCAAAAAAATCGTTTCCTACTTTGATTATTATGAATACGGAGAAAAAAAGAAAAGCTGCGGGTATGCGAAGATCATTGTAAAAGATCATGATATGACGCTGGAGGTACGGCTGAAGGGATTGCCGATCAAGGGAACGGGTACATATGAGCTTACTACGTTGGGCGGTCATAAGAGGCGGCTTGGACAATTTTCTGTAGAACACGGGACAGGCTGCTTTTATGCCTGTTTTCATACAATGGATCTGGACGGCAGCGGGCTTTCCGCTTTTGCGGTCAGCGGACTATCCGTTCAGATCGATGATGAGAGATCATGCGGGACGACATGGAATTGGGGGCTTCTGCCGGATCTAAGACTCTTTGAGTCTCGCTCTTTCGAGGGGCGATCCGTTCAGGGCCATCCTGCGGAAACGAACGCCGCCGCTTCGGCAGGCTCCTTCTCGGAAGAGAACGCGGAAGGGAAAACTGCGGAGCAGGGGGCGGAAAAAATACAGACGATGCACGCAGAGCAGGAAATCAGAAAGACACCCGTGGGGCAGGAAGGTCAGGCGGAACCCGAAAGACAGGAAGGACAGAGGGCGCTTGCAAGACAGGAAGGTCAGGTGGAGTCCGTAGGGAAGGAAGAACAGGCGGCGTCCGCAGAGCAGGGAGGGCAGCGGCAGGAAGCGTCTGCGGAAATTCAGGCGGAAGCGTCAGAGCCGCGGCTTTTTCATAAACCCGTGTCTGAAAGCGGATATCTGGAAAATGGAGAAGAAATCCCACAGCAGGAAATTCTGCATGAGGACAAATGGCAGCAGCTACGCGCGCTTTATCCGGTCTGTCATCCTTTTGGAGAGCACGAAGACTATATTGTAATTGCGCCGAAAGATTTTATCGTGCTGCGGAGAGAGTATCAGAATCTTGTCAGCAACAGCTTTTTACTGCATAGCTTTTATAATTATCATCATGTCATACTCGGAAAGATGGGAAGTGACGGCAGCGGAAATTATTACATCGGCGTACCGGGCAATTATTTTGAACGGGAAAAAAAGGTCGCCGTTATGTTTGGATTTGAGGGATTTGCGCAATCTGCGAGAAAAAATGACAGTAGTGTCACAAGAAAGAGCGAGCAGACGCAGATCGAGACAGGCGCTTTCGGATATTACATGAAGCAGGTAGAGATATGATAAAATACAGGGTCCAAATAGGCCTTACAGCTCTTTCACATGCTCTGCTTTTTTTAACCCGTATATATTTTTGTAGACCGAAAAATATTCGTCGAACGTAAGCGTTATATTGTGTCCAAGCAGCTCCATGTTCGTACCGAATACGCAGGCGTCAATTCCAAGCTCGCTGAGTCCGTTTTTCAGATAAAAATGTTTGCGCTGCAGGCGCTGCCGCTTGTTTGCAGCGTTTTCTTTTGTGCTTTCGATTTCGAGGAAGAACCGTCTGGCTGGATAATAAGCGTACAAAGCCAAGAGCGCGGCGCTGCCGAGTCCCGTGCCGCGTCTCTCTTCCGCAACGGCAAAATAGTCGAGCAGAACGAGATCATTGTACTTCATGGTAATGGCAAGACCGCAGAAGCCGACGTTATCTTCCAGAGAAAGGACATCGACGGTTCCGGCAGCCTGTTTTTCGAGGATAAGAGAAAAAGGCTTGCGTTCGCATGCCGGAAAAGCCTTTTCATAAAGAACTTCAATACGGCGTAATTGCTCGGGGGAAAGCGCTTGGATTAACTGCATAATGACTCCTGTCTGATGAAAGTATAAGCGGTCGTTTTGCTACATGAATAATTCAATCAAGTATATCATTTTTGCGGATAAAAAGAAAGGTCCCCGCCGTTAAGCGGAGGCCTTTCTTTTATTAATTAGGTAGGAAAAAATCTTGCTGCAGTCCTCCGCCTTTTCGAAGGTAAGCTCGATCTGGCGGATGTTTCCGTAGACGGCGAAGAGAGGAATGATATCGGAACTGTGTTTTCCATGAAGCAGTTCAAAACGCGTTCCTTTTTCATCGATCAGTTCCACTTTGCCTTCGCAGGCGGAAAGCCTTTCAAAAAATTCATGCGTATTATGGATGTTGTAGATCTTCATATAGGTTCCTCCTTTCGAGTGATATGGAACGTTGCATCAGATACTTTATGCGTTGTCGGGATTGTGTCATTTCCTTTGTTGTGATATAATTATATCGAAAAATTTATCGATATAAAGCCTATATATCGACATATAGTATAACGATATAGACTACTTTGGAGAAAAGATGGCGATATGATTGTAGCGGAACTGATTTTGAACGAACATCTGGAAGAAACGATCCGCCGTACGACGGAGATTTTTCCGCATTCGGCATATTATGAAGATATGAGTCTGCATCCGGGCGGCTATGTTCCGTGGCACTGGCATCCCGACGTGGAATTTACCGCGCTTTTGCAGGGCGCGATGCGTCTTTCGACAAATAACCGTTCTTTTGTCATAAAAGCCGGAGAAGGCGCGTTTGTCAATTCCAATGTGCTGCATTACAAGGAATCGCTGCCGGGCGGGAATGTGATCGCGCTGACGCAGGTATTTGACGCGCAGCTTTTATACGGAGCGCACAAAAGCGTATTTGAACAGAAGTATGTCGCGCCGGTGATCGAATGCAAGGAGCTGGAAGCGGTGCATCTGCGGCTCAGCGAGCCGAATCAGCGGCGGATGATCGAGCTGCTCAAAAGCTCTTACGACGCGGCGGATCGGGAAGCATACGGATATGAATTTGCCGTGCGAAACGATTTGTCAGAAGTATGGCGCCTGCTCTGTCAGGAAGCTGAGGATGTGCTGCGCTCCAAAAAGGTCGTCATGAGCCAGTCCGAAGAACGGATCAAAAAGATGATGCTCTTTATTCAGGAACATTTTGAGGACAAGCTGTCTTTGGAAGAGATCGCGGCTTCCGCCAACATCAGCGGGCGGGAATGCCTGCGGTGCTTTCAGCAGAACCTGAATACGACGCCGTTTACCTACCTTTTGGAATACCGCGTCAGAAGGGCGACGGGAATGCTGCGGGAGACGGATCTGCCGGTTACGGAGATTGCCTATGCCTGCGGCTTTTCGGGAACGAGCTATTTCGGCAAAATTTTTAAAAAGTTTATGAAATGCACGCCGTCACAGTACCGCAGGCTGGAACAGGAAACGGCAAAGACGAACCCGGGCGCCAAAACAGAAAGCCCGGAAAACGGCGAAAGCGGGCGGACGGAAAACGGCAAAAGCAGACGGCAGACATCGGGGGAATGACAATGACGACAGATGAAAAATATATGAAAGAGGCGATCCGGCAGGCCAGAAAAGCGTATGCGCTCGGAGAGGTGCCGATCGGCTGCGTGATCGTTTATGAGGACCGGATCATCGGCAGAGGGTATAACAGGCGGAATACGGACAAAAGTACGCTGGCGCATGCGGAGATCACGGCGATTAAAAAGGCGAGCAGGGCGATTGGGGACTGGCGTTTGGAAGGCTGCACCCTTTATGTGACGCTGGAACCGTGCCAGATGTGTTCCGGCGCGATCGTACAGGCGCGGATTCCGCGCGTCGTGATGGGCTGCCGCAATCCGAAGGCAGGCTGCGGAGGCTCTGTACTGAATATTTTGCAGGAACCGGCCTTCAATCATCAGGTTGAAATCACGGAGGATGTGCTTGGAACACAGTGTAGTAATCTTTTGACGGAGTTTTTTAAGGAGCTGAGGATTCGGAATAAAAAAGAAAGGGAAGAACGAAGAGAGCAGGAAAATTGCGGATCATGCGATGAAAAGCAGATGGAAAAAACCGGAAGCCGTTGACTTTAGCGCCAAAACCAAGTATACTTAAAAAGCCGTGCAGCCGGGGTGGCAGCGGTACCCTGTACCTGCAATCCGCTATAGCAGGGGTGATATTCTGTCTGAGAGCTTTGACTTGTATAGCTGCCCTTTATAAGCGGCGTTGAAGTCTGGGTCTTACGCAACGGATATCTGCGAACCGTGTCAGGTTGGGAACAAAGCAGCACTAAGCAGAACCATCCGTGTGCCGTGAGGGCGCCTGGGCAGAGCTGGCTGTAAAGGTAACGTGTATGGGTGTCGCCCGAAGCAGAATGCACGGCATTGAGAGAAAATGGGAGACATTTGGATCGGCGTACGGAGATAGGCTGATCCAAATGTCTTTTTTCGTTTCAGGGGACTGGTGTGTCAAAAGCCCTTGATTTTACGATACTTTGTTAAACTGCACAAAATTTTATTTCCTGTTCCAAAGCTTCGGATATAAGTCTTTCTAAGCGTTCCGCCAATCATCCAAGAAAGGCTGACGCAACCGGCGAAGATTCGCCGTCCATGGCTCAGCTTCGCCTTTTTCGGACATCGTGCCCGAAAATTGCCGCGGGTGAGACGGAACGTTAAGAAAGTCTAATATCCTGCGCAGTCACAGGAAATATAATTGATTGTGCAGTTTGACAATATTCGTTTTAACCAAGGACTTTTGAACTCTTGATCTCCATAAGAAAAAAAGCGCCGGATATACCGGGAAGGGAAGAGAACGATTGAAACTGAGGATGCGAACGAAAATACTGGCAGTCTGTCTGCTCAGCACACTGACGGCGCTTGTGATACAGACGTTTCTGTTTCAGAGAGCGTCGGCGTCTCTGATTTATCAGCAGGCGGAAAACGAAAGCTTTCATACACTGGAAAACATGCAGAACGAGCTGTACACGTTTTTTAAAAACATAGAAAACGGTCTGATCGAGATTTATAACGACAAGGAGTTTGTGCAGGATATGAGCGGCCGTATGACGGCCGGGGAGCTGCGGGAGAAGCATTACCGGCGCGCATATGCGATCGCGACGGAGAGCTTTACAACGTCCGACAATGTCGTAGCCGTTTATATTTACAACAAAGACCATGAGATCGTCAGCACGTACCGGCGCGCGGTGACGCCGAAGCATAACTACCCGAAGGATATCTACGAAGATGCGGAGCGGTACAACGGAGAAAAGGTAAAGGAATATATTGCTTCTTCCGATACCGATATGCTCATTTCCAGTTATTATAATCCGTACAGGGAAAAGAATATCGTCCGGTTTGTCCTGAAGATTTACAACAATACGAATCTGGCGGACACGATAGGCTACGTCATATGCGACGTAGACAGCGGCGCGCTGCAGAAGATTATGGAAAAATACGTGATCAATGAGAAAACATACATATGGCTGCAGCCGATGGGAGACCGGCAGATTTTCGCGATCGGCAATCTCGAGGAGGACAGCCGTCCTTACTATGAAACGATAGACCGGTGCATCAGAGAAGGAAAGAGCGACGAGCTGAAAGACATTTCCGGCGGCAGCAGGGTGCTCTTTCAGGTATCCCAGAAGAAATATAATCTGGATGCGTATTCGGTTATGCCCCAGGAAATGCTGCGGCAGAATCAGCAGATGCTGACGCGGAACCTGATTTTGATCGCGGTGCTTCTGATTTTTCTGATGACGGCGGTATCGACGCATATTACGAAAAGCGTGACAAAGCCTCTGGAGATGTTGACGGAAACGATGACGAAAATCCGTTCCGGCAATACGGATCTCCGGGTGGAATATCTGGCGCAGGACGAGATCGGGCAGCTTGGAAAAGAATGTAACGAGATGCTGGACGAAATACAGCGCCTGATCGGAAAAGAATACGAAAACCAGCTTTTGCTCAACAAAGCGGAATACAAAGCCCTGCAGGCGCAGATCAATCCGCACTTTCTCTATAATACGCTCGATACGATGAGCAGCATTTCAAGCATCCAGAACTGCGAGATCGTCAGCAGCCTCTGTCAGTCGCTGTCGAGCATATTCCGCTATAGCCTGGATATGAAGCATCCGTATTCGACCGTAGCGCAGGAAGTAAATCATCTGAAAAATTATATCTTTGTCATGAACGTAAGAATGCGGGAGGAAGTGAGATACGGCTTCCATATTGCGGAAGAAGTGCTTTCGGATTCGGTTCCGCGCATTTCCCTACAGCCCCTGGTGGAAAACGCTTTGAACCACGGACTGAAAAATAAGCGCGGCGAAAAAAGAATCGGGGTGTATGCGGAAGCGGAAGACGGACTTCTCTGCATCATGGTAACGGATAACGGAATCGGGATGGACGGGGAAGAAGTAAATCGCAGGCTGAGGGAAAACGATAAATCGGCGATCGAGTCGGGGAATTCCATCGGTATCTATAATATAAACGCCCGCATGAAGATGCTTTACGGAGAGGAATACGGCGTATGCGTCGAGAGCGCTCCCGGAGAAGGGTGCCGCGTTATCCTGCGGATTCCCAGATTAAAGGTAGACGAGGTGGAAGCATGGAAAAAGTAAATTATAAGCTGCTCGTTGCGGACGACGAATATTGGACGAGAGAAAAGATCAGGACGATGATCGACTGGAAGGAATACCATATTGCTTTTATGAAGCCTGCGGAAAACGGCGAAGAGGTATTGCTGCGGATGCAGGAGGAAACGCCCGATATTCTCATAACGGATATTAACATGCCCTTTGTAAACGGAGTGGAGCTTGTCAGGGAAGTAAAAGAACGTTATCCGGACGTCGTTATCTTTATTATCAGCGGTTACGACGATTTCAGCTATGTGAAGGAAACGCTCGTGGCAGGAGCGATCAATTATCTGTTAAAGCCGGTAAGTAAGGTAGAGCTGATCGGCGCGGTTTCGAAAGCGTTGGAGATTATCGGGAAGAGGGAAGAAGATAAGCGGCAGATTTTAAAGGCGTCGTCTCTGCTTCAGGACAGGGAACTGAGCCTTCTTGTGGAACGGGAACAGTCGCCCTTTCTGCCCCAGGTCACGTTCGACGGGACAAAGGGAATGGCGGGCTGCAGCGTCATGCTTGTGAAAATACATGAGCTTCAGAAATATATGGAAGATTACCGTTACGATATGAATCTGTTGTCTTATTCCATGAAAAAGAAGATGAAAGAGATCACGGGGATGGAAGAGCTTTTGATCTTTAACCATATTTTCCGGTCGAATGAATTTATCATTGTGACGGAAGCGGATCTCGACGAGCAGAAGAAAATGGCGGCAAAGATACTGGGCTGGTTCTCGAAAGAAACGAAGAGTCCCGTTACGATCGCGGTCAGCGAGCATACCTATACGATGGAAAGTCTTCATAACGCCTATGTGCAGAGCGTTTCCGTGCTGATGATGAGACCCTTTAACCGCAGAAACATCGTCATGTTCTGCAATCAGGAGGAGCAAAACAGCAGGAAGAAGGTAACAAACCGCATCGATCAGGAATGCGGGATGAAGATGAAGGGACTTCTGAAAAGCGGAAACGGCAGAGCGCTGAAGGAGCTGATGCGAAAAGGGATCGGGCTGGAGCGGTGCGCGGAAGAAGAATGGGACTATCTGGAAGTCAGACAGACGGTAAAGAGATTCTGCAATCTGATCATGGACACGCTTTTGCAGGAAGAGCGGCAGGAGTCCCTGAAGGAGACGGAAAACCTTGCGGAAATCGCGGATAAAACGGTGGAAAAACTGGACGTCGCTTTGCTGTGCGAAATCCTTTCCCAGATCGTCGACAGCGTGACCGAGACGTCCGGCGACGCGGCGGGCAGTATCCGGGAAATCGTCAAAAGCGCGGCGGATTACATAGAAAGAAATTATTTTGAAGAACTGACGCTGACGTCGCTTTCTGAAAAATTTTGTGTGGAAAGCTCTTATTTTTCGAGAATCTTTAAACAGGAGACCGGAAAAAACCTGATGCTGTACATTGCGGAAACGCGGATTGCAAAAGCGAAGGAATATATGAAGGACGAAACGGTCAATCTGACGGAGATCGCTTTTCTGACAGGATATGACGATTATACTTATTTCAGCAGGGTCTTTAAGAAAATGACGGGAAAAAGCCCGAGAGAATATCGGAGTGAGCAAGGATGAAGGGATGGAAACGGGGAGATAAAAGGAAGATCGGAAGAAAACGGTTTCTGGCAGGAGCCATGTGCGTTTGTATGACGCTTTGCGCAGGCTGTCAGGCGGCAGGGACGCAGGACGGAGGCTTTGTCAGAAGACGGGAGTCCGGCGTGGTGATCTCGGTTTTGGCGGGGCAGTCTACAAGCGATGCCGGCGTGGAGGATATGATCAACGAAACGGCGGCGGAAAAATTTCCGGAGCTGCAGATCGAATGGGAGTGCGTGGACTGGGGCGATAAATTTGCCTCCCAGATGCAGGGGAGGATCGCTTCGGGCGAGATCCCTGATCTGATCGTCGGAAAGGCGCAGGACGTCGTTCCGTATGCGAAAAGCGGCGCTTTGGAGCCTCTTTCGATCGAGGGGATCGAAACCGTGGAAGATACGGCGTTAGAAAGCGTGTCGCTTGACGGCAAGGTGTACGGAGTCCCATATAACGCATGGTATCAGGGCGTTTTGTATCATAAGGAAATATTTGAAGCGTACGGATTGAAAGCGCCCGAAACGAGGGAGGAGCTGGAAGAGATCGTAAGCGTGCTTGAGAAAAACGGTGAGATTCCGTTTGCGTCTCATTTTCAGGAAACGTGGAATGTCGGAAATATGACGATGCAGTTTATGATCGGGGATATCTTCGGAAAAGAAGACGACTGGGGCGAGCGGTTCCGCAGGGGCGAGACGGGCTTTTCGGGCAACGACAGGATGCGCGACTGCTTTGAACAGAACCGGTATATATTGGAGCACAGCTTTTCGGACGCTATGATGATCGATCAGTATGAAAGCGATAAACGGTTCGTGGAAGGGGAGGCCGCTATGTATCTGACGGGAGCGTGGTCGCTGCAGGCTCTGGAGCAGTACGGCTGGGACGGGGAATACGGCATCTTCCCTTATCCGAATCAGACGGGGGACGCCGCTCTGATCCGCGAAACCAACATGACGTTTATGATCGGAAAAAATTCGCCGTATCAGGAAGAAGTCGGCAGGATTTTGGAAGAGCTGCTGAAAAATGAAAAGCTGATGCGGGAAATCCTTGATTTTACGCAGACGGATTCCGTCGTTTGCGGGATCGAGGCAAGCGGCAAAAACGACGTTGCAGACGACGCGGCGTACTATGAGGCGCGAAACAGGATCATAGACGCTACGGTAGGAAACGGGCAGCTTGTCTGGAGCTTTCAGAATCAGATCGCGGAAAATACGCGCAGATGGCTGAACGGAGAAATGGAGCTGGAAGAGGTATTCCGGGAGGCGGATAACGACAGGAATAACAGTTAGGACGACCAGCGGAGAGCCTGAAAGAGGATATGGCAAAAATAGCGGAGACGCGAAAAGAGGCGGCTGCACTTTCACAAAAAAGTGCAACCGCCTTTTTCAAAATTGTCCTAGTTGCTGCGGAAAGAAACCCGGTACACTGATAGTGTCAATGAAAAACAACGTAGCGGAAAGGGAGGAAGGCTATGAAGAGAAAAACAATCGATATCTTACTCGCGGCAGTGATGACGGCGGCGTCGGTGACAGGATGCGGCGGCAGCGGATCGGGAGCGGAAAGTGAACCGGCAGCGGCGCAGACGGAAAGCGCTTCGGAAGAAGGAGGCGGGCAGACGGAGGCAGACGTTTCCGAGCCTGTGACCTTGACAGTGCTGGCGGGACAGTCGACAACGGACGCGGGCATCGAGGATATGATCGACGAGGCTCTTGCGGAGCAATATCCGAATATTACGCTGGAATGGGAATGCGTAGACTGGGGAAACGATTTCCAACCGAAAATGCAGCAGTATATGCAATCGGGACTTCCCGATATTATGATCGGGAAAGCGCAGGACGTAGCGACATACGCGCCGCAGGGCATTCTGGGAGAGATCGACAGCACCTATCTTGACAGAGGACTGGATGCGGCGAGAGAAAACGTAACGATCGACGGCAAGACGTACGGTCTTGTATACAACGCGTTGTATCAGGGCGTTTACTACAACAAAACAATGTTTGCGGAAAACGGATGGGAGATTCCGAAGACACAGGAAGACCTGCAGGCGATCATCGACGACTGCAAGGCGAAAGGAATCACGCCGTTCGCAAGCCATATGGTAGATACGTGGTCGATCGGCAACGTGACGATGCAGTTCATGATGAACGACGTATTCAACAACGATCCCGAGTGGGGCGATAAATTCCGTGCCGGCGAAGTAAGCTTTTCGGAAGATCAGGCGGCGCAGACCGCTTATCAGTACAACAAGCTGATCTTTGACAATACTTATCCCGAGACGTTCTCCACAGAGCAGACGGACTGCGACGCGAAGATGGTTCTTGGCGAGGCGGCGATGAAGGTGTCCGGCTCCTGGTCGATCCAGAATTTCCTTGATATCGACGAGAGCTTTGATTTCGGTATTTTCCCGTTCCCGAACCAGACGGGCGATTCCAAACTGATCTTTGAACCGAACATTACCGTTATGACGAGCGCGCAGAGCGAGCATCAGGACGCGATCAACTGTGTTCTGGACGTGCTCACGGGCAATCAGGAGCTTGCGACCGAAATCTACGATTATACAAAAACGGCTTCCATGCTCAAGGACGTAACGCCTACCTTTGCAAACCCGAGCCAGAGCGATATCGACAGCTATGCGTCCGACGGCATGATCGTTGACGTTACGCTCGGAAACAATCAGCTCGTATGGGGCGGCTTCCAGGAAGAGAACGCAAAGGACATCGCCGCATGGCTGCAGGGCGACATCACCTTTGAAGACGCGCTGGCGGCTTCGGATGCGAGAGTAGACGCGAGCAGCGCGAACTAAAATAAAATAAAAGCGGGCCGTCGCATGGAACGATTTTTACAGATTCAAAAATATTTGAAAAATCTGTCCTGTGCGACGGCTTGTTCCGTCATTTCAGAGCGATAAGGAGGATGCAATGAAACAGAAAAAAAAGCGCGCTATGGAAAAAAATCTGGAAAAGCAGTATTTTGTCATGGTGCTTCCGGGAATGGTTATTTTTACGATCGGACTGATCGTTCCGATGTTCATGGCGTTTCGCTATTCTTTTACAAGCTGGGACGGTATGACGGCGGAAAAGCCCTTCGTCGGTCTGCAGAATTATATCGATCTGCTGCACGATGCGGATTTTCGGGCGGCGTGGTGGTTTACGCTGAAATTCACAGTCTGCAACACGATCATACAAAACGTGCTGGCGCTTGTATTTGCGGTGGCGCTTGACAGCGGAATCAAAGCGCAGAAGCTGTACCGGACGGCATTTTTCATTCCGTGCCTGATCAGCTCCCTGATCGTAGGCTTCGTGTGGCTCAAGATGTTTTCCAACGTGCTGCCTGCGCTGAACGATCTGCTTGGAACGAATTTTAACTTTCTGCTGCTCGGAGACGGAAAGACGGTGCTTTCGGGTCTTCTGATTGCGAATAACTGGCAGTGGATCGGTTATTGGATGCTCATTTATCTGGCGGGACTGCAGTCGATCCCGGCCGAGCTGCATGAAGCCGCCAAGGTGGACGGAGCGAACGCGCTGACCCGTTTTATCCATGTGACGATCCCGATGCTGGCGCCCGCGATCACGATCTGCGTCGTAGGGATTACGACGGGTTCCCTGAAGGTATACGATCTGCTTGTCTCTTCGACGAAAGGAGGCCCCGGACGGGCGTCCACATCGATCATTTATCAGACCTATGCGACGGCGATCAACGGAAGACAGTACGGCTACGGTTCGGCAATGTCCGTTACCCTTGTTTTCGTATTGCTGCTTGTGGCGCTGATTCAGGTAAAAGGCTTAAAGAGCAGGGAGGTGCAGCAATAATGGCATTTTGGAAAAAAAAGGAAAAAGAACAAATTCCTTCCGCGCCTTATACGAAAGGGACTTTGCTTATACAGATTTTTATGACGTTTGCCGCAGTCCTTTTTATCGCGCCGATTCTGATCATTCTGAATTATTCGTTTAAGACGAAAAAGGAGCTGTATCTGACGAGCCCGCTGGCGCTGCCGTCGTCGCTTCAGTTTGATAACTACAAAAAGGCGTTTGATAAGCTGAATCTGGCGACGACCTTTACCAATACGCTGCTCTATACGGCGGTGAGCGTGCTGATTCTGGCTCTTTTATGCGGGATTACGGCATGGGCGATCGCGAGATGCAAGGCAAAATTTTTCCGGTTCTGCTACGTTTACTTTATCATCGGAATTCTGATACCGTATCAGGCGCTGTTTCTTCCGATTTATATGATCGGATATAAGCTGAATCTGACGAATACGAGATACGGCATTATCTTTATGTACGTTGCGACGGGTATTTCGTTCGGCGTCTTTTTGATGACGAGCTTTATGTCTACCGTCCCGATCGAACTGGAGGAGGCGGCGCGAATAGACGGCTGTTCCGTTTTTCGGACGTATTTTACGGTCGTGATGCCGCTGCTGAAACCGGCGATGGCGACGCTTGTCATTATGCAGGCGTTCCAGATATGGAACGATTATCTGCTGGCAAGCCTTTATGTGAGCAAAAAAAATCTGAAGACGCTGACGGTCGCGATCCAGTCTTTGTTTTCCGCGCAGACGAGCGATTATACGACGGCGATGGCGGCGATCGTCATATCGGTACTGCCGGTGGCGATCCTGTTCATCAGTCTTCAGAAATATTTTATCAAAGGCATGACGGTAGGCGCGGTAAAAGGATAGAAGAAGGCGGCGCTTTCCGGCGCGGAGAAGCCGCGGGGATGCGCCCGTGAGGAAATGAGAGGATTATGGTGGAAAAAAGAATCGATACTTATCGGCTTGGCGATATGCAGGCGGTATACGTACTGGACGGGGAGACAAAAAATCCCGAGCTCGTACTGCTTCCCGCCGATATGGAATACAGGGAACAGAAAAGAGAAAAACCGTACGCGGACAGCCTTGTGCAGATCAAAATAGCCGGAGATATCTATCCCGGCGGCTATGCGGGCGGAAGGACGCTCCGGCAGGGAAAAACGGTAGAGGATTTTCGGTACGAGAAGCAGGAAGTCAGAGAAACGAAAACGGGAAAGGAGATATGCACCTTCCTTCGGGACCACAGGAATTACAGGATCGAGCACCGGCTTATCTGGAGAACGGGCGAAAAGAATGTAAGGACTTTCTGCATTTTTTATAATGAAGGAGAAAAAGACGCAGCGTTAGAATTGTTTTCGAGCTTTTCCCTCGGCAAGATATCGCCGTTTCTGGAAGGAGACGAGCACGACAGTATTATAATGCACCGTCTCCGCAGCGTATGGAGTATGGAAGGCAGGCTGGAATCAAGAACGTTGGAAGAGCTGCAGCTTGAGCCGTCGTGGGAAGGGCACGCGGTGAGAGCGGAGCGGTTCGGTCAGGCGGGCTCGATGCCGGTCAACGGTTATTTCCCGTGTCTTGTGCTGGAGGATAAAAGAAATCATGTCTTCTGGGGCGCGCAGATTGCGCATAACGCGTCGTGGCAGATGGAGGTATACCGCAGAGGCGACGCGGTGCAGATGTCGGGCGGCCTTGCGGACAGAGAGTCGGGGCACTGGATGAAAACGGTAAAACCCGGCGGGCGCTTTCAGACGCCGGAAGCGATCCTGTCCGTTTGCAGATCAGACAATACGGAAACGATCTTCCAGCGGATGACGCAGGCTCTGGAAAAAGAGGCGGACGAGGGAGCGGAATGCGAACAGGAGCTGCCGATCGTATTTAACGAATATTGTACGACGTGGGGATGCCCTTCTCATGAAAATATCAAAGAGATCGTGGAAACGATCCGGGGAAAGGGATTTTCCTATTTTGTGATCGACTGCGGCTGGTATAAGCAGGAGGGAGTTCCGTGGGATATCTCGATGGGGGACTATGAGGTTTCAAAGGAGCTGTTTCCGGAAGGACTGGAAAAAACGGTCTCCTTTATCAAAGAAAACGGGATGAAGCCGGGGATCTGGTTTGAGATCGAAAACGTAGGATCGGCGTCAAAGGCGTACGGGATGGAAGAACATCTGCTGCACAGGGACGGAAGCGTATTGACGACGACAATGCGGCGTTTCTGGGATATGCGCCAGCCGTTTGTACAGGAGTATCTGGCGGAAAGGGTAATCGGCACGTTAAAAAAATACGGGTTTGAATATATGAAGATCGATTACAACGATACGATCGGAATCGGCTGCGACGGAGCGGAATCGCTTGGAGAGGGACTGCGTCAGAATATGGAAGGAGCGCTTGCCTTTCTGCGCAGAGTCAGAAAAGAAGTTCCAGATATTATTCTGGAAAACTGCGCTTCCGGCGGACACAGACTGGAGCCGCTGACAATGTCGGAATGCAGTATGGCTTCTTTTTCGGACGCTCACGAATGCGAGGAGATCCCGATCATTGCGGCGAATCTGCATCGGGCGATCCTGCCGAGACAGAGCCAGATATGGGCGGTGATCCGAAAGGAAGATTCTCTGAAACGGATCGCATATTCGATCGCCAATACCTTTTTGGGAAGAATGTGCGTTTCCGGGGACGTATGCGGCCTGACAAAGGAACAGTGGCGGGTCGTCGATACAGGAATCGCTTTTTATCAAAAGATTTCCCCGATCATCAAAAAAGGCTTTACGATGCGTTACGGAATGGAAGTGACGAGCTACCGTAACCCGAAGGGATGGCAGGGAATCGTCCGCAGCGGACAGGGCGGCGCTTACGCGCTGATCCACGGCTTTCATGAGAGCGCGGGATGCGAGGTGTCTGTGCCGCTTCCGGCGGATTATGAGATCGCGGACGTGTATTCCTTTGAGGAAGAGCAGGTTCGGATCAAAGACGGAAAGCTGCTTCTTACGATAACAGAGGATATGAAGGCTGTGGCGGTGTATCTGAGGGAGAAATAAAAGAAAAAAGAGAAACGCCGGAGCCGGCTGAAAATGGCGGCGCCTTTCGAAAATCAAGCTCGGAAGACGCCGTTCTTTTATTTCATAGGATCCTTTTTATATTATTTGGGAAACGGACGCTTTCTCCGTTAAAAGCCGTTTTGCCTGTATGAGCGCGGTCGGCAGCAGGGCGAGCAGGAAAACGGAGGCGAGCCTGCTTCCGCCGAGCGTCGTAACGGAAAACAGCGGCTGCAGCGGCGGCAGAAGCAGGACGGCGGCAAGCAGCGCCATACCGCAGGCGAAAGCCGCGAGACTGTATTTGTTGCTGCAAAGGCCTATGCGGAAAATGCTCTGTCCGCTCCGGCAGTTAAAGCCGTGAAACAGTCTTGCCGCGGTCAGCGTAGAGAACGCCATCGTGCAGGCGGCAGTGGGGCTTTCCCGCAGGCCGATACCATAGGCTGCCAGCGTAGACGCCGCGATCAGAAAGCCCTGTGCCAGGAGCCGCCTGTAGAGAGGGGCGTTAAGGAGCGGCTCTCCCTGTCCGCGCGGTTTTTCGGAAAGCAGATCCGCGGAGTCCTGTTCCATACCGATCGCAATGGCGGGCAGAGAATCGGTGATCAGATTGATAAATAAAAGCTGCACCGGCATAAACGGGACGGGAAGAGCGGCGACGGAAGTAAACAGGACCGCCATAATTGCCGCCGTATTTCCCGACAGCAGGAATAAGACTGCGTTTCGTATATTTTTATAAACATTTCTTCCGTTTGCGACCGCTTTGATGATGGTCGCAAAATTGTCGTCCGTTAGGATCATGGACGCCGCGTCTTTGGAAACGTCGGTTCCGGTAATCCCCATTGCGACACCGATGTCAGATTTTTTTAAGGCGGGCGCGTCGTTGACGCCGTCGCCTGTCATGGCGACGATATGTCCTTTCTTCTGCCAGCTTTCCACAATGCGGATTTTGTTTTCAGGAGAAACGCGCGCATAGACGGAAATTTGTTCTATTTTGGAAGACAGCTCATCGTCGGACATTTGATCGAGTTCGTTTCCTGTTATTGCAAGACCGCCTTCTTCTAACATACCGATCTGCTTTGCGATCGCGGCGGCGGTGATCTTATGATCCCCGGTAATCATGACCGGACGGATGCCGGCTTTCTTTGCTTGGCTTACCGCCTGCGCGGATTCCGGGCGGGGCGGGTCTATGATAGAGACGAGGCCGAGGAAACAAAGTCCGCGTTCCGAGTCCGCAGTCAGATCCTTATCTTCCGAAAGCTCCCGATAAGCAAAGGCGAGAACGCGCAGACCTGCCTGAGAAAACGCTTCGTTCTGCCGTATAATAGCCGCTTTATCCGCTTCTGTGAGAGGACGAATCTCCAGACGGGCGGACGCGCCCGAAAGGGAATCGCGGCTCTGTGCCTCGCCGCCAAAAGAACCGTCGCCGCCCCGGTCTGTCTGCCCGCGCAGGACGGCGGTATGCGTCGTGCGCGAAAGCAGCTCGTCAACGGCTCCCTTGACAAAGAATGCGGGAGATGCGTGAAGCATGCATTTAACGCTCATCAGCTTTCTGACGGAGTCGAAAGGGATCTCCTGAAGGCGCGGCATCATATCGCGCAGTACGGTCTCGTCGACCTTTGCCTGACGCGCCATCTGCAGCAGGCAATATTCCGTCGGATCGCCGATACCGGACGCGTCCGGGTCAATGTTTGTGAACATGGCGCTCTGCGTCAGGGCGGGAGCGTCCGACGGCGTCAGAACAGAATCGTTGGCGAGCACGGCGTCGTAAAGCAGAAGCCTGTGAAGCGGATTTTTTAAATCGAGTTCATCGGGAGAAAGCAGCGCTCCGCCCGTATAGACCTGCCGCACTGTCATCCGGTTTTGCGTGAGCGTGCCGGTCTTGTCAGAGCAGATCACGGAAACGCAGCCGAGCGTTTCGACCGCCTTCAGATCCTTCAGGATCGCGTGTTCCTTCGCCATTTTCTGCGTACCGAGCGCCTGCACGATCGTAACGATCGAGGAAAGCGCTTCGGGGATAGCCGCGACGGCGAGGGCGACGGCAAACAGGAGAGAATCGAGCACCGTCATATCCCGGAAAATGCCGAGCAGAAATACGACGAGGCAGATCGCTAAAATGACGGCGGCAAGCCGTTTGCTGAAGTGATCGAGCGCCGTCTGGAGCGGCGTTTTCCGTGCTTTGGACGCGTTCATAAGGGAAGCGATTTTTCCGATTTCGGTCTGCATCCCGGTAGCGGTGACGAGCACCTTTGCGCGTCCGTAGGTGACGAGACTGCCGGAATAGACCATATTGGTGCGGTCGGCGAGCGGAAGCTCCTGCTTAAGCGCGCCGTCCTGCTTTTCCACGCCTGCGGATTCGCCGGTCAGAGAGCTTTCGTTGACTTGCAGGGAATAGCAGTTGAGAATACGCCCGTCGGCGGCGACAATATCTCCCGCTTCGAGCAGCAGAATATCTCCGGGGACAATCTGCGCGGCCGGAACGTCCGTTTTCTCATGATCGCGCAGGAGGCGGGCGTGGGGCGCGGACATCGCCTTTAAGGAATCGAGCGATTTTTGCGCTTTTTGCTGTTGGATCGTTCCGAGCAGCGCGTTTAAGATGATTACGGCAAAAATAACAAGTGTGCTTTCCTCATTGCCGGAAATCCATGAGATCACAGCGGCGGCGATCAGGATCAAAACGAGCAGATCCTGAAACTGCTTCGCAAAGACGAGGATCAGCGGCGTTTTCTTTTCTGCCTGCAGCTCGTTCGCGCCGCAGCGTTCAAGACGGCGTGCCGCCTCCTCGCCGCTCAGTCCGGCGTCGCCGGTATTAAATTCGTCGAATAATTCCTGAATCGTTTTTTGGTATGCGTTTTTCATAAGCGTCTCCTTTCGGTAGATTGGACTTTTGGGATAAGATTCTGAGGGGAAAGGATTTATTTTTAAAATGCCGCGTCAAATTGCACAAAAATTTTATTCCCTGTACCGGGCTTCGGATATAAGTCTTTCTAAGCGTTCCAGCAATGCTCTAAGGTAAGCTGACGCAATCGGCGCAGATTCGCCATCCATGGCTCAGCTTCGCCTTTTTCGGACATCGTGTCCGAAAATTGCTGAAAACGACGGAACGCTAAGAAAGTCTGATATCCTGCGCAGGCACAGTCAACAAAATATATTGTGCAATTTGACAATGCCAGTTTTCAATAAAACCTTTTGCCCCGAATCTGGATAACAAAAAAAGACTCTTCATGTATTATCTGCACATTGCAAATAAAACATAAAAAGTCTTGTAACCGAATCGGCATACATTGCCAGCCGCAAGCGGCGTGATGGTGACAATGTATTAAAACTACTCCCTTTTTCTGTGAAAAATGAGAATCATTTCATTGTGAAGGTAGTATATACCAGAAAGCGGAGGAATGCAAGAAAAAATTATCGGAATAACACAAGAAAAATCAAAGTATCGGGGAGGACGCCTTGTTTTTCGAATAAAACGGGGTTAAACTGTGGATAGAAAACGAATATATTTACAGAAAGGTGGAATGAATATGTCGATGATCGACACAGTCCGCGCGGAAATGGTAGCGGCGATGAAAAATAAGGATAAGCAGAGGAAGGATTCTCTTTCCATGCTGCTCTCCGTGCTGAAAAACAAAGCGATCGACAAAAGAGCCGATCTGACGGAAGCGGAAGAGTTCGAGGTCGTGAAAAAAGAGATGAAGCAGACGAAGGAAACGATGGAATCCGCGCCTGCCGACCGGACGGATATTATAGAGGAATGCAGGGCGAGACTCGCCGTATATCAGGAATTTGCGCCGGAAGAAATGTCGGAGGAGGAAATCCGAGGGGTCATTGCAGAGGTGATAAGCGGACTTGGGATCGAGACGCCGACGGGCAAAGACAAAGGAAGGATCATGAAAGAGCTGATGCCGAAGGTAAAAGGCAGGGCGGACGGAGGACTGGTCAATCGTCTTGTCGGCGAGAGACTGGCATAAAAGCTGATGCAGGCGCCGCGCTCGCGGCGATACGGTAACAGAAAAAGAAGACAATAAAAGCCGGAAATGCTTCCGGCTTTTATTGATTATGAAATTGAAAGCGGAGACGGAGGGATTCGAACCCTCGTGCCCCGGAGGGCAAACGCATTTCGAGTGCGCCCCGTTATGACCGCTTCGATACGTCTCCGTATTGTGACAGTTTGTTGTCACGCAAATATTATAATGGGAATTTCTCAGTAAGTCAACAGAACAAATTTTTTTCTTACAAAAAAGACTGTGCGGGGCAGAAAAAGCAAATGATAAAATAGGGAAGAAAAAAGTTGAGCATGTATTTAAAATATTATATAATAAAACAATAGAACAATCGTGCGGTGGTATGCGCCGCAGAGAGGAATAAGGAGGTATTTCTGGATGAAAAGAATTGGTATGTTGACGAGCGGCGGGGATTGTCAGGCATTGAACGCGGCGATGCGCGGCGTTGTAAAATCGATCCTGAACGCGTCGGATCAGGTGGAGATTTACGGTTTTCTGGAGGGTTATAAAGGGTTAATTTACGGCAATTATAGAATGCTGCAGAGTTCGGATTTCTCCGGGATTCTGACGAAGGGCGGCACCATTCTCGGCAGCTCCAGGACGCCGTTCAAGCTGATGCGGGAGCCGGACGAAAACGGTCTGGACAAGGTTGAGGCGATGAAGCACAATTATTACAAATTAAATCTGGACTGCCTTGTGATCCTCGGCGGCAACGGCACGCATAAAACGGCTAACCTTCTGAGAGAAGAGGGTCTGAATGTCGTAACGCTTCCGAAGACGATCGACAACGATCTCTGGGGAACGGATATGACGTTCGGCTTTCAGAGTGCGGTCAATATTGCGACGGAAGCGATCGACTGCATCCATACGACGGCAGCTTCCCACGGGCGCGTTTTTATCGTAGAGGTTATGGGACATAAGGTAGGTTGGCTGACGCTGAACGCAGGTATGGCGGGCGGCGCGGACATCATCCTGATTCCCGAGATTCCGTACGATATCAACAAAGTAGTGAAAGCGATCGAGGCGAGACATAAGAAAGGCAGCAGATTTACGATTCTTGCGGTTGCGGAGGGCGCGATCTCCAAAGAGGACGCCGCGCTTTCTAAGAAGGAACTTAAGAAAAAACAGGAAAATAAAGTTTACCCGAGCGTATCTTATCAGGTGGCGGCCGAGATTCAGGAGAAGACCGGCAGCGAAGTGCGCGTTACCGTTCCGGGACATACGCAGCGCGGCGGCAGCCCATGCCCGTATGACCGAGTATTCGCAAGCCGTCTTGGCGCGGAGGCAGGTAAGCTGATCATGAAAGGCGAATACGGCTTCATGGTAGGCTACAAGGACAGAGAGATTGTCAAGGTACCGCTTGCAGATGTGGCGGGCAAGCTGAAATACCTTTCTCCGGATGCATCGATCATTCAGGAAGCAAAGATGCTCGGCATCAGCTTCGGCGATTAACCGTTCGGGCATCATATGAAAAGATAGCGGGGCTTTTACATGTCGTATACGGCGCTTTACCGAAAGTTCCGTCCCACGCGCTTTGAAGACGTGAAAGGACAGGAACATATCGTTACTACATTAAAAAATCAGATGAAAGCGGAAAGGATAGGCCATGCCTATCTTTTCTGCGGCAGTCGGGGAACCGGAAAGACGACGATCGCAAAGATATTTGCCAGAGCGGTCAACTGTGAGAATCCGCAGGATGGGAATCCGTGCGGAGAATGCCCGACGTGCCGGGCGATCGCATCGGGCGCGAGCATGAATGTGATTGAGATCGACGCGGCGTCCAACAACGGCGTCGACAATATCCGTGAGATCGTAGATGAAGTCTCTTATTCTCCGGCGCAGGGAAAATATAAGGTTTATATCATTGATGAAGTTCACATGCTTTCGATCGGAGCCTTCAACGCGCTTCTCAAAACACTGGAGGAACCGCCGTATTATGTGATCTTCATTCTTGCTACAACAGAAGTGCATAAAATTCCGATTACGATTCTGTCAAGATGCCAACGGTATGATTTCAAACGGATTTCCATCGAGACGATTACGGAACATATGCGGGAATTGATGCAGACGGAGGCGGTCGATGTTGAAGACAAGGCGCTCCGTTACATTGCCAAAGCGGCGGACGGTTCTATGCGCGACGCGCTGAGTCTGCTTGATCAGTGCATTGCATTTCACTTGGGAGCGCAGTTAACGTATGACAAAGTTCTGGATGTGCTTGGCGCAGTCGATACGTCCGTATTCAGCAGATTACTGCGCCTTTTGATCGATAAAAATATTATCGGAGCGATCGGACTTTTGGAAGAAATGATTATGCAGGGCAGAGAGATGACGCAGTTTGTTGCTGACTTTACATGGTATCTGCGGAATCTTTTGCTGGCAGGCTCTTCTGACGCAGCCTGTGATGTGATTGACATGTCTTCCGACAACCTGCATAATTTACAAGAGGAGGCAAAAATGCTGGAGCCTCCTGTTGTTATGCGTTATATCAGGATTTTTTCGGAATTGTCCGACAGGATGCGTTATGCTTCCCAGAAACGTGTGCTGCTGGAAATGACAATCATCAAGCTGTGCCGTCCGGAAATGGAGACGCAGAAGGACGCGCTGCTCGACAGAATCCGCAGCATTGAGAAGCGGTTTCAGGAGGGCGTTGCCGTTTCAGCACAGAATACGCCGTCTGCCGGAGCGATAACGGATGCGGGCGCTGCGGCGTCAGGAGTAAAAAAGCGTCCGGCTCTGCCGAAAGCGATACCGGAAGACATTAAAAAGCTTGTTGATAAGTGGCAGAGCGTCGTCGGCAGCACACAGATGCCGATGAAGCAGTATTTAAGAGAGGCGAGGCTGACGCTCGGCGGTGATAATCGTCTTGTGATCGTCTTTGCGGACGGAATCGGTTCGGACTATTTCTTAAAGCAGCCGGAACATATGGAACAGTTAAACCGCCTTTTGTCGGACAGCATCGGCAAAGAGGTGGAAGCGTCGGTTCAGACGATCAAGGAAGATAGAAATTTTGACGATACCTATGTGGATCTGGAAGCAGTGATTCATATGGAGATCGAAGAAGAATTATAAATTTGAAAAGGAATGAGGAAAAATGGCAAAACGTGGAGGATTTCCTGGCGGCGGCATGCCGGGCAATATGGCGAATCTGATGAAGCAGGCGCAGAGAATGCAGCGGCAGATGGAAGAAGGGCAGAAAGAATTAGAAACAAAAGAATTTACTGCTAAAGCGGGAGGCGGCGCGGTTGAAGTTACGGTTACCGGCAAAAAGGAAGTGACAAAGGTAAAGCTGTCGCAGGAAGTAGTAGATCCCGACGATGTGGAAATGCTGGAAGATCTTGTTATGGCGGCAACCAATGAGGCGCTGCGTATGGCGGATGAAGCGAATGCTGAGCTTATGGGTAAGATGACAGGCGGTCTCGGTATGGGCGGAGGCTTACCGTTTTAATGGAATTATACAGCGGATATATCAATCAGTTAATTGAAGAATTGGCAAATCTTCCCGGCATTGGCAACAAATCCGCGCAGCGGCTGGCGTTTTACCTGATCAATCTGCCGAAAGAGCGTGTAGAGCATTTCGCCAAGACGGTTCTTGAGGCGCGTGAAAATGTCAGATATTGTAAGCAGTGTTATACACTGACAGATAATGAGCTTTGCCCGGTCTGCAGAAATGGCAGCAGGGATGCAAGTACGATCATGGTGGTGGAAAATGCCCGCGATCTGGCGGCCTATGAAAAAACCGGAAAATATGAGGGCGTTTATCATGTGCTGCACGGAGCGATTTCACCGATGCTCGGAATCGGACCGAACGATATTAAGTTAAAGGAATTGATGACAAGATTACAGGGTGACGTCAAGGAAGTCATTATTGCGACCAATTCCAGTCTGGAAGGCGAGACGACGGCAATGTATATCAGTAAGCTGATCAAACCGACAGGAATCCGGGTCACAAGAATCGCAAGCGGCGTGCCGGTCGGCGGCGACTTGGAATATATAGATGAAGTGACGCTTCTGCGGGCGTTGGAAGGACGGACGGAACTGTAACGGAAACAGGAATGGAGAGAGTGCGTAAAAGCGCGCTTCGGAATGGAGAATACTATGAAAAAAGAACTATTTGGCACAACGAAAGAGGGAAAAGAGGTTTTTCTCTACACGCTTACAAATAAAAACGGCATGAAGGCGCAGGTGATCGACTACGGCGCAATTTTGGTGCGCTTATTTGTGCCGGACAAAAACGGTAAGCTTGCCGATGTAACGCTTGGCTATGACAGGCTGGAAGACTATTATACAAACGGCAGCTTTTTCGGCGCTACGATCGCGCCGAATGCAAACCGCATTGCCGATGCGAAATTTACGATTGACGGAGAGACTTATCAGCTTGACGTCAATGACGGACCGAATAATCTGCACAGCCATTTTGACCTTGGCAGCCATAAGAGAGTGTGGGATGCGGAAGAGACGGGAGATCAGTCGGTCAGATTCAGCGTAAAGATCGGAGACGGAGAGATGGGCTTTCCCGGTAATAAAACGTTTTCCATTGCCTATACGCTGACGGACGAAAACGAACTCCGTCTTACTTATCATGCGTCGACGGACAAAAAAACGGTGATCAATCCGACCAATCATGCATATTTCAATCTTGCGGGACATGACGGCGGAAAGATCACAGACCATGTGCTCTGGCTGAAAGCAAGCAACTATACTCCCGTCGTGCAGGGAGCGATCCCGACGGGCGAGATCGCGCCGGTAGCGGGGACGCCGCTTGACTTTACAAAAGAAAAACGGATCGGCGACGAGATCGAAGCGGATTTTGAACAGTTAAAGCTCGTAAGCGGCTATGATCATAATTTTGCGCTCGACGATTACAACGGAGAGCTGCAGCTTGTTGCAAAAGCTTCCGAGCCGGTAAGCGGCAGAACGATGAAGGTGTATACCGATCTGCCGGGAATCCAGTTTTACGCGGGCAACTGCATCGAGCCGACGACGGGCAAAGAGGGCGTCGTATACGGAGCGCGCGACGGCTTTTGCTTGGAGACCGATTATTTCCCGAATGCCGTTAATCAGGAAAATTTTGTTTCTTCCGTTTACGGACCGGATAAGGATTATACATCTACAACGATCTATCAGTTTGAAGCGTAACGCTTGAAAATACTTTTGGAAGGCGCCGCCGGATGGGCGGCGCCTTTTGTCGTTCAAAAACCTGTCCCACTCGACAAAATGCGATAAAAAATGCAAAGCGGACAAGGTATACTGTCTACGTAAGAAATGAGTCTTGGATATATGACAGGCACAGTTTGCGCAGTATTGGGGATGGAGGGATACTATGGAAGAAAAAATTCCAAGAAATATATGCCGGGTCGGACAGCCGGATCACGACAGAAAGGTAATGATAGAGGAATATGTGCTTTCGTTTTTACAGGAGCTTATGAAAAAAGAAAAAGAACCGCAGATCATCGTATTTTATGGGGACGGGTATGAACAGGACGGAATCAGATATTATTTTTTAAAAGGAGCTGCCGCGCACAGAGCTGTGGAAGATCGTTTAAGCAAAATGGATGAATATTATTTCCGTACGATCGGCAGTCAGTATTTTTCATGCTTAAAAGCGATCGGCTGGTATTATATGGATGCGGCGGGAGCGGAACCGCTGACCGTGCTGCGCGACATGAAAGAACAGAATTTTAAGGGACTTGGCGGTTACTATATTTATTTTGAAAAAAACGAATATATGGAAGAATATATGCTGCAGCGGCAGAAAAGTGGAATCCATTTTACAAAAAGCAAAAGGAAAAAAGAAAATCTACATGGCGCTCCGGTTTTGCTGAAGAAGGTAGTTCCGCCCATTCTTGCAGTGCAGATACTGAATATGATAAGTTTATGCATTCTTATCATTTGCTGCATTATTGCGGTGACGACGCTGAACCAGTACGATAAGATGCAGCAGCTTGAAGAGACTGTGACCTATTTGGAGAGCAGCATGGAAGAACAAAAAAATTTACCGGAGGAATGAAATGTGATATACTGTGCAACAGGAGCATGAAAACAGAACCTTATAACGCTTCGGAATAGAACGATTATGACAAATATAAGAGCTTACATTAAGAAAAAAGAAAAAAAGCAGGAAGACAGCTTCGGGAAAAAGATATTCCGGCACAGACTGCTGATTTTTTATCGTGCGGCGCTTGTAATTGCGGTGATCGCCGCGGCTGCGGCAGTTATTATTGTGCAGGCAAAAAACAGAGTATTCGGCGAATATCAGGTGATTTCTACCGTAGAGCATGAGACGCTGGCAGATTCGACAACAATGGCGCTTGGAGAAAACATTCTCATTTACAGCAGCGACGGGGCGAGCTGCATCAATCAAAAAGGGGAAGCGCTTTGGAACCAGACGTTTGAGATGCAGTCTCCGATGCTCAGTATCTGCCAGAATGTTGTGGCGGTCGGCGATTATAACGGAAGTACGATCTATGTGATGAATACGGAGAAGACGCTAGGAGAAATCGATACCAAGATGCCGATCCGAAGCTTTTCCGTTTCAGCCAATGGGATTGTAGCAGCCGTATTGGATGATACCGGCGATATTACATGGATTTATTTGTTTGACGCATCGGGAAATACGTTGGCGTATTTCAAAACAACAATGAAGGACAGCGGTTATCCTATCTGCGTGACGATTTCCGACAACGGATATTTGGTGGGCGTATCTTACCTTTATATGGACAATGGAACGATGCGCACAAGCGTGGCATTTTATAATTTCGGACCGGTGGGACAAAATGAGATCGATAATTTTGTCAGCAGCTATGACTATGCAGATACGATAGTGCCCTTCCTGCGCTTTTTGAGTAACGGAAAAGCGGTCGCCGTTGCGGACAATAGACTTGTTTTCTTTGAAGGAGAGCAGAAGCCTGTCAGTATAGCTGATATTCTTCTTGACGCGCAGATGGAAGGCGCATATTATGGCGGCGGTTACGTGGCGCTTGTTTATAATGACGTAACAGGAAATGCGCTTTACAAAGCGGATATTTATAATGAGAGCGGAAAACTGGTTGATACAGTAATGCTTAGTATGCAGTTTAGCGATATTTTGTTTCATAAGGACAAAATGATCGCTTATAACGAACAGGAGTGCCTTGTACATACGATCGGCGGGACGGATAATTTTAACGGAACATTTGATAAACAGGTATTGACATTGATTCCGGAAACGGCAGCTTACAAATATATCCTTGTAACGCCTGACTCGATTGACACGATACAACTAAAATAGTGGAGAGACTTATGAATATCGTTTTTTTTGTTGTTTTGCTGCTTTTGATCGGAGGCGGAGTCAAAGGCTATAAACGCGGTATGATAGAGGAAGTAAATACAGTGATTGCGCTTGTGATTGCGCTGATCGTAATCGGGATGTTTGTCGTAGCGGTAAAAGGATACATGGATCATGAAACGCTGCGCACAATATTGGGGATCGTATGCCTGACGATAGCGGTTTTGGTGTATAAGGTGGTAGATTTCATTTTATCTTCTTTAAAGATTATTTCGATCATTCCTGTTATCAGAGGGGTCAATAAGCTGCTTGGCTTTGGAGTCGGTGTCGTAGAGGCAGTTCTTCTCATATGGGCGTTGTTTCTTATTATAGTAGCGTTTGAATTTGGCGGAATCAGCAGTTATATTCTGGCAGACATCAAAGAAAATTTATTTTTGACGTATTTATTTCAGAATAATTACTTATCGGACATCCTATCAGATACGGCTCCTGTCATTTCCAATCTTTCAGAATTGAGCGGTATAGAATGGAAATAAGCGGGCTGCTATTTATAAAATAAAAAATATAAAAAACTGTTGACAATTTTAGGATGATAGTGTTATTATAGAGTTCCACCGCGGAAAGCGAGCGGTGGTCTTCAGAAAAAAAGAAGAAAAAAGTGAAAAAAGGTCTTGACGAAAGATAAAACCCGTGCTATGATAACGGAGTTGCGTCTGAAGAGACCGACAAACAGAACCTTGACAAATAAACAGCAATGCAACCCTGAAGATTCACGAAAACAGATTTCCGAGCGCGAAAGCGCCGCGGGATTTTTCAGGAGACTTACGGAAGCTTGCTTCCGGGAAGGCTCATGGAAAAGACCGGAAATGCGGAAGCATTTGGAAATCGTCCGTGACTGAGAAGCGGAAGCTTCGAAGTTTACGGGAAGAGAGAAAATTCAGAAAAAGCGAAAGCAAACCTAAAGAAGCAGTAAAAAAGGAAATTGCCAGTTTAACTG
>JAGARW010000096.1 GCA_017621975.1 Lachnospiraceae bacterium | reverse complement strand
AGATTCCGCCGAGCAGATCGAGAATCAACATAATCAGGTAAGAAACAATAAGCCCCGCGGCAGTCGACTGGTCTGTCAGGGAAGAACAGAGCAGCGAAGCGGCAAATAAAATTGCGCCTGCGGCAAGCTCCGCGGAAATTGCAGAGCCGTATCTGCCGAGTAACTGTCCTTTGGAAATTGCTTTTAATTGTGCGGAAGATAATTTCGTATTCATAGAAAGAAACGCTCCATTCTAGTACTCATTTTGCGCAAAAACGATCGTTATGGCGTTTATATTAGTATGCCGTATAAGCCTGCGAAAGACTTATACGGCAGCGTCGATATTCATACCGGCGTAGACGGCAGCTTCCGCCGTCTTTTTCCCCTTCTGGTAGGGATTTTCTTCATTATAATATTTGATCTGCGTATTGGTTTCCCCGCCTGACACATAGGTGCGGCCGCATTCCGGGCAGATGGAAGTATGAAGAGAAACGGCTGCCGAGACGACCTTGCCGTTTTTCATCGACGCTTTGTTATAAGCGTTGACGACGTGCTCCTGTTCATGCGCTCTGACGCGGCTGGCAGACGCTTCCGGCGAAATATGGGAAGCGGATTTGAAGGAAACCATTTCGTTGGAGCCGTCCTGATATTTGCGGTTTTTGCAGGTTTCGCACTCCGCAGGAGAAGATTTCCTGCCGGGAGCCTTCACATCCGATTCGCCCGGATTGACGTTCGCGCTCTTTTCCTGTTCGCCGATTGGACTGGAAAAGTAATCAAATGCCGCATTTTTATCGATTCCGTTGATTGTCATAATTTCACCTGTCTTCCATAATACCGTTTAAGGCGTCGTCAAAAGATTCTCCGTAAATCTGTTCATATGTCTTATCAAACTGCTCATGAAATTCCGGAACAGTGAAAACAAGACAAATACATAAAATAAAGATAAGAATATTTAAAATGAGGCTGCATATTGAGACAATCATGCCCGTCAATGCTCTCTGGGAAAAGTAAGGGCTACTGCCTTTCGAAAGAAGCGCAAGCACAATGCTGATGCCTGCAAAAATCGTCGGCAGGTAAACCGGCAGAATAAAAATAGCAAGGCATCCTATAACCGCTATTGTCAGCGCCGCGGTCGACATGCTGTTTTCTCTCTTTTGAAAGTCCATGCAAAAACTCCTTTACCGTTCCGGTGAAAACCGGGAAATAGGCGTAACGTTATGTTTTCATTCCCTAACGTTCATTATATCGTAATAGTAACACTTTTGAAGCGGGATTACAAATAATTCATGCAACGATCACAAGGAAATTTTCTTCAGAAAGTATCCGTGGAAACTTTCTGTAGATACTGTTCGTTGTGAAATAAAGGAAGTCGTGTTATAATAAAGCGTAATTTACAGAGGAGAGAAACCGTGTGAAATAACGATAAACGATAGTTTTTGCGCGGAAATGAGGATTTATATGGACATTGTTTTAAAACTGAAAGAAGAATTAAAGGTAGAAAAATGGCAGGTGGAAGCGGCGGTTTCCTTAATCGATGAAGGAAACACGATTCCGTTTATTTCCAGATACCGCAAAGAAGCGACCGGAGCGCTGAACGATGAAATATTGCGCAATCTTCATGAGCGTCTGCTTTATCTGCGCGGACTGGAGGATAAAAAGACACAGGTGCTCGGCAGCATCGAAGAGCAGGGGAAGCTGACGGAAGAATTAAAAGAAAAGATACTGGCGGCAGAGACGCTTGTGGCGGTAGACGATCTTTACCGTCCTTACCGTCCGAAACGCAAGACGAGGGCGAGCGTGGCAAAAGAGAAGGGTCTTGCGCCTCTGGCGGAGCTGCTTCTTTTACAGGAGTTGACTGTGTCTGCGCTTACGGCGGCGGAGGCTTATATCAATGAAGAAAAGGAAGTTGGGACCCCAAAGGAAGCGCTTCAGGGCGCAATGGACATCATTGCGGAGAATATTTCCGATGAGGCGCAGCATCGCGCTTATATCCGTAAGGCAACCTTTGAGGAAGGCATGCTGACGAGCGCGGCAAAGGATGAAAAGGCGGAGAGCGTCTATGAAATGTATTACAATTATTCCGAACCGGTCGGCAAAGCGGCAGGACATCGTATTCTGGCGTTGAACCGCGGGGAGAATGAAAAATTTCTGACAGTCAGGATCGAAGCGCCTCAGGAGAGAATACTGCGTTATTTGGAAAAGCAGGTCATTACAAAAGAAAACGAATATACGACGCCCATTCTGCAGGAAGTGATCCGCGACAGCTATGACCGTCTGATCGCACCCGCGATCGAGCGCGACCTTCGCAGCGAGTTGACCGAAAAGGCGGAGGACGGAGCGATCGGCGTATTCCGCAAAAATCTGGAGCAGCTTCTTTTGCAGCCGCCGATTGCCGGCAAGACCGTGCTCGGATGGGACCCGGCGTTCCGCACGGGCTGCAAGCTTGCCGTTGTGGATGCGACGGGCAAGGTGCTCGATACGAAGGTGATCTTTCCGACGGCACCGCAGAATAAGGTGGAGGAAGCTAAGGCTGAGCTGAAAAAGCTCATTCAGAAATATCAGGTGGATTTGATTTCAGTAGGAAACGGAACCGCGTCCCGCGAGTCGGAGCAGGTGATCGTCGATCTGATCAAAGAACTCGACAGACCGGTCCAGTATGTGATCGTCAATGAGGCGGGCGCTTCGGTTTATTCTGCAAGCAAGCTCGCAACGGAGGAATTCCCGAATTTCGACGTTGGGCAGAGAAGCGCGGCTTCGATCGCGAGAAGGTTACAAGATCCTTTGGCGGAGCTCGTCAAGATCGATCCGAAGTCGATCGGCGTCGGTCAGTATCAGCACGATATGAACCAGAAAAAGCTCGGCGAGGCGCTTGGCGGCGTCGTAGAGGACTGCGTAAACCGTGTCGGAGTCGATCTGAATACGGCTTCCGCGCCGCTTTTATCTTATATTTCCGGAATTTCAAAGACGATCGCAAAAAATATTGTGGATTACCGGGAGAGCAACGGACGCTTTACGAACCGCCGCCAGCTCCTGAAGGTTGCGAAGCTCGGACCGAAGGCATATGAACAGTGCGCCGGATTTATGCGTATTACGGACGGCGACAATCCGCTTGACGCGACAAGCGTCCACCCGGAGTCGTACGAAGCGGCGGAAAAGCTGCTCGATAAGCTGGGAATGACGATGGAAGACGTAAAAGCCGCGCAGAAAAAAGCGGCGGCGGAAAAGAGCGGCTGGAAGACGGCGTCCGGCGCAGGGCAGCAGTCCGCAGCGGGATCCAAAAGATCTGCGGGCAGACAAAGCCGGATCGTCATCCGCAATACGAATACGGCAATGGGGAAAGCGCTGGCGGCGGCGATGAGCGGCATGACGCTTACGCCGGATCAGGAAGACGGGGCGGTATCCGGCAGGAAGGCTTCGCAGGCGGCGCAGCGGACGTCGGACGCCGGCACCAGTAATTTGGAAAAGCGCGTTAGGGATAAAAAGAAGCTGGCGCAGGAGCTTGGGATCGGAGAACTGACGCTGGGCGATATTCTGAAAGAATTGGAAAAACCGGCGCGCGATCCGCGCGACGATATGCCAAGACCGATTCTGCGCAGCGACGTGCTTGATATGAAGGACTTAAAACCCGGCATGATCTTAAAGGGAACCGTCCGCAACGTGATCGATTTCGGTGTTTTTGTCGACATCGGCGTGCATCAGGACGGGCTCGTACATATCTCGCAGATTACAGACCGGTTTATCAAGCATCCGCTTGAGGCGGTCAGCGTAGGCGATATTGTCGAGGTACAGGTGCTTTCGGTCGACACGGCGAAGAAGCGCATTTCGCTGACGATGAAGATTAAGGCGGATTAAGCCGGTCGCTGCGGGAGTATGGATGAAACGATGCGGCGGCATTGACAAAGGATAGAGGAGGGCGTATAGTAAAGAAAGAAAATAAAAACATAGAATATGAAATTCTTCGAGGTTGGGTGCGATTCCCTACCGGCGGTAAAGTCCGCAACCCGTAGCGATACGGCTGATTTGGCGTAATTCCAAAACCGACAGTAAAGTCTGGATGAGAGAAGAAACAACGGCATATTTCGTATGCTTATGTTTGTATGATATGACCCCGGATGAATTGCATCATTCGGGGTTTTTATTATGCGCAGCCCGCGCATTTGCATTATGCCGCAAGGGCGGCGACGGGGCGCACGCGGGCAGGAAAGTATTTCCCGCCCGATTGTTATAGGAAAGGACAGAGGATGATGGAAAAAAAGACATTATTACAGACGATTACCGACAACGCGGCGTTCGTGGCGGAGTTTATCGCGATCGTAGCGGCGCTTGTGCTGGTCGCCTATCTGATGGAGAAAGCGGCGAAGAAAAAAGAAGGAAGTACGGAACGGATTCTGACGACGCGCAAGGTGGCGGTATGCGGAATGTTTGCGGCGATCGCCGCGGTGCTTATGGTATTTGAATTTCCAGTGCCGTTCGCGCCGCCCTTTTACGGTTTGGATTTCAGCGAGCTGCCCGCGCTGATCGGTACGTTTGCGTTCGGTCCGGTCGCCGGAGTGCTGATCGAATTCTGCAAGATCGTGTTGAAGGTGCTGTTTAAGCCGACGTCTACCGCATTTGTCGGCGAGCTCGCCAATTTTGCAGTCGGATGCAGCTATCTGCTGCCTGCTTCCGCCTTCTATCTGTTTCACAAGACGAGAAAGAATGCGATTGCGGGAGTGATCGCCGGGACGCTTTGCATGACGGTATTCGGGACGGCGTTTAACGCGGTATATCTGCTGCCGAAATTTGCGCAGATGTACGGCATGCCGCTTGAGGGGATCGTCGCTATGGGAACGGAGATCAATCCGGCGATCCATAGCGTTACGTCTCTTGTCGCGCTTGCGGTAGCGCCTCTTAATTTGTTAAAAGGCGGGCTCGTATCGTTGATTACGATATTGATTTATAAGAAGATCAGTCCTATTATAAAGGAAGGAACAAAAAAGCAGGGAAAATAAAAGACATATAACGGCGATTCCCTGCGATGACACGTTCCGAAGCGTACAAAGGAGTTTCTTTCAAATGTCACAGGGAAAAAACGGCAAAAAATATGAAATCGATATGTGCAGCGGGGCGATTCTCAGCAAAATGCTGGTATTTGCCCTGCCGCTTATGTGTTCCAGTATTTTACAGCTTTTGTTCAACGCTGCGGATATTATTGTAGTCGGCAGATTCGCCGGAGACAATTCTCTCGCGGCGGTCGGCTCCAATACGGCGCTGATCAATCTGCTGACCAATTTTTTTATCGGTCTTTCGATCGGAGCGAACGTGCTTGCCGCGCATTACTACGGCGCAAAGCAGGATAAGGATTTAAAAGAAACGATCCATACCGCGATGCTGCTCAGCGTCTGCAGCGGTATCTTTCTGACGCTGGTCGGCTGTATCGGGGCGCGGCGGATCCTGATCTGGATGCAGACGCCGGGAGACGTGCTGGGGCTGGCGACGCAGTATCTGCGTATTTATTTCCTCGGTATGACGGCGACGATGGTCTATAACTTCGGAAGCGCTATTTTGCGGGCGGTAGGCGATACGAGACGTCCGCTGTATTATCTTTCGGCGGCAGGCGTTGTCAATGTCGTTCTCAATCTGGTTTTTGTGATCCGGTTTCAGATGGATGTGGCGGGCGTTGCTATCGCAACGGTGATTTCACAATGTATTTCCGCCGCTTTGATTGTGCGCTGCATGATGCGGGAGGAGGGAAGCATCCGGCTGGAGCTGCGCAGTCTGCGGATTCATTCGGAAAAATTTGTCAGAATTCTTAAAATCGGACTGCCTGCAAGCTTTCAGGGCATTATCTTTTCCGTATCCAATGTAATCATTCAGACGTCGGTCAACTCGTTCGGAGCAGTCACAGTTGCGGGCAATTCGGCGGCCGCCAATATCGAAGGCTTTGTTTATATGGCAATGAACGCTTTTTATCAGGCGTCGCTTTCTTTTACGAGCCAGAATGTCGGAGCTGCGAAATACGAGCGTATCAATAAGATATTATATACGGCGGAGTTTTGCGCTGTGACGGTAGGACTGCTGCTCGGAAATGCCGCCGTATTCTGGGGCAGGGAGCTTTTGTCAATGTATACGGCGAGCGAACTTGTCATGGAAGCGGGCATGAAACGGATCCGCGTGATCTGCCGGACGTATGCGCTGTGCGGCATGATGGACACGATCGTCGGTTCGCTGCGCGGACTTGGCTATTCGATCGTACCGATGTTTGTTTCGCTCATTGGTGCATGCGGGCTGAGGCTGTTCTGGATCTTTACCTTTTTCCGCATGGAGCGGTTTCATACCGCGACGTCGCTGTATCTGACCTATCCGGTCAGCTGGATCCTGACGTTTGCGGCGCATGTGATCTGTTATTGCATCATTAGAAGAAAAATGAAATCTGCTCTTGCTCATGGCAGAGAGCAGTAACGGATCCGCCATGAGCAAGAGCAGGAAAGCGATGTGAGGACGTTCATCTCGGAGATTCGCCAGTATGCCACGATCACGAAGCTGGACGAGACGGCTTTGCACCGGCTTATCAGTAAGATTCTGATCGGTGAGGTCAGAAAGGTGGATGGCAGAAAGTGCAGGAGGTCAAGATCGTTTATAACTTTGTCGGGGAAATCCCGGAGATTGCAGGATAAAACAGTGCGGCCCTCCCTATTCCGGGGAGGGCCATTTTACTTTATTCGCGCAGCCTTGCTATATCTTTATCTGTGCGTTTTCCGGCAGAACCGAGCATGAAAGCATCGCTGCGCCGACAAACGCGAAAGCTGGTCAGATGTTTTTTCCAAAATAATATTCAGTCTTAATAACGACAACATGGAAAATACCAATCAAAATAAATGTTGCGGTTCCTATCATAAGCCCCGTCCAATTAAGATCATTCATGATGCTTCCCCGTTGGATGATCAATGCAAACACGGTAAACGCAGGTACGCTTTAAGCTTTCGGCAGGAAATTGAAAGGAATCCTCTGTTTTGCCGAGATGCCGGATCATACAGTTCAGTGCATGGGCCTTGTCCTCCGGCGTTTCCAGAAACTGAACCGTACCGGCGCCCATTACGCTGTCAAATCTCCAACAAAACGCACAGGGATTTTCATGGCTTCCGCTGATAAATTCATCCACACAGTGCATCTGCACATAGACGGACGGGTTCTCTTTCAGAATGTCCATTTTCCGTCCTTCATAGGCGCTGTGAAAATAGAGGATCAGGCTGTTGCCCTTTCGCTCATATCCGAAATTCAGCGCCACCACATAAGGTTCGCCATGATCTACCATCCCAACATGGGCGACACTGCACTTCGATACAATGTCAAAAATCTGATCAAGGTCTGTCACTTCTCTGTCTTTTCTTCTCATCTTTTCTGCTCTCCTTGTTATTGATAATATTTCCCTGTCATTTTTTCAATGGCAATCTGTACGACCGCCGTACCCTTTACCATGTTTGACGGCAGTTCCCGCCCTGCAAGCTGCGGTGTGTATTTCGTAACGAGTGCGGATAACACTCTCTGTCTTTCCTCCTGCCTGTCAAGCAGCTTTGCCGTACCCTGTATCACCACACTGACATAGACCGTATTGGTATCACAGGGCTTTTCATTAGGGTCAAGCAAAAGCCCCCGCATTTCGTACACGGTGAAACATACGCGTGGATCGGTTTTCAGATTAGCAAGCTTCTGGCCGGCGGGCAGGCCATGAAAATAGATCGCTCCGTCCAAAAACACGAAATGGACAGGGACGCTGTATGGTGCGCCGTCCGGATCAACCGTAGAAAGCGTTCCCGTCAGACCTCTGCCCAGCAGGGCGTGGACTTCGCTTTGCGGAAGCTGATGTGTTTTCATTCTGTACTGCATTTGTATTTCTCCTTTCAGCGCGGCGGCAGACATGGCGGATTTTCCAGTCCAAAGTATTGCTTCAATACCTCACGAAGTTCATCAGGCCCAGTCAGACGCTTTTGAAGCTGCACTCTGCCGCTGCGATACTCCTTGAATACGCCGTCAACAATAGTGAAATTGCTTGCACCCTTGAAAATGGAAATCTTCATGTATTTATTGAAGCCGGAATCCGGGTGCTTTTCGCAGTAAAAGGATGGCATGACATAATCATCATCGATCTGGACTTCTTCCGTAAAGCCGTACATCGGCTTCCAGTCCTTTCCCTGCTCTTTTTGCAGCAGCACCCAACCAAAAAAGGAATCCTTGTCAAAGCGGTACTGACAGATGCCATCCGATTGTGCCTCACCGCAGGTCAGATGCAGTGCCTTGCGCGGCGCTTCATTCCTCACACCCACATCAACAAGATAACGCTGGCTGCCAATCGTAACCACCAGCACGTGATGCCGCCGCATTTGAATTGCTGCGCCCTCGTCCAGAAATCTTGCGGCATACTGTGTAACAAAAAAGCCGAGCGCTTCCAGCAGCTCCTTGAACAATCCCTGCAATTCAAAGCAATATCCGCCCTGACGGTCAATCATGATCTTCTTAAATAAATCCTGCGGTTTCAGCGACAGCGGTATCCCTGCCAGAATGTTTAAGTTTTCATAAGGGATATGAGTCAGGTGCGCCCATTGCAACGCGGAGAGAATGCGGGCCTCCGGTTCAAGCGGACCGTGGTAGTCTATCCGCTGTAAATACTGTTTCATTTGCTCCTGCGTAAACATTGTGAGCTCCCTTCTTGCAATTTGATCCTGTTTCCTGTATTATAGCAGTGGATTGGTTCCTGATAAAGTTCCAATTTCCGATTTTATATTAGAACCAATTTAGAGGGGAGCGGTATGATGTTCTACTTTGAAAGAGAATCGAAATCTCCGCTGTACCAGCAGCTTTACGAACAGCTTCGTCAGCAGATCACAGAAGGATTGTTTCCAAAGGGAAGCAAGCTGCCGCCCACCCGTGAACTGGCTGCCGAATATCACCTCAGCCGTAATACGGTCATACAGGCTTATCAGCAATTAGAGATAGAAGGATATATCCGTGGGACAGTCGGTTCGGGGTACTATGTAGAGGATTTAAGCCTTTTCCCATGTTCGTATTGCCGGACGCAACCGAAAGAGCCACTCTTTCCGAAAGCTGAAAAGGGAGAGATGCTCTATGATTTTTATTATGGAAATCTGGATTACAACTGTTACCAATCCAAGGCCTGGCGGCGATGCCTGCTGGATGCCTGTGACTGGATGGCGGCGCAAAAAACAGTTGCTTACAGCGAACCGGAAGGGCTGCCGGCATTGCGCCATGAACTGGCAGGCTACCTGCATGTTTCCCGCGGAGTTCGCTGCCTTGCAGACCAGATCATTTTAACCGGCGGGCACCAACATTCCCTTTCCGTGCTTGCAAGACTTTTCTCCGGCGAAAACTGGAAATTTGCGATGGAAGAACCCGGTTATAACGGCACCCGCATTGTCATGCAGCAGTACGGATTTTCCCCTGTTTCGGTTCCGCTGGAGCAGGATGGTATTTCTGTTGCAAAAGCAGAGCGCCTTTCCCACGCGCTGCTGTACATTACTCCTTCTCATCAGTTTCCAATGGGAAGCGTGCTGCCAATCGCTAAACGGCTGGAATTGCTTCAATGGGCAGCGAAAAGTGACAGCTATATTTTGGAAGATGACTACGATAGTGAGCTTCGTTATCACAGTCTGCCGATTCCTTCCCTGCAATCCATTGACGGTAATGAGCGGACAATCTACATGGGAACCTTTTCCAAATCACTGTCGCCGGATCTGCGTATCGCATATCTTATTCTGCCGAGGCCGCTGCTTGGCATTTACCATACCATTTTTTCTCATGCAAACTGTTCCGTCCCCTCTTTGCTTCAATATGCGCTGGCACAGTTTTTTCACAGCGGAGAATATCAAAAGCATATCAATGCTATGCGGACGCATTACCAGAAAAAGCATGACTATATTTTGAATTATTTTAAAGAAAATCTTTGGGATCGGGCTATTCTATCGGGCGCAGACGCAGGTTTGCATTTTATTATGACTTTGCAAAATGGTTTTGGAAATGCCGCATTGACAGAAGAATTTGAAAAAAATAAACTCAGGATTTACTCATTATCTCCATTTTGGAATCATCAAAGCAGCTGCCCTGTGAATCAGTTTTTACTGGGATATGGCTCGATACCGCTCGTGGAACTGCCTCTTGCCGTGTCGGCTGTTCGCGCAGCCATAGAGCAGCTTGACCGAAATGATGCGCCACTCCGATGAGCAGGAAAGCGATATGAGAACGTTTATTTCGGAGATCCGCCAGTATGCTACGATCACGGAGCTGAACGAGACGGCGCTGCACCGGCTCATCAGTAAGATTCTGATCGGCGAGGTCAGGAAGGTGGATGGGCAAAAGGTGCAGGAAGTCAAGATCGTTTACAACTTTGTCGGGGAAATCCCGGAGATAACAGAATAAGCTATTCAATAGCCCTTTCCTCTACCGGGAGGGGTTATTTTTTTGCTCTTTTTTGAATTCATCACTTGACATTATGGCAAAGACCTCACTATTTTTTAGAATCTGTTTTTCCAATTCGGAAGCGGCAATGCTCAAAGATGCGCCGCTTCTTTTTATCATACATACGTTTCTGGCAGGGATCGGCGGTTTCATATCCAGAACGATCAGATTTTTCATCATTTCTTTTTCCAGGAAATCGGTAGGAACAAAACCGATGCCCAGATCGCTTTTTACCATCGGCAGTATCTGGTTCGCCGCCTGCGCCTCGATATCAGGAGAAAAAGACAATCCCATACGGCTGAAAACATCCGAATAAAAAGAAAACGAACTCGTCTGTTCCCCATAACCGACGAGAGGATATGTTTCTAACTGTTTTTTGGTAAGGACAGTATCCTCAGAACGGAAAATTGCCGCGCTGCATACGGGAACTTCCTGAATGCTCCGTAAAATATCGGAGCGAAATCCGACCGGAACGGTAAACGGCTCTGCGACGATCGCAAAATCAGACAGTCCGTTTTTTAAAAGCTCGATCGACTGCGGCGTCGTCTGGTTTAATACATGGATTTTGATGCCGGGATATGTATTTCGGAAATCCTTCAGAACCGGAAGCAGCACGCAGTGCAGGGCGATCTCGCTTGCCGCGACCGTAACGACGCCCGATTGCAATCCTTTGCTTCTTGCGATCTCTTCCTCTCCGCATACAATATGCTCGAAGGCGACGGAAATATGAGCGTAGAGCCGTTCCCCCTCCGGCGTCAGCGTAACGCCGTGCCTTTGGCGGACAAAAAGCGTGCATCCTAATTCTTCTTCTAGCTTTTTCATCATACGGGTGATGTTGGGCTGGTTGTTCAGAAGCGCTTTTGCGGCTCCCGTAAAGCTCCTGTATTTCGCCACATAATAAAAAATCCGGTAATAATCATAGCTGATATTCATAGAAAACCCCGCGATTAAATATATCAAAATAATATATTTTAATTACAAAAATGATATTTTACACATATCTTATAGCGGATTATAATACAACAGGTGTGAAAATACAAGATAAGATCGAACGGATGGGAGAGGAACCGAAACATGAATAAAGATCTGACGGTAGGAAAGCCGGAAACGGTGTTGTGGAAATTTTGTATGCCGCTCTTCGGAAGCATTATTTTTCAGCAGCTTTATAATATTGCGGACAGTCTGGTAGCCGGAAAGTTTATCGGGGAAAACGCGCTGGCGGCGGTCGGAAACAGCTATGAGATCACGCTGATTTTCATTGCGTTTGCATTCGGATGCAATATGGGCTGTTCCGTCGTCGTATCAAAGCTGTTCGGCGCAAAGGATTATCGGAAAATGAAGACGGCGGTGTATACGGCCTGTATCTTCAGCGCCGCCGTATGTCTTGTCCTGATGCTGGTTGGAATTCTGGGCTCCGGCGTCCTGCTTCAGTTAATCCGCACGCCGGATGAGGTGTTCGCCGATTCGAAGCTCTATCTGGATATTTATGCATGGGGACTGCCGTTCGTTTTCTTTTATAATATTGCAACCGGTATTTTTTCGGCGCTCGGAGATTCCAAAACGCCGTTTTATTTCCTCGCGGTCTCTTCCCTGTCCAATATCGCCGTCGATATCTGGTTCGTTACGGCGTTTGAGATGGGCGTGGCGGGCGTCGCATGGGCGACCTTTCTCTGTCAGGGCGTGAGCTGCGTTCTGGCGATGGCGGTCGTATTCCTCAGACTGAAACAAATCGAAGGAGAGGGGAAGGCGCCTGCATTTGACAGACAGCTTTTGTATCAGATCGTTGCGATCGCCGTTCCAAGCACCCTGCAGCAGAGCTTTATTTCGATCGGAAATATTATCATTCAAAGCATTATCAACGGATTCGGAGCGCCTGTCATGGCG
Organism: Lachnospiraceae bacterium; assembly: GCA_017621975.1. Lineage (GTDB taxonomy): Bacteria > Bacillota > Clostridia > Lachnospirales > Lachnospiraceae > VSOB01. The sequence goes on along the minus strand of JAGARW010000096.1, from coordinate 3,386 downwards.
GGCTATTCCGCGGCGGTCAAGCTGAACAATCTGGTCATCACTTCCTTTACGACGCTGGCGAACGGTATTTCCAATTATACGGCGCAGAATCTTGGAGCGGGGAAGACGCTCCGCGTGAAGCAGGGATTTGCGGTCGGCATCAAAATGGTTTGGATGCTCAGCGTGCCGCTGTTTCTGCTCTATTTCTTCGGCGGCTCCGTCGCGCTGAAGCTTTTTATGGAAGAGCCGACGCCTCTCGCGATGCAGACGGGCGTTATCTATCTGAAAATTTTATCGCCGTTCTACTTTGTTGTTTCTGCAAAGCTGATCGCGGACGGTATTCTGCGGGGCGCGGGTATGATGAAACAGTTTATGGCGACGACGTTTACCGATCTGATCCTGCGCGTCGTGCTGGCGTTCGTCCTTTCCGCAACGGCGCTTGGCGCGACCGGGATCTGGTGCGCATGGCCGGTCGGATGGTCTGTGGCGACGGTGATCTCCGTCGTTCTTTATAGGCGGGGACCGTGGAACGGCGCGAAATAAGATATTATGATCCTATCGTATCGGATCATTATGCGATGTCGGAAGCGGTCGGCAAAACGATCGCTTTGTTCGGCTTGTACGGATGGGGAGACGGATAGTGGATGCGCGACTGGACCGAACGGCGGCAGGAACTGCCCGGTATTTTTTGAAATCAGGCAGATAAAATCTTTTCCAATTCATTTTGTAATTGATGCAGAAACGCGCTGGAAGCTCTTGAAAAAATCTGATACTTTTTCCACGCAATACAAAGACCGGCTTCAAGCGTTGGGGAAAGAGGGCGAAAGCAAAGACCGCTGTCTCCGGCAGTATTGATGATTTTATCCAGCCCGATCACATATCCAAATCCCTTTTTTACAAACAGCGAGGCGTTATAGATCAGGTCATAGGTGGCAACGATGTTGAGCTTTGAAACATCGGCTCTTAGCCATGTGAACATTTCACTGTTTGCAGAGGCTTGATGGGAAATAATAAGAGGCTTATCCCATAAATCTTCCGCACAGATTACATTTTTTTCAGCCAGAGGGCTGTCGCTGCGCATTAAAACGCCCCAGGTGTCTTTCATTGGGAGTCGCATATAATCATATTTGTTTATATCAACAGGTCCGACGAAAAGTCCGAAATCAATTAAGCCTTTGTCCAGACGTTCCGTAACTCTCTCCGCATCACCGCTGTAAATATGATAATGAATAAGAGGATGCTGTTTTTGTAAGTTTTGCGCTGCCTGCGCCAGAAATGAAATGGCTTCAGTCTCTCCGCAGCCAATGTAAATCTCCCCGTTGATGTATTCCTCCGAAGAAGTTAATTCTGCTTTTGTTTTCTCCATAAGGTCAACCAATTCCTCAGCACGTTTACGCAGAAGCATTCCGTCTTCTGTCAGTGTCACCTTTTTACTTCCCCGTATAAGGAGCTGTTTCCCCAGCTCATTTTCCAAATCTTTTAATTGTCTTGAAAGCGGCGGCTGGGTCATGTGAAGCTGCTTGGCAGCTTTCGTAATGCTTTCTTCTCTGGCAACTGTAAGAAAATATTGCAATATCCGTATATCCAAATGAAAGCCCCCTTTCTGCTGTTGTCTATCATTATAGCGGGAAACTACATACCTTTCAAGTATGGGGTCTAATTCTTTATACGAATTTGATATTCAAAAACTGACACTTTATAATAAAGGCGGAAGGAGGCAGGAGAATGGCAGAGGCAAAAGATATACACGGAAGTATTTATCAAAATCTGATCGATGCCGGATGCAGTCAGCAGACGGCTGAGCGCTGTATGGCATTGATACAGGAAAGAGAGATGCCGGAGCTTTTTAAGCAGCTTTCCAAACAAAGGAAACATTTGTTGGATCAGATTCATGTTCATCAAAAAGAAATCGACTGTCTGGACTATCTGATTTACACATTAAAAGGCAAAAATGAATGGAGGAAATGATTATGAACGATTTTATTTTTCACAACCCAGACAAGGTATATTTTGGGAAAAACCAAATGAAGCATCTCCCGGAGGAATTATTGAACTTTGGAAAAAGGGTTCTGCTGGTATATGGCGGCGGTTCCATTAAGAGAAACGGTCTTTATGAACAGATATTATCCCTGTCCAAAGAGAACGGAATCGAACTTTTTGAACTGTCCGGCGTGGAGCCGAATCCGAGACATTCTACCGTGAATAAGGGCGCGGCGATTTGTCGGAAAGAGAATATCAATGTAATTCTTGCGGCGGGCGGAGGCTCCACCATTGACTGCGCAAAGGGAATTGCCGCAGCCGCTCTTACAGAGGACGGCGATGTGTGGCCGTTGGTGTCAGGCGGCGTTTGGGTGACGAAGGCGCTTCCGGTTATCGCTGTCCTGACAAATGCCGCAACGGGTTCGGAAATGGATGCGTGGGCTGTGATCTCCAATATGGACACCAATGAGAAGATCGGTCTTGGCGGCAGCGCACTGATTCCCAAAGCGGCGTTTGAAAACCCGGAGTACAGCTATTCCCTGCCGGCTTATCAGACTGCCTGCGGCGCGTTTGATATTTTCAATCATGTACTGGATAACTATTATCTGGCGGGTGACGCCACCTTTGACCTGATTCTGGAAATGCAGGAGGCTGTCATGCGTACTGTGGTAAAATGGGCGCCTGTTGCCATGAAAGAGCCGGAAAACTATGAGGCAAGGGCAAATCTGATGTGGGCATCCTCTATGGCGCTGAACATGATCCTGGACGGCGGAACGGTTCACGGCTGTGCCTGCCATGCAATGGAGCATGAGCTGTCTGCCTATTACGATATTACACACGGACACGGGCTTGCCATCCTGACTCCCCGCTGGCTGACCTATATCCTGAATGAAGATACGGCACCGGCGATTTACCGTCTTGGAACAAAGGTGTTCGGCATTGCGGAAGGCTTGGAGCCGATGGATGGCGCAGGAAAGGCAATCGAAGCGGTTTCTGACTTCTGCTTTGGCACATTAGGATTACAGTCAAAGCTGTCCGACCTGAAGATTGATACTGCCCATTTTAAAGCAATGGCAGGACACGCCTGCATGGGCGGTGTGATTACCGGGCCAATGGAACTGCGCCCGGCAGATGTAGAGAAGATTTATGAAATGTGCCTGTAAAATGATGGGAAAAGTGGACGGAATGATGAAATCCATATCTATGCGCAGGGGAGGCGAATCAAATTTGACCGTAGAGGAAGTAATCAAAGGGTTTGGGGAATCGTCGGAAGAAAACCCGGAGCAGGACGCATACGCAAATACGCTTTTTCAGGAGGCAATTCAGATCGGGATGGAAATCAATAACCGTTATCATACCCCGGAAGAATTGCGGGAGCTTATGGGGCGGTTGACGGAAAAAGAGATTGATGATACCTTCCGTTTGTT
>JAGARW010000095.1 GCA_017621975.1 Lachnospiraceae bacterium | reverse complement strand
TCAGAAAATCGAAGATTTTCCGAAAGCTAAGTTTTTTCTCCGGAAAGAGGATTAAGGAAGAATTAGAAAAACAGAGATTTTCCAATTCTGAGTTTTTCTTCGAAAACGAAAGAAGGAAGATTTAGAAATCAAAGATTTCCAAATGCTTCCGCATTTCCGGTCTTTTCCATGAGCCTTCCCGGAAGCAAGCTTCCGTAAGTCTCCTGAAAAATCCGCGGCGCTTTCGCGCTCGGAAATCTGTTTTCGTGAATCTTCAGGGTTGCATTGCTGTTTATTTGTCAAGGTTCTGTTTGTTGCCGTTTTGTTTGTGTTCCTCAGCAACGAATCAAAGTATATCATCATAAATCAGGGTTGTCAACACTTTTTTACATAAATTTTTTAAATTTTTCATACACTTTTTTAAAACATCAAAAATCCCCGGTTTTACGCCATTTTCGCACACCGGGGATTGTCTGATTTTGCGTTTTAATGCATTACTCCAGTAAAGTTGTCGCGTTCCCAGACGCACTTTTCATCGACAGGGAAATAGCGCCGAGCTCAGCCGCTTCTTGTTCGCTTATCTCTCTCGCCAAGACAAGCATAACGCCCGTTTGAGCGGGAACCGTTTCCCGATAAGAGGAAAGGTCATCTAAAAGCAATGTAGACAGCGCATTCTTCATTTCACCGTCATTGACCGATATTTTAAACCGTATGTCTTTGCTTAACATATCCAATTCCTTGTCTTCGGACGTTGTATTCTCCGCCATAAACTGAAGAATCAAAAGCTTGTTGCCTTCTGTAGCGTCCATAGCGAACACCATATCCGCGCTGTCTTCCTCCGGATAGGAGTCGCAGATCATATAGCCCTGATAATCGATCTGAAAACCGTCCGCGCCGCAGAACTGTGCAATTCCCGTGAAGGGAAGGCTTTCTTCTGTTTTTTCTGACGCCGGCGAAGCGCTCTGGGTATCCTTCTCCTGTTCTTTTTCTTCTTCCGCTTTTTCCTTTGTTTCCATCAATGCATCCAGATTTGCCTGACGAAGCGCCTCTCTTTCATCGGCGGCGGCAATCTCCGCATCGCTCGCCAGTCTTCCTCCGTTTTTGTCATGCTTTATCAAAATACCCGCAGCATATTCTGCAATCAATGCGCTTTCTTCCTCCGTCAGATTCGGCATATGATCGAAGGGATTGCCGCAGCCGCCCAGAAGCAGACTGACGCTCATTATCATACTGCATAAAACAACGCTTTTTTTCATGCCGTACTCCTCTTATTTCACATATTTCTTATATTCTATCATTATTTATTCTACAGAACAAGCTAATTTGCAGCAAGTTCGAACCAGAATTCTACACCGTTCTCATAATTGATGACGCCGTACTTCTCATTCATAGATTCCATGATCGCTTTTACAATAGAAAGTCCGACGCCGCTGCCTCCGTATTCCCTCGTTCTCGCTTTGTCCACCTTATAAAATTTCTCCCATATATGCGGAAGGCAGTCGCCCGGAATCGGCTGTCCGGTATTGAATACGCTGACACGCACTTTATCTTCCCTGCGTTTTATTTTAATATGGATCATTTTCTCCCCGCTGCAATGATTCATGGCATTGCTGAAGTAATTGCGGACAACTTCCTCTGTTTTATATTCATCCGCCCATACAAAGCATGGATTTTCTCCGTCTATCTTTACCTGAATCTCGTTCTGCCTTGTCAGAATATCTGCGGACTGAATAAATGTCGTGACCATCTCCATCAGGTCAAACCGTTCCATTGTCACAATATCGTTTCCGAATTCAAGCTGGTTCAGCGTAAGAAGCTTCTTCACCATACGGTTCATCTTATCCGCCTCGTCCATGATTACTTCACAATAAAACTCACGGCTTTCAGGGTCGTCGCTGACGCCCTCTTTCAATCCTTCCGCATATCCTTGTATCAGGGCGATCGGCGTTTTCAGTTCATGAGACACATTGGAAAGGAACTCTTTGCGCATCTCGTCGATCTGCTCTTTCTTTTCCACATCCTTCTGAAGTTCATTATTGGCGGTTTTGAGTTCGGAAATCGTCTCTTCAAGCGCCTCCGAAAGCTTGTTAATATTTTCTCCGAGAATGCCGATCTCATTTTCTTCACTGCCTTTGTATTTCGTCTCAAAATCAAGATGGATCATCTTTTCGGAAATGCCCGCAAGCTCCATGATCGGCTCCGTAATCTTTCTGGATACGAACCAGATTACCAGACTGCCAAGCAGCACCGCGGCAATTCCCGTATAAGCGAGAAAATGATTGGCGATGCTCACGCTTTCCCGAATTCCCTCCTTCGGCGTCCGCATCAGGAAAAGGCTGCCGTTTTCCAAAAAACCCCACATCTCGATAAATTCCGTATGCGTACGGGGGTCCACCGTCCTGCGCATCACATAATCGTCCGTCTGCTCCAGCACCTTGTCTAGTCCGGACTCCTTATCCGAGAAGAAAATATTTCTCCAAAGCTGCTGTTTCAACATTTCCGAATCATGCATCGTCGCTTTCAGTGTGTTGGAATTTGCATCGAGAACCAGCATACTGACATTATATCTGCCGCAGAGCTTTTGAAGTTCAATGTCAAATTCTTCGGAGTCTTCGTCTCCGTCGACAAACACCTGATTGACTTTGCCGTATACGTTCATCAGCGCATCCTGCTTATTATTTATATAATAGCTTTCAAGAAACGTCGCGTTGATAAACCACGCGCAAAGAATCGTTACCGCCATCAATCCGATAAATACAAGCGCAAATTGCTTTTTAATAGAATGTCTCACGTTTGTCCCTACGCCTTTCCGTCCTCTGTTGTTGTTCTGCGCCAAATAAGCCTTGTCTTCACAGCTTTAGCATTTCCCACAGCGTTTCCTGACGCTGCGGCGCTTTCCACTGCCTCAGCAAATATGCCTTCAGTTCAATCTGTTCTTTTCCGAGATCAGCCAACGCAGCGCCGATATTTCCTTTGTGCAGCGCGCCGATCTCTAAAAGCTTATCCACGCATTGAAACTGTTCCCCTCCGCCTTCTTTTGCGACTTTCCAAGCCGCTTCCGTCCCGCAGCCTTTTGTTTCCGACAAAAGATATTGTGTCAAAAGGTCTTTTTCTTCCTGCAAAGGCGCTTTCCCGTATAAAAGACGCAGAAATGCGATCCGGGCTTTCCGCTTCTTCTGTAAACAAAGAGCCTCCTCCTGCTTTTGCAGCATGTCCTCTTCCGCGCAATATACAAGCCTGTTTTGTACCGTTTCCTCTGATTCGCGCAGCGCTTCTATAATTCTGGCGTCCAGATTCTGATACCATATCCCGCTGCCAGCCTGCTGACGAAGCAGATATTCCGCCTCCAGTTCTACAACTGCCATCGCCGATAATCTTGCAAGCGCCTCACTGCCGTTTCCGATCGTTATTTTTTGCAGCCGCCCACAGCCTCGGAACATCTGATTTCCAATGCAAAGCTCCCCTTCTGGGAGTCTGATCCGCTCCAGCATACGACAGTCTGCGAACGCCCAATCTCCGATTTCTTCTATTGTGTCAGGGAGGAAAATAGAAACAAGCGTTTTATTTCCCCAAAACGCCTTCTTGGCAACGCCGCGCACGCAGCCGCCTAAAAACTCAGACGGAACCTCCGCAAAAGGTTCCGTTCCATCGTAGCTTATCAGGCACAATCTGCCGTTTTCTTCCGTTTCTCTGTAAGAGAAGCTTCCGTTTTGCAAAACGATCATCCATCCGTTTCTCCTGCAATAAAATGTTTTCTTGTTTCCATCGCATTTATATCGAAAAATACTGCATCTCCTTATTCAGGTCGGCAGAAGCGATATGGAGCGCCTCGGTCCCCTTTCGAATCGTATCGCTTTTCTTCTTTGTTTTTTCTACCAATTCATTCACGCTGACTGTCATGGCAAATATCTCTTCACTGCCCGCCGCCTGCTGCTGCGTGATCGACGCCATGTCTACGGCAATATCGTTTACCTTTGTGATCTGCCCTGTCAGTTCGTCCAACACCCTTCCCGCGTCGTCAGCGACTTGCATGATCGAATGAAATGCATCGGACGCATTTTGTAAAAGTCCTGAATTTTCTTTCATTTCGCTCCTGCTCCTTTGAGCGGACTGCTCCGCCCTTTCAATCAAAAGCGAAATATTAGAGATCAGTCCTTCGATAGCGACGGCGTTTTGTGCGGATGTATCCGCCAACGTTTTGATCTCCGATGCAACGACGGCAAATCCTCTTCCGCCCTCTCCTACTCTCGCCGCTTCAATCGCCGCATTTAAAGAGAGAAGGTTCGTCTGCTTTGCGATCTCTTTGATGATCTCCGTTATCGAATTAATCTTTTCTGCCGCCGTACTGACGTCGCCTACAGACCTCGTCAGCTCCTCCATAGAGCCTTCCAGATGATGCATCGAATCATTGACGCTGTCAATATCTTCTCCTGTCTTTTTTGAGACCGTTATCATATTCTGTATTTTCTGATTTGTCTCCGTACCGGAATCATAAGTAATCTGCGCAATGGAAGCCAGACTTGTCGCATTTCCCGCCAATGTCTGTATGCACTGTGTCATATCGCCCATAGCGGAGGTCAGATCGTGAAGCGACCTGCTCTGCGTAACGGCATCCTCGTTTAATTCTTCTGCCAGTATAGAAAATTCCTCCGAGTGCCCTGAAAGTTTTTCTGTTGTGATCTCAATCTCCCGCAATAATTTGTCCATCTGCGAGATAAAGGCGTTCAAATTTTGATTGATCTGCGTTACTTCATTGTCCCATACCGTCTCGCCAGAAGGAATTTGTACCGTAAAGTCGCCGTTCATCATCAAGGCTATGTTTTGCTTTGTTTTTTCCAGCCCCCGCATCTGCCTGCCGATCGCCAAAACGCTGATTATCGAAATCAGCATAAGCATAATTACAAAGCTTATCGCTTGAATATGCCATGTTCTATTCAGCGCTGCAACGACCCTGTCTACGGAAACAAAGCCTACCGCATTCTGGGAATCTGCAACCCAGTCGATAACGGACGCTTTCATAAAGAAATAAGATGCCAGACAAACGGCAACTGTAATGACGCTGATCACCGGAATCACTGTAAATGTAATTTTCCACTTTAAAGCAAGATATTTTTTCCTTTCTGCCATGCCGTATTCCCCTTCATTTGTTTTTTTCATCTTAGCATGATAAAAAAAGGGAAAGACACCATAACCAAGTAAAAGAAACGTAAAATCTGCCGCTATCCTTCAAATTTGTACCCCATGCCCCATATCGTCTTGATCAGATCGCCTTTTTCTCCCATTTTACTGCGGAGCTTTTTAACATGGGTATCGATCGTGCGAGCATCGCCGAAATAATCATAGTTCCAAACGTTGTTCAGTATCTTTTCACGTGAAAGAGCCGCGCCTTTATTTTCCATAAAATAAGCGAGCAGTTCAAATTCCTTATAGCTGAGTTCGACGTCTTTACCGTCGATCGTCACGCGGTGCGCATTTTTATCCATAACGATACCGTCCGCCTCAAGGATTTCCTCTTGACCGCCCTGTCCCGTGCGGCGTAAAATAGCCTCCACACGCGCCACAAGTATTTTGGGGCTGAACGGCTTTGAAATATATTCGTCTACGCCGAGTTCAAAGCCGAGCAGTTCGTCCCGCTCATCGGATTTCGCGGTCAGCATAATAATCGGCACTTTGGAATAGGCGCGTATTTCCCTACAGACCTGCCATCCGTCTACTTTGGGCATCATCACGTCAAGCAGTATGAGGGCGATGTCCTTTTGCTCAAAAAACAGATCAAGCGCTTCGCTGCCGTCCGCCGCCTCAATCACTGCATATCCGCTTTTTGTCAGGAAATCTTTTACCAGCTTACGCATCCTGCTCTCGTCGTCAACTACCAATATCTTTAACTGTCCCATTCTCTCTTACCTCTTTATTCACGAACGGCTCCGTCCTCCGGCTGCATATCCGACGTATCTCCCATATGCAGAGCGCGCTCCCTTTCCCTGACGGCTTTTTCCCGCTCTGTCAGTTCCTGTTCCCATCCGGCATACCGGTTTGTCAAAACTTTCTCATAATTCAGAATATTCGGATGATCGCTCGTAAGCGTAATTGCAAACATCGCCGCCACCATCAGAAGCAAAAGCAGATTCAAAATCACTGATTTTCTAAGTTTGGAACGCAGTTCCCTGTACTGGCTCGGCTGAACGCGGCGCTTTGCCGTATGCGTCCTGACCTCTTCCTTCGGATCATAACTATAAACCTGATACAGCGGAATGCTTTTTGCCTGTTCCCCCAGTCCCTTTTGGGACAAAAAATCATGAAGTCTCTGCAAAAACTGAAACCCGACAGGCGTCTGGAAAATTCTGTTCTCGACTGCCTTATTATAAACGGAAAGAACACTTTCCGGGTGATCGTACTGTATTCTTTTTTCAAGATAGGCAATTTTCTCCTGTTCGGTCTTTGCAAGCTCTACGTCCTTCTCAGAGCCAAACTGAAAGCCGCCTACCTCCCACTCGTTCTTCCTTTCCATCATATATCCTTTCATCCGGTCTGCGCAATGCTTTTCACAGTTATTTCACATAAGAAATCTGATCGAGTATCCCCGTCAGATAAGCGATCGCCACGCCGTAGTTTGTCATCGGAATGCCCTGACGCTTTGCGCGCCCGATTCTGGCAAACACATACTTGCGGTTAAACATGCAGGCGCCGCACTGAATGATCAGATCGTAGCCGCTAAGATCTTCCGGAAAATCGGTTCCGCTGACGATCTCGATGTCCATCCCCTCGCCGTATTTCTGACGGAGCATACGCGGCAGCTTTACCCTGCCGATGTCTTCCGCAAGCGGCGCATGAGTACAGCATTCCGCGACCAGCACGCGGGAGTTTTCCGTTAAAGCGCCGATCGCTTCCGCACTCTGACGGTAGTACTCAATATCTCCTTTCTGTGCTGCAAAAAGCGCCGAAAAGGACGTCAGTATACTCTCCTGTGGCTTTTTCTCATACACAGTCCGAAAAACCTGAGAATCCGTAATGATCAGCTTCGGCGCCTTTGACAGTGCGGCAAGCGCGTCGTCAAGCCCGTCTGTCGTCACACTCATAACGAGGCATTTCTTATCAAGCAGTTCGCGTATCGTCTGTACCTGCGGCAAAATCAGCCTGCCCTTCGGCGCCTGAATATCCTGCGGCATAACGAGCAGCACCGTATCGCCCGCCTTTGCCAGATCGCCGGTTATGCTCCTTTGCGCATAGTCCTCCGGCAATGCCCGCAGCATCCGCTCTTTTAATTGTTCCAGTCCGCCGCCGTCCTTTGCGCTGACGACAACCGCCTCTTCCCCAAAACGCTCTTTTATCAGGACAGACAGCCCCTCTATATTTTCCCTGACATCCGCCTTACTTATCACAAAAATGACAGGCGTATGGCTTTCCCGAAACCGCCTGTACCAGACCTCCTCCTCATCCAGACTGCCGTCGCCGCAAAGAATGAGCGCAATGTCCGTCCGCTCCGCCGCCTTTTTTGTCTTGCCGATCCTGCTTTCTCCAAGCTCTCCGACGTCGTCAAAGCCCGCGGTATCCATCAGAACGCAGGCTCCAAGCCCGTGAATCTCCATCGGCTTATTGACAGGGTCGGTCGTCGTTCCGGCTTCCTGGGACACAATGGACACCTCCTGCCCTGCGAATGCATTGAGCAGCGAAGATTTTCCGCTGTTGCGCTTTCCGTAAAATCCGATATGAATTCTGTTTGCCGAAGGCGTCTCATGTAATGTAACTGCCATAACGTTTCCTCCCGTCGCTGTCTGTGTTTGTGCACTTAAAATCTGAAATCGCGCTTTCCGTTTATGATCTCCGCAATATATTCCGCCGCTTTTTGTCTGACGACCGGATTCGGTATATTTTGAAGTTCTTTCTGAATCAAGGCTTCCCCGCGCTCTCTCGTTTCGTCCGACGCATAATCGACCAGATATTCCTTCAGCGTCATAAGAGCGTTCGGATGGCAGCAGTTAGAAATCTGACCGGATTTGATCAGCTTCATGAAGCGGTCGCCGGTTCTGCCTTCCCGATAGCACGCCGTGCAAAAGCTCGGCACATAGCCAAGTCCGATCAGCCAGTCAACGACCTCATCAAGCGTGCGTCTGTCGCTGACGTCAAACTGCGCGGAATTCTCTTCGATCTTTTCTTCTTCCACATATCCGCCGACGCTTGTCCGGGAACCGCCGCTGATCTGGGAAATACCGAGCCGCAGTACCCGTTCTCTGGAAGCCTGCGATTCCCTTGTTGAAATGATCATTCCCGTATACGGAACCGCAATACGGATGACGGCTACGATCTTTTCGAAAATATCGTCGGAAATCGAATTGCTGAAATCGTTTTTATCAATATCGTCTGCGGGGCATACACGCGGCACACTGATCGTATGCGGTCCTACTCCTTTATACGCCTCCAGATGCTCCGCATGCATCAAAAGCCCTACGAAATCATAGCGGTACATTTCCAGTCCAAACAGGACTCCGATGCCGACGTCGTCAATGCCGCCGTCCATCGCGCGGTCCATCGCCTCCGTATGATACGCATAATCATGCTTCGGTCCGGTCGGATGCAGCAGCTCGTAATCTTTTTTGTTATAAGTCTCTTGAAAGAGAATATAAGTGCCGATGCCCGCCTCCTTGAGCTTGCGGTAATTTTCAATCGTCGTCGCCGCAATGTTGACGTTGACGCGGCGGATCGCGCCGTTTTTATGCTGAATGCTGTAAATCGTCCGAATGCTCTCCAAAATATATTCGATCGGATTGTTGACCGGGTCTTCCCCCGATTCGATCGCAAGACGCTTATGTCCCATATCCTGAAGGGCAATGACTTCCTCTCTGATTTCCTCCTGCGTCAGCTTTTTCCTTCGGATGTGCTTGTTGTGATGGTGGTACGGGCAATACGTGCAGCCGTTGACGCAATAGTTGGACAAATAAAGCGGCGCAAACATAACGATGCGGTTGCCGTACAGCTTCTGCTTGATCTCCATCGCCAGATTTTTCATCGCCTCGTTCGCTTCCGGAATATCGCATTCCAAAAGAACGGCCGCCTCCCTGTGCGTCAGTCCTTTGCAGTCTTTTGCACGCTCCAACAG
>JAGARW010000094.1 GCA_017621975.1 Lachnospiraceae bacterium | reverse complement strand
CCGTGCCCGCCGCGTTCATACCGGAAGACATTCCGTAACATTTGCAAAGCGTAAAATATTCCGGTAAAATTAACCGTATCAAAAAGCTGATTGGTAAATGCGGCTCCCATTCCTCATCGAGCGGCGCGGAATTTTCACAAGGAGGCGGCTTATGATCTACGAAATTACAAACCCGGACAGCGTTTCATCACTATTCGGCGCATGGGAAGAGACGATGATCTATTCCTGCCTGCAGAGAATCATGGGAAAAATCTATGCGGACGATTTCAACAAACCGACCGCGGCAATGGCTGCGATCGGCGATTTTATCTTTTTTGCAGGGAAACCAAGCGCAGAGCTCGCGGCTTACAAGCCGGAGCGGCTCTCAAACGGCTTTTCGATCATTGTGCCGCAAAATGAACGCTGGAAAACGATCATCGCGCAATATTACGGTGAAAAGGCAAACATCATTTCCCGCTATGCGCTCAAAAAAGAACCTCATAGTTTCGATCGGGAAAAATTGGAAAAGGCGGTCGCCTCTCTGCCGGAGCAATACACCCTCTCCATGATCGATGAAAAACTTTATCATATGTGCAAAGCGCAGGCATGGAGCGCCGATCTTGTATCGCAGTTTCCGAGCTATGAAAATTACCGAAGACTCGGAATAGGCGCGGTCGTCTGCAAGGACGGTCTCCTCGTCTCCGGCGCTTCGTCCTATTCCAGATACCGGGAGGGCATCGAAATAGACATCGATACCAAAAAAGAATACCGGCGTAAAGGGCTCGCCTATGTATGCGGCGCAAAGCTGATATTAGAATGCTTAAAACGGAATCTCTATCCGAGCTGGGACGCGCATAACAAAGGTTCCCTTGCGCTGGCGGAGAAATTGGGATACCGTTACAGCCATACCTATACGGCAATCGAAGTATGGGATCCATCGACGAAAGATTAAAATTCGGCGTACGGATAATCGCCTTTCACAACAAACTCAGAGGCATGCCGCTTCACATAATCATCCATAAGCTGATTGATGCACTCCTCGCCATAATAAAACTTGTCGATTTGATGGAAATTGTCAAATTCTTCGTTTTCACATAATTTGTCAAGGGCGGCGATTCTGTCAGCGCGGTCAAAGGGAACGCTGCCTCCAAACATATCGACCGCTTTCTGAAAATTATCCGCGTATTTTTCGGCTCCTATCATGCGCATACATTCCAGCGCGTCTGAAAACGGCTTCAAATCGCGCTCGTATACATCAAAACCGTCATAAATGCTTACCGTATACCAAAGCGGCTGTATCAGCTCCCATGGATTATACTTCCCCGCCGCAATCTCTTTCTCATGAAAATCAAAATGCTTTTGAATCAGTTTAATGGACATCATGCTCTCCGTCATGTTATGTTAGTCGTTCCATACCGGTTGTCGGTAACTTTCTTTGTGTCTATATTACAGCAAAGGCAGGGAAGAAAATCGGACAGGCGTCACCTGCCTTTATGCTTCTCTTTCCTTTTCTGCTGTTTCAGTTCAAACTGCCGCTGCTTTTCCGTTTCCCGTTGTTCCCGGCTCACAGCCTTACGTTCAATTTTCAACTGCTCCTG
>JAGARW010000093.1 GCA_017621975.1 Lachnospiraceae bacterium | reverse complement strand
CTCTCCGTCCTTCTTATAATGGATCCGCTCCGTCTCGTTTCCCGCTTCATCAAACAGAAGTCGTTCCGCAGCGTATCCGTTTTCATAGGTAACGCGCGATACTACCTTCAGATGCTCCGCAACGCTCTCATAAACAGCCTCTAGCTCCTCATAGCCCGCGTCCTGAAAGCCGCGTCTTAATACCGAAAGCGCCTCCATATAATGTTCGCTCTCCAGATACGCGGATGCAGCCTCCTTATAAAGTTCCGGCGATACGTCGTAGCCGGAGAGCAGCATCTCATAGCATGTGCCGGAATAGCCGCCCGGATAAAGATCGATCAGCGACGCGTTTTCCCGCGCAAGCGCAAGGAGCGCCTGATAGCTCCCCTCCTTTGCTTCCGCCGACTCAGGATCATAAGAGCGCGCCTCCTCGTACTGCCGATAGGCGCTCATATAATGTCCGCTTCCCTCCGCCATCTCCCGCTTTGCTTCCTTCATGCACTGACGGTACCGATAGGCGTCGCTTTCAATATAAACCGTATACTGCCGGTAACCGAAAAAACACGCCGCAAGCGCAAGCAGGATCACCGCAGCCGTTTTCCCATAGAAGGAACGTCTTTCCGACTTATTTCGTCCGATCGTGCCGTCCATGCCTTCCCACATCAGAAATCTCTGCTTTGCCAGCTCCTTCTGCTGCGTTCCGTAGCCTTGTATCACATCCCGGCAGCGTTCCAGTATGCTGCGGTATTCGTACCGTCCCGCCTGCGTCGTCAGGATGCGGCGCTTTTTTCCGTCCCGCGTATAAAAGACGATCGTATAGAAATGAAACCGCGGCGTTACGATACATTTTTCCATATCGGTATACTGGAACATGGAATGTCCCTCGTACAGCCACACGACGTCCTCATACGCCGCCATCCGCCAGAAAAGCGGCGTCCATTTGTCTCGATAGAGGAAATACTGCGCAAGCGGAACGACCTCGCCGATCTCGACCGTATAGCCCCTCTGCCGCCGCCCTATGCTGACGCGCTCGTCAAACAGGCTTCTCTGCCGCATGACCGCAACCTCCATCCGGCTCATCCGTCCGAACAGCCGCCGGTCCTCCTCCGGCAGCCTGCGCAGGATCAAACTGCGCTGCGCCTTCTGTAGTTCGATCAAAGCGCACAAAAACAGATAAGGCAGACCGTACAAGGCTATGATACCAAGCAGCATCAGAATATCCTTTCCCCGAATCGTCGAAAGATCCTTCAATACATTCTGAAGCGTACCGTCTACGCCGAGTACGATGCAGACCGTACAGACTACAGTCAGGAAACATATGGCAAAGGAACTGAGCACATAGATCAGCAGCAAAATTCTCTGCACTCTTCCCATCTGCCGCCGCAGTTCTTTTTCCTCCGTGCTTCTCTCCGCTTTTCCCATATGCCCCTCCATTCCGGCGCTATAGTTCCCCGCGCAGTCCCCTCTACGCGCCGCCTCAAAAACGGCTTTTGTCCGCACATAAAAGCCCTTCCGTACTATAAAAATGCGGCAGGCATGATGCGCCTCCCATGCCTGCCGCCCCTCAAAGTCGATTTTTTCGTCAGATGCTTGTCGCAACGAGCCTTGGCTGATATTTCTCCCGCTCCAACGCGGCGATGATCTGTTCTTTATGCTCCGTTCCGAACGCCTCCAGCGTAATGCGCAGCTCCACGGCGGCGCTTCTGTTCGTGGAAACGAACTGATTGTGCTCCAGTTTGATCACGTTTCCGCTTTCCTTTGCGATCACGCCCGCCACTCTGCATAGCTCGCCCGGCTTATCCGGCAGCAGGACGGACACGGTAAAGATTCTGTCGCGGAAGATCAGTCCCTGCTGTACGACGGACGACATTGTGATAATGTCCATATTGCCGCCGCTCAGGATGGAAACGACCTTTTTGTTTTTTGCGGGAAGCTGCTTCAGCGCCGCCACGGTCAAAAGACCTGAATTTTCCACGACCATCTTGTGATTTTCCACCATATCGAGGAAGGAAACGACCAGCTCCTTATCCTCTACCGTAATGATATCGTCAAGATTTTTCTGGATATACGGGAAAATCTTTGTCCCCGGCGTCTTGACCGCCGTACCGTCGGCGATCGTATTTACGCCCGGCAGCGTCGTTACCTTTCCGCATTTGAGCGATTCCTGCATACAGTTCGCGCCCGCGGGTTCCACGCCGATCACCTTGATCTTCGGATTCAGAAGCTTAGCCAGCGTGGAGACGCCGGTCGCCAGTCCGCCTCCTCCGATCGGCACGAGAATGTAGTCTACAAGCGGAAGCTCCTTAAAGATCTCCATTGCGATCGTTCCCTGTCCCGTTGCGACCGCTTCGTCGTCGAACGGATGGATAAACGTATAGCCGTTCTTTTCCGCCAGCTCGTAAGCATGCGCGCACGCCTCGTCGTAAACGTCGCCGCAGAGAACGACCTCCGCCCCGTAGCTCTTTGTACGGGTCACTTTCATGAGCGGCGTCGTCGTCGGCATCACGATCGTCGCCCGCGCGCCGTAGCATTTCGCCGCGTAGGCGACGCCCTGCGCATGGTTGCCCGCGGAAGCCGTGATCAGCCCCTTCTGCCGCTCTTCGTCGCTTAACGTGCTCATCTTGTAATATGCCCCGCGCACCTTATAAGCGCCCGTAAACTGCATATTTTCAGGCTTTAAATATACCTTGTTGCCTGTCTGCGCGCTCAGATAGTCGCTGTACACAAGCTTTGTCTCAAGCGTTACTCTTTTTACAATTTCAGAAGCCTCCTCAAACGCTTCCAAAGTCAGCATTTTCTTACTCATCCTGTCCCTCTCCTTTGATATCAAACAATGCGTTGACAAATTCGTCGGAATCAAATTTCTGCAGATCGTCGATCGTCTCGCCGACGCCGATATATTTTACCGGCACATGAAGCTCTGATTGTATCGCAACGGCGATGCCTCCCTTTGCCGTGCCGTCCATCTTCGTCAGGATGATACCGGTTAAGTTTGTCGCTTCCCCGAACTCTCTCGCCTGTGCCAGCGCGTTCTGTCCGGTCGTGCCGTCGAGCACGACAAGATTCTCGCGGTGCGCCTGCGGAAATTCTTTTTCGATGATACGGTCTATTTTTTTCAGTTCTTCCATCAGATTTTTCTTATTATGAAGCCTGCCCGCCGTATCGCAGAGCAGCACGTCCGCTCCCCTTGCCTTTGCCGCATGGACGGCGTCGAAAATAACGGCCGCCGGATCGGAGCCTTCCTTTCCGCCGATAATCTCCACCCCGGCGCGGTTCGCCCATTCGGTGAGCTGTTCTCCCGCCGCCGCGCGGAACGTATCCGCCGCCGCCAGAATGACTTTTCTTCCCTGATCCTTAAGTTTCCCCGCCAGCTTGCCGACCGACGTCGTCTTTCCGACGCCGTTGACGCCGATGACGAGCACGACCGACTGCTCCTTTTCAAAATCGTATGCCGTTTCTCCGACCTGCATCTGTTCCTTGATGCTGTCGATCAGAAGCTGCTTACAGGCGGAAGGCTCTTTGATATGTTTTTCCTTTACCTGCGCGCGAAGACGCTCCAGAATGGAGGTCGTCGCGTTGACCCCAATGTCTCCCATGATGAGAATTTCTTCCAGTTCTTCATAAAAGTCCTCGTCGATCATGGAATATCCGCTGAACACGGAATCGATACCGTTTACGATATTATTTCTTGTTTTTGCCAAGCCCTCTTTCAGACGGCTGAAAAATCCTTTTTTCTCTCCGCTCATAACCTCTCCCTTCCGAAGCGTCCGCCGCGCCGTTTTCCCATTTCAGGCTGCTCGCCGGCGGCGCTTTCATTGCGCGCCGCTTTTCCTTAAGCGTCCAGCTCGTTATCGATCAGATTTACGCTTACAAGCGTTGAAATTCCCTTTTCCTGCATCGTAATGCCGTACAACCTGTCCGCTTTTTCCATCGTGCCGCGTCTGTGCGTGATCACGATGAACTGTGTGTTCTTCGTCAGCTTATGTAAGTATTTCGCAAACCGCCCTACATTATTTTCATCCAAGGCCGCCTCGATCTCGTCGAGCAGACAAAACGGCGACGGCTTCAGATTCTGGATCGCAAACAGGAGAGCGATCGCAGTCAGCGCCTTTTCTCCGCCGGATAACTGCATCATATTTTGCAGCTTCTTGCCCGGCGGCTGTGCGATAATACGGATGCCCGCTTCCAGAATGTCCTCGTCCTCCTGCAGCTCAAGCGTACCCTTTCCGCCTCCGAACAGCTCCTTGAACACTTTATCGAATTCCTTTCCGATCTGTCCGAATTTCTCTTTGAACTGCTTGCGCATCGCGCCGTCCAGTTCGTCGATGATTCCGATCAGCGTCTGCTCCGCCGTCACCAGATCGTCATGCTGCGCTTTCAGGAACGTATACCGCTCCATCAGATTTTTATAATCCTCGATGGCGTTGACGTTGACGTCGCCGAGCTTACGTATCTGGTCTTTGAGGGAAACAATGTCGCGCTTCATAGAGCTAAGGTCGCTCAGTTCTTCATTGCGCAGGGACGCCGCGTCTGTAAGCGTGATCTCATATTCGTCCCACATATAATTGATCTGCGCTTCCATGGAGCCTTCCAGCTTTTCTTTCTGCGCGTTCAGACGGTAAACTTCCTTGTCCAGACCGGACTTGCGTTCCGACAGTTCCTCCCGCACGTGAAAGAAGTTTTTCTGCTTTTCAGACAGTTCTTCTTTACGCGCCATATCGGTCTTCATCTTTTCCTCGGCTTCGCCCTGTGTCGAATGAGAGCTTTCTATCGTCTGCTCGATCTGCTCAATATCGCTTCGCTTCCGGCTCATATCGCCGCTGTTTTGCTCCAGTTCCTCGGTAATCTCAGAAAGCTCCCCGTCAAGCCGCTCCAGCTCGCCGTCGATACGCTCCACGTTCTGCTGACGGAACGTCTGCTGCTGACGGAATTTTTCCGCTTCCACATCCCATTCGGATACTTTGGCAGTCTGCTCCGATTCTTTCAGCCGTTCGTCTTCAAGCAGCGTCTGAAGAGCCTTAATCTCCGCTTCCGTCTTCTTTTCCAAAACTTCGGACTCTTCCAGCTCTTTCGCCGTCTTTTCTTTTTCCTCGCCGATCTCGCGTATCTGTTTTTCGATATCTCCCTGCTCCTCCTGCAGGGAACCGAAGCCTTCTTCTGTCTCGTTCCACTTTTCCTTCGCGGAAATCACATTCAGCCGAGCCGTATTCTGCTCAATAAATTTATTTTGCAGCGCAAGGCGAACCTTCTCCAGCTCGCTCCGCAGACTGTTTCGTTCTTCCTTTGTTTTCTCAATATCCGAAAGTATCCCGTCGATCTGTTTCTGACAGCGCGCTACCGACGCTTCCAGTTCAGCGATCTCCCGCCTTCTCCCAAGCAGATTGGAATTGTTTTTAAACGCGCCTCCGCTGATTGCGCCGCCCGGAACGAGCAGCTCGCCCTCAAGCGTTACCATACGGACGCCGTAATGATACTTCTTTGCGATCCTGACCGCATGATCGATATTGTCAACGACGACAATGCGTCCGACTAACGACTTCGCCACGTCGCCATACTTGGGATCGATCTGTATCAATGAATCCGCCAGACCGATCACGCCCGTTTCCGAAAGCGTCTCCGGCGTCTTAAATTCCTGCGGGTTCACAATGCTCGTCAGCGGCAGAAAAGTCGCGCGTCCGCCCTTTGTCTGTTTGAGGAAGGCGATCATGCGCTTTGCCGTGTCCTCATCCTCGGTTACGATATTTTGAATATTGCCGCCGAGCGCCGTCTCGATGGCTGTCTCATACTTCTTTTCTACTTTTATAATATCGGCGACAACGCCGACGATCCCGCTTTCCCGTTCTTTCTGCTCCATGACGCGCTTAACGCTGCCGCCATAGCCTTCATAACGCTCCGTCAGGTTGGAAAGCGCTTCCAGCTTTGACTTCTCCTGATGGTAAAGCGTCTGTGTCTGCCTCAGTTTCTGATCTTTCTGCGCCAGCTCCGGCTTGATCTGCCCGATCCGCTCATCCAGCGCCTTTTGCTTTTCATTCAGCTCACGCACCGCTTCATTGACGGCTTCGAATTCCGACTCAAGCCTGCGGATCGTCTCTTTCTGTTCTTCTTCATCAGATTTCGCGCGCAGCAGTCTCGAATTCAGTTCCGACTTGCGGATAACCACCTGTTCCAGCATCGTATCGAGACGCCCCATACGGGAACGAATTGCCGCACGCTCGTTTAAAGCGCCGATAATTGTATTCTTATCGGCTTCTATCTTTGTGTTATATTCTTCAATCTTATTCTGTACCTGACAAAGAAGCTCTCTTGCCTCTCCGCGCGCACGCTCTACTTCGGCTACCTTTTCATCAATTAGCCGCTTGTCCTTCAAAATGACATCTTTGTCATTTTTCTTGGCGGCAATTTCCCCTTCCACCGTTTCTTTCCGGCTTTTCAGGTGATTTTCATTTTCCTGAGCGGAACGGATCTGCTCCTTTAAGACGTTGATCTGCCCTTCCAGCCTGCCGCGCAGCACGCTCGTATCTGTCAGCGTCTGGCGCGCCGCCTCGATCGCTTCCTCCAGCATTTCCAATTCGCCCTGAACCTGTTCGTATTCTTCCTTTGTCCGTTCGTACTGCTCGGTCGTCTCGCGCAAATCGCCGTCGGCAATTTTATATTTTTCTTCAACCTCCTGAAGCTGCTCCCGGATATGCTGGTTTTCAACAAGGAACATATTGACGTCCAGCGTCTTTAGCTCTTCTTTCTTGCGCAAATAGACCTTTGCCGTTTCAGACTGCTTTTCAAGCGGTCCTATCTGTTTTTCCAATTCGGAAAGAATGTCGCTTACACGGACAAGATTTTGCTTTTCATCTTCCAGCTTCTTCTGCGCCGTGCTCTTTCTTCTTTTAAATTTTACGATTCCCGCCGCTTCGTCAAACAGCTCGCGCCGCTCCTCCGGTTTGCCGCTCAGAATCTTGTCGATCTGCCCCTGTCCGATAATGGAATAGCCTTCCTTACCGATACCGGTATCATAAAACAGCTCGTTAACGTCTTTCAGACGGCAGATCGTGCCGTTGATCGAATATTCGCTCTCGCCGGAACGGTAGATCCGCCTTGCGACCGTCACCTCGTCGTAATCGATCGCAAGCTGATGATCCGTATTGTCAAGCGTAATCGCTACATATGCATAGCTTAGCGGTTTTCTCGTTTCCGTTCCCGAAAAAATAACGTCCTGCATGGAAGCGCCGCGAAGCTGCTTGATACGCTGCTCGCCGAGCACCCAGCGGACGGCGTCCGCAACATTGCTCTTGCCGCTCCCGTTCGGTCCCACAATTCCCGTGATCCCGTTATGAAACTGAAACGTGATCTTATTTGCAAAGGACTTAAAGCCCTGTACTTCAATACTTTTTAAATACATAAACTACCTACTTGTTCTTTTTTCCGGCAAGGAGCGCCTGATAAGCCGCCTGCTGCTCCGCATGCTTCTTCGTACGTCCGCTTCCTTCCCCAATTTTGCGCTCGTCAATCATCGCTTCCACACGGAACAGCTTATCGTGCTCCGGTCCCGACTCTTCTACGAGCACATAATGCAGCTTTCCTGCGCCGCTCTTCTGCACCTGCTCCTGCAGAATCGTCTTGCTGTCGTAAAAAAGCTGTTTATTTTCCAGATCGGACAATACGAATCTGTCAATAAACGCTTTCGCACAGGCAAGTCCGCCGTCAAGGTAGATTGCGCCGATCACAGCCTCCATGACGTCGGAAGTAATCGACTCGCGCCTTCTTCCTCCGGTCGCTTCTTCCCCTCTGCCAAGAAAAATAAAGTCTCCAAGACCAATATCTCTGGCGCAGTATGCAAGCGCCGGCTCGCATACCATAGAAGAACGCATTTTTGTCAGCTCGCCTTCCGGCATGCGAGGATTAGCGCGGTACAAATATTCGCTGGAAACAAGCTCCAGCACCGCGTCTCCCAAAAACTCAATGCGCTCATAATCATCCCATTTATTGATTTTCTGCTCGTTTGCAAAAGAGCTGTGTGTCAGCGCCTGCCGCAGCAGCTTTTTGTCTGCAAACACATAGCCGATTCTCTCTTCCAACTGCTCCAATGTCATTTTATCCTGTAACATTCCAGCCCTCGTTTCATTTATTCTTTTTCTTCTATCGAACTGCGTATTAACCGCAGAGCTTCTCCCACTGTCGTAATCTTCTCGGCTTCTTCCGGTACGGTCTCGATCTGGAACGCCTCTTCGATCCCGATCACGATCTGGAACAGATCAAGGGAATCCGCCCCTAAGTCTTCCGTGAAAGTCGTCTCTTCTGTCAGTTCCTTCGGATCTACGCTGAGTACTTCGGCAATGATCTCTTTTAATTTATCGAATTCCATAGCAAACCAGCCTTCCTATGCTTCTTCCTTTGCGTCCTCTTTCCTTGTAATCTGATCCTTGATCTTTTCGTTGATCTTCTGCTCTTGAAACGCAATGCATTGCAGGATCGAATTCTTTACTTCTACTGCGCTGGAGCTACCGTGCGTCTTTACGACAAGTCCGTTCAGACCAAGAAGCGGCGCGCCGCCGTACTGCTCCAGGTCAAACGCCTTCAGCGTTTCTTTCAGCGCCGGTTTGACAAGCAGCGCTCCGATCTTGCTGCGCAGCGAGGTCATCATGCCCTCTTTTACCTTATGGAGCAGCGTGCCGCCTACTCCCTCGTACATTTTCAGGATAACGTTTCCGACAAACGCCTCGCAGACGACAACGTCCGCTTCCCCGGACGGAATATCTCTTGCCTCTACGCTGCCGATAAAGTTGATGTCCTTACATTCTTTTAAAAGCGGAAATGTCTCTTTGACAAGGGCGTTTCCCTTTTCTTCTTCCGCGCCGATATTGACGATGCCGACTCTCGGATTTTTAACGCCGAGTACATGTTCCATATAAATAGACCCCATCTTTGCAAACTGGACAAGATGGGAAGCGCGCGCGTCTACGTTCGCTCCGCAGTCGATCAAAAGAGCGGCTCCTTTCGCCGTTGGAATCACAGGCGCCAGAGGAGGTCTTTCCACGCCTTTAATTCTGCCGACAAGTACTTGTCCGCCGACAAGCACGGCTCCTGTGCTGCCCGCCGATACGAAAGCGTCGCACTCGCCTTCTTTGACAAGCTTCATTCCTTTCACAATGGAAGAATCCTTTTTCGAACGGATCGCAGCCACCGGAGGCTCCGCCGTCTCGATCACTTCAGACGCGTTCACGATCTCCACCTGCTCTTTTGGAAGCGTATACTTTGTCAGTTCCGCACGGACCGCATCTTCCTTTCCTACGAGAAATACTTTGATCTTTTTGCTTTCCTGCACTGCCAACGCAGCGCCTTTTATAATCTCTCCGGGAGCGTTGTCGCCTCCCATCGCGTCAACCGCTACTTTAATCCATTCGTCCATTTGTTTCCTTCCTTTCCAATTACACCCCATATAACTATACTAAACCGCAGGACAAAAAGCAAGTTAAAAGGGGGCTTTCATTTCCTTCCTTATCATCGCGCGCAGAAGTGATCTCCACAAACTTCCTTACAATTACCTCTTGACCTTATGCCAAATTCTACATAAAATTATTGTAGCAGAGCACATCTGGCGATGTTTGACATCCTCATGGGAATCTGCTACAATAAAAATACAAAAAAGGTGCTACCGATAGACGGTTAGCCTAAGATTAATTCACTTTAATAAAAAGTAACCGTATCCTTGGCTGTTGAAGGACTAACCGCCTACCGTTATGGTAGCACCCATAAATATTTATCAGAAAATGTCGGAAGCTACAAGCTGATCCGGCTTTTTCTTTCCCCCCTTTTCCAAAGCGTGCTTATTCCAGTTCCGCCCGGCTCAGCGTCTCATCCGACCTTCTGAAAAAACGCTTCGCACAGACGCATGATCTCCTCCAATATCTCCAGATCCCTGCAAACGTCTCCCGTCTCCATCGAATGATTGGCACTCTCCTTCACATACAGCGGCAGCTTTCGTTCCGCGCAGCCTCTTTTCACCGTTTCCGTATCGACCCACGGATCGGCCGTCCCATGAAATACGATTCCTTCCTGCTCCATAAAGGCAAAAGACTGCTCAACCGGCGTAAAATAGATATGCTGCGCCTTGATCTCATGCTTCTTTGCATAAGCCGCCGCTACCGCCGTGCCGACACTTTTGGAAAGAAAAACCGTCTTTTCAAAGCTTCCGAAATCAACTCCCGAAAGAAGTTCCTCCGCCTGCGCCAGCGCGCTGAAAAAAGCCTCCTGCATCTTTTCCGCATTTCCTTTTACATCCTTCGGGAAGCCGCCGTAAGATGCTTCCACGATCTCATAACCATGTTCTCTCGCCAGCTTCTTTCCATAATACAAAAGCGGCTTGTCCGTATGATACCCGATCCCCGGAAAAACGACTGCAATTTTGTTTTCCATAACCATCCTCCATAAGTTTCTGTTTCAAAAGGTTGTTTCCAAACGGCGCGCTAATCTTTGTAGTAAAACGCCGGTATCCCTTCGTATTCGATCCCCTCGTCTGCGCACAGCTCGTAAAAATCACCTTTTCTGTCGTTTTCTTCCCATTGATAAAAGATATGATAGAGCTTCACATAATACGCAAATTCCTCCGCGAGCGAAGGAGCGACCCGCTTCTCCGAAAGAATTTTATTTGCCGTTTGCACGGTATGTTCAAACGCATCCCTTGTAATGATACACCCATCCGGGAAATGATGCTGTCCCCACCACAAATACTCTACCTGTTCTCCAAAATAAAGATCGACGGTCTGCTGGTCGCACTTCGCACTTCCGTCCTGTTTCCGCTTCCGCCGTTTCCCGGAAACGACAAAAGGGCATTTCCGTTTATGGAAATGCCCTGCGCTGCTTCGTCATTGTTTTATGCTTCTGTTTCCGCATAAATACTGGATTAATCAACGCTGATGATCTCTTTTTTGTTGTATGCTCCACAAGCCTTGCATACTCTGTGAGGCATCATCAACGCTCCGCACTTACTGCATTTTACCAGTGTAGGCGCGCTCATTTTCCAGTTTGCTCTACGTTTGTCTCTTCTTCCTTTGGAAGATTTATTTTTTGGACAGATGGACATCGTTACACCTCCTTACCCGCGTTAAAAATATCTTTTATCGCTGCCAACCTTGGGTCAGGAACGAAAGTATCACACTCGCATGCTCCCTCATTTAAATTCCTGCCGCATACGCTGCAAATCCCCTTGCAATCAGGACGGCACAGAACTTTCATTGGCCAGTTGATCGAAATTTCATTGGATACAAGATCGTCTACATTGATTTGGTATCCGGTCAGGCTGTCCTCTTCTTCGTCTGGAACAGCCGCTTCAAGCTCAGGTGAAACGATTTTGCTTGAAAATTCCAGTGAAAAAGTATATGGGACTTCCTTCAGGCAGCGGTCGCAGCAAAGCAATACGGTCAGCTCCGCTTCTCCCGTAATCTCCGCCTTTCCTTTTCCTTCATTTGATATCGTCAGGCGAACCGGGGATTTTTCCGTGATCGGATACTGCTGCTTTCCATATTCAAGAACAGACAGAGAAAACTCTACCTGCTTTCTTTCTGTTCTTCCTTCTGCCGCTAACACATCGGATACATTCAATACCATTGTAAGCTCCTGTTCACACTCGTTTCATTATACATAAAGAGTTTCCTTTTGTCAACGGGTAATTCACTCTATTTTATGAGCTATTTTACAAGCGCGTACGTTTCCCTTGCAATCGCAAGCTCTTCGTTCGTCGGGATAACAAGAATCTTCGTTTTAGAATCCGCTGTTGAAACGATCAAATCCTCGCCGCGCTTTGCATTCTGCTCTTCATCAAGGCTGACGCCGAGATAGCCGAGGTAGCCGCATACCATTTCACGAATCAGAGGGCTGTTCTCTCCAAGTCCCGCCGTAAAACAGATGCCGTCTACGCCGTTCATCGCCGCCGTATACGCGCCGATATATTTTGCGACACGGTAAGCGAACGCTTTCATCGCTCTTGTTCCTTCCGGTTTTCCTGCATGATAGGAATCTTCTAAATCTCTGAAATCGGAAGAGAATCCGCCGGAAAGTCCGAGCACGCCGGACTCCTTATTCAGCACTCTCATGACCTCTTCCAGCGTCATGCCTTCTTTATGGGCGATAAATTCAACGATCGCCGGATCAAGGTCGCCGCTTCTCGTTCCCATAATCAGTCCTTCGAGCGGCGTTAAGCCCATTGAGGTATCTACGGACTCGCCGTATTTCACGGCGGAAACGCTCGCGCCGTTGCCGAGATGACAGACGATCAGCTTTAATTTATGAATATCCTCGCCAATGACCTCCGCAGCTCTCTTCGATACGTAAGAATGGCTTGTGCCATGAAATCCATAGCGTCTGATCTTATCCTTTTCATAATAGCGGTAAGGAATGCCGTACAGATACGCCTCCTCCGGCATCGTCTGATGGAACGCCGTATCAAATACGGCTACCATCGGCGTGCCCGGCATCAGTTCGGCGCACGCCCGGATACCGATCAGGTTTGCCGGATTATGCAACGGCGCAAGCTCGCTGCATTCCTCGATCGCAGCAAGCACAGTATCGTCGATCTTTGTAGAGGAAGCAAATTTCTCTCCGCCGTGAACGATACGATGTCCGACCGCGCCGATCTCAGACAGATGTTTTACAACGCCGTCCTGTCCGTCTGTCAGAGCGTCGATCACCATCCCGATCGCCGCCTTATGATCCTGCATCGGCGCTTCCGTTATCTTTTTATCAGCGCCCGGCTTCTGGTATACGATCCGGCTGCCTTCGATCCCGATTCTTTCACAAAGTCCCTTTGCGATTACTTTCTCGCTCTCCGAATCGATCAGCTGGAATTTCAGCGAGGAGCTTCCGCAGTTAATGACTAATATGTTCAACTCTATCCACCCTTTCTTATCTGTCTGCCCGTTCTTATTCCCACAGGGGTTCTACGCCCGCATTTTACTAGGAAAGCTGCGCCTGTACGGCAGTCAGCGCTACAACGCCGACGATATCTTCCCAGGAGCATCCTCTTGACAGATCGTTGACCGGCTTTGCAATTCCCTGCAGCATCGGTCCGTACGCCTCCGCTTTGCCGAGTCTCTGTACAAGCTTATAACCGATATTGCCGCAGTCTAAGTTCGGGAAAATCAATACGTTCGCCTTACCTGCCACTTCGCTGCCCGGCGCTTTGGATTTTGCGATCTGCGGAACGAGCGCGGCGTCTGTCTGAAGCTCTCCGTCAAGCGTCAGATGCGGGTACTGCTCATGCGCGATCTTAACGGCCTCTACGACCTTATCGACAAGCGGATGCTTTGCGCTTCCTTTCGTAGAATGGGAGAGCATTGCGATCACCGGTTTTGCCCCAACAAGGCTTCGGAAGCTCTTGGAGCTTGTATCGGCGATCGCCGCCAGCTCCTCCGATGTCGGGTCCTGATTCAGACCGCAGTCTGCAAACAGGAACGTTCCATGATAACCATATTCGCAGTCCGG
>JAGARW010000092.1 GCA_017621975.1 Lachnospiraceae bacterium | reverse complement strand
CATACAGCTGATTCGGACAACGAGTGTGAGCGAGATGTTTGAACAGATGATACGAATTGACGAAAGGGACGCTATGATCGGCATCAGCTTTCCGCGCTATTCGATGCGCACTTTGAAAGCGATGGAATTTGCCAATGACCGTAATGCGAAGGTCATTACGATCACGGACAGCGTACACTCTCCGATGAACCTATATTCTTCCTGCAATCTTTTGGCGCGGAGCGATATGGTGTCGATCGTGGATTCTCTTGTTGCGCCGCTTTCCGTTATCAACGCGCTCGTTGTGGCGCTTTGTCTTAAACGTCCCGATGAAGTTAAGCGGGGACTGGAAACATTAGAAGAAGTATGGAATAATTATCAGGTCTATTTGAATGACGAGATCAATTTTATCGGTGAGGAGCCGATTTTGAATCATTCGTTAAAGAAGGAAAACGATGCGTAGAGTAATTGTGATCGGAGCGGGAGCAGCCGGCATGATGGCTGCCTGCCGGGCGGCTGAATGCGGCGCGAGGGTGCTTCTGCTCGATAAGAATGAAAAAACAGGCAAAAAAATATATATTACCGGTAAGGGCCGCTGTAACCTGACAAATGCATGCGATACGGAGGATTTGTTTGCAAATGTTGTGCACAATGCAAAATTTCTTTACAGCGCTTTTTATGGGTTTTCGAATTTCATGGCAATGGACTTTTTTGAAAGAGGCGGCTGCCGTCTTAAGGTAGAACGGGGAGAGAGAGTATTTCCCCAGTCAGACCACGCTTCCGACGTCATTAAAACATTGGAAAAAAAGTTAAAAGAAAACGGTGTGGAAATCCGCCTGCATGCGGAAGTGAAAGAGATTGTCTGCCGGAACAATAAAATAGCTGGTGTGATTTTAAGAGACGGAAAGAAAGAACAGGCGGACGCCGTGGTCTTGGCGACGGGAGGACTTTCTTATCCGACGACAGGGTCTACGGGAGACGGCTACCGGATGGCGCGGCAGCTCGGACATACGGTCGTTGCTCCGGCGCCTTCGCTTGTTCCGCTTGTGGTGCGCGGGGCGTATCCGAAAGAATTACAGGGGTTATCTTTGAAAAATGTGCAGGCGTCTCTTATTTCTGCTCGGAATGGGAAGACTCTTTACAAAGGGTTTGGGGAAATGCTTTTTACCCACTTCGGCGTAAGCGGTCCTCTGATTTTGAGCGCAAGCAGCTATTACGGAGAAAAAGAAAAAAAGAATGGATGTTATTTAAAACTGGATTTAAAACCTGCGCTGGAAAAGGAGCAGCTTGATAAAAGAATTTTGCGGGATTTTGCGGAAAACCAGAACAAACAATTCAAAAATGCGCTGGGAGGGCTATTCCCAAACAGGCTGATTCCGGTTATGATAGAGGTGTCAGGGATTCCGGCAGATAAACCTGTCAATGAGATCACAAAGGAGCAGCGGCAGAAATTTGTTTCTGTCATCAAAGACTGGCGGCTTGAGATCACGGGAACGAGAGATTATCAGGAAGCGATCGTTACAAGAGGCGGCGTCAGCGTGAAGGAGGTCAATCCCTCCACGATGGAATCCAAAATAACGCAGGGGCTGTTTTTTGCGGGAGAGCTGCTCGATCTGGATGCGTTGACAGGCGGTTTTAATCTTCAGATCGCATGGTCGACAGGGTATCTTGCAGGCGAGAGCGCAGCGGGATAACGGGAGAGGATGCTGCGGAAGGGAGAGCCGGATGGAAAAGGCAGGCGCCGCAGAGCGCGCCGGAACAGAATGGAGGAAAAGATAAAAATGAGTCATAATATTGCGATTGACGGACCGGCAGGAGCAGGCAAGAGTACGATTGCCAGAAAGATCGCCGGAAAACTGAATTATATTTATGTAGATACGGGGGCGATGTACCGGGCGATGGCTTTGTTTTTGCTGCGGGAGGGCGTCAAACCGGAGCAGACGACAGAAATTGATAAAAAATGCGAAGAGGCGGATATTACGATCCGTTACGAAAACGGAGAGCAGGTCGTACTCCTGAACGGCGAAAACGTAAACGGGCTGATCCGTACGGAAGAAGTCGGCAATATGGCTTCTGCAAGCAGCGTGAATGCGAATGTGCGCGCCAAGCTGGTACGCCTGCAGCAGGCGCTTGCCGAAAAAGAGAATGTAGTAATGGACGGCAGAGACATCGGCACCTGTGTTCTGCCGAATGCCGAGGTAAAGGTGTATCTGACTGCGAGCACACAGGTGCGCGCAAAAAGGCGTTACGATGAGCTGAAAGCAAAAGGAACAGCGTGTGATCTGGCGGAGATCGAAGCGGATATTAAAGATCGGGACCACCGCGATATGACGAGAGAGATTTCCCCACTGCGGAAGGCTGCGGACGCTGTGCTGAT
>JAGARW010000091.1 GCA_017621975.1 Lachnospiraceae bacterium | reverse complement strand
TGGGACGCATATCCGGTTCTTTGTGAACGGGAAGGAAGCCTGCATAGAACAGGAAGGGGGAGAATATTTTGAACCAGTATGAGGCGGTTTTCTTTGACTGGGACGGGACGGCGGTCCTGTCGCGCAGGGCGCCGGCGGACGACGCTGCGGCTGCGATGCGCCCGCTGCTTGAGAAAGGCGTGAAGCTTGTGGTCGTGAGCGGGACGACGATTGAAAACATCGCGGGCGGCAGGCTCGGGGACTATTTTACAGAGGGGCAGCTTAAGAACCTGTACCTTGGGCTCGGGAGGGGCGCGCATAACTATGCGTTCCGCGGCGGGGAGCCGTATGTGTTTGCGGACAGGCTGCCGGACATGGGGACGCTGGAGGCGGTGCACCGGACGGCGTTTGAGGTGCACATGGAGCTAAAGAGGGAGTACGGGCTTGACACGGACATCGTGTTCAGCCGCCCGAATTACTGCAAGATCGACCTTTCGGTCAGCCATGACAGGGGAGAGAGCCTGTTCATGCAGGGGGACGAGCCGGAGAGGCTGCGGGAGCTCCTTTCGGGGCACGGGATCCGGGGCGGGCTTTCGCAGCTGATCCAGGTGGCGCGCAGGGCCGGAGAGCGGAACGGGGTGTTTGTGAAGGCGACGTGCGATGCGAAGTATCTTGAGGTTGGGATTTCGGATAAGAGCGACAATGTGGACGCGATCCTGGGGCGGCTTTCAGAGGAATGCGGCGTAAGGCCGGAGAGGTGCGCGTATTTCGGGGATGAGTTCATAGGGATTGAGCCGGGGATCTTCGGGAGCGACAGCTTCATGCGGACGGAGCGGACGAAGGAGGGGGATTTCTTCGACGTGTCTGACATGCCGGGGGAGAGGCCTGAGGGCGTGAGAGTCCTTGGCGGAGGCGTCAGGCGGTTCCTTTCGTTCCTGGAGGAACAAAGCAGGGAATAGAAGAGGAAATCCGGAAAACTTTTGGCGACTTTTTGAGACAGTCAGTGTCTTTTTCCCTCTCTTATGCTATAATGAAAAAGATAATTTCTATGAGAAAGAGCGATCGGTATGAGGGAGGGATTTACATGATTGCATCGGGAAATGACAAACTGCGTCAGAAGGTATTGCAGGATTCCAATTATTTACAGAATTCCAGAAATGCGGGCGGCGGAGCGGTCGGCTGCATTGCGGGAGGGATTACGCTGCTTGTGTTCGCCGTTTTGGTGGGAGGTCTGTTTGCTCTGATCGGTATCATGGGCGGCGCGCTTATTTTTGGCGGGTTGTTCGGTATTCCGGGGCTATTGCTTTTCCTGATCGGGAAGCGGGGGAAGAAGCGCAAAGCGGCGGAGTATCTCGCTTATTATCAGAAAGAGACGGGGTACGGTGAAGAGGAGCTGCATCAGATCGAAAAGGAACTGAAAGAAGAGGATACGATCGTGGTAGGCTTTAAGCCCGCGGGCGGCAGTTATGCGTTTCCGATTGTGGAATGCATTTTAACGAGAAATTATTTTGTGAAGCCGCTGATGCTCGGCGGATGCTATGTGCGCAGATATGAAGATATGATTGCGGCGGCATATTCCGAGCGGATTCCCGGCGTCGGAGGATATCGCAGCGGTCTTGTGTTCGGCTCGCGGCAGGACGACGATCTGTATTCGGACGACAGAATGTCGAAGAAAGATTTTGCGGAGTTCATCGGGCTGATCGCAGAGCGATGCCCGCAGCTTATCATGCACGAGATGTTCCTGCTGGACGGAAAGAAATATGATCTGCTGAAGGACTGGAAGGAGATCGCGCGGCAGGTACGGGGATGAGAGACGCCCCGGCGGATTTGGACCAGCAGAAGCAGGAAGCATGAGAAAACGCCCTGATCAGGGGCGTTTTCTTATGCTATAGGAAATTCAAATAAAAAATTTAACGCTTAACGCTCGGGCCGCGGCATTTCCCACGCGTTATGGTCGGTGTGAAGAAGCATGTGCGCTTTATGCGAGCCGGGAGTTTCCAGATAATCGCGGTACAGCCGCAGGACGTCCTTATTTTCATGGGAAAACCGTTTTTTGGAATCCTCGTCCAGACGGTACAGGTTGGTTTTGCGGCTGCCCGCCAGCTCTTCTCCGTCGTGGATCGGCTGTCCGCCGCCGCCTACGCAGCCGCCGGGACATGCCATGACTTCGACAAAATCAAAATGCGCTTCTCCCG
>JAGARW010000090.1 GCA_017621975.1 Lachnospiraceae bacterium | reverse complement strand
TGAATACACAGTATACAGGTGAAATGAACTTCCGTAATAATCATGACGGTTATGCCTATTTAGAAAAATATTATGATAAGCAGTTAGACAGCGTTAAATCCGCAAAAGAACAGATTGCTTATTATAAGGAATTGCATTCTGCATTTGAAGAGGGAAGCCTTGAATTCCAGTCCTACCAGTCTTCTATCGACGCGGCACAGGAAAGGGATACAAAGGCATTAGAAAACCTTTCCGGCAAAGAGAGCCAGCTAACGGTTAATCTCGGCAAATACGCAGATAACATCGAATATCTGCAGGCACAGTTAGATTCCGGTTCTTTAACTTCTTCACAGGAAACTACTGCGAAGGAGCAGT
This sequence comes from Lachnospiraceae bacterium, assembly GCA_017621975.1. Lineage (GTDB taxonomy): Bacteria > Bacillota > Clostridia > Lachnospirales > Lachnospiraceae > VSOB01. Next base: position 12,629 of record JAGARW010000090.1, on the reverse strand, counting down.
TACAGACTTGGCAAGAATTATATGATTATACGGAATTAATCATTACTTCAATTCAAAAGTTGAACGGTACTTACGAAGAAACTCTGTCCGTTCTCGATCAAGTCAATAGAAAGTACGCAGGTGGGTATTCCGATGGCGCAGCGGCTCGTGTCAATCGCTCTGACGAACAACAGGCATTTTGGGACTGGTCTAAAGATTTAAATGATGAACAGTTAGAGCTTGTAAATTCAGATGCGTTTGAAAAAGCCCTTGAAAAGCAGAAACAAGGATTAAATAACGCTTCGCTTAGCGCAGAAAATTATGCAGGCGCGTTAAAAGAACTGGAAAGTAAAGAAAAAAACGCCTTCTCCTTCTCTCCCTCTGCATTTTCAGAATCGATCTCCGCACTCTCCTCTCTCCAAGACACATATAATGCTTTCTATGAAAATGCAAAGGACAATAAAAACTTTACATTTAACATTTCAGACATAGAAAATCTTCGTGAAACGTTCGGAAATACATGTGCAGAATTTGAGAACTTTGAGAATCTACTGTAGATACTTCTGGGAACTTGATAGAGCAATACCAGCAACATCTAATCAAGGCAAATTCACAAACTTCTAAATTCGCCTCAACCCTCAAAACCATAGCCGCAAACATGGCTATCATGCTCGCTATCAACGCAACAATCAAAGTAGTATCAAAAGCATGGGATACTCTTAATACCACTGTCGAGAAACAACAAGCGAAAATAGATGAGTTAAATTATATGCAAAAAATACTCTATAGATTATATTTCATATATCAAAATGTAACCTATAGAGTATTTTTACTCTTACAATTATTAATATTTAGAAAGGATGTGATAACTATGCTCTAAAATTACCAAGTACTCTTACAATTTAAGCATTTGTATGTCTTATTAATCTTCTTGCTAAAAATGCCTAACCCAATAATTGATGCTGCACGTTCAGTTCCAGTAATAGGCTTTATGTTTGTACTGCCGCAGGTTGGGCAATGCGGTTTACTCTTTTCTTTAGTCTGTTCCTGTTGTTGCACTTGATTCCTAAACTGGCTCATTTTTAAATTGTATTCTACAATATCTGATTCTTGTAATTTTATCATTGACTCTATGAATTTTGGATCACTAGAGATTTCTGTTAGAATATCGTAATCTGTACTAGACATTTTTAAATCTATAACTTTATTACCACAAACTTCACATATATATTCATCTTCCTTTAAATAAATTGAATATCCGCATCCTCTAAGTGATGAATTTTCATTACTTTTACTTTTACAAGCTTCACATAATCTTACAAATTTAGACACACTTTCGCCCCCAATTATAAAATATTTCCAAGATGTTTTATAATTATATCAGAGATTTTATTCGTTGTAAACTATGGCTCTGATGGAAGTAAATCAACTATATTGGATAAGATTATAGGCTGGAAAGATTCACTTAAAGAGGTATCAAAAGATACAAAAGGTTTTGTAAATGAATTTAAGAATATTGGTTCTGATAATATAAATATTGATGAATTAATAAAGAAATTTTCTGGCGTGGACAAATCTGTTGTAAAAGTTGCAGAAAAAGTTAAAGCGGGCAAAGCTAGTATAACCGACCTAGACGAAGCAATGCAAAAAACTTCCTCTTCCACTGCTAAATTCTCAGCCACACTAAAATCCGTAGCCGCCAACATAGGAATAATGCTTGCTATCAACCTTACTATTAAAGGTTTATCAAAAGCATGGGACACCCTTAATGTCACTGTCGAAGAACAAGAGCAGAAAATAGATGAATTAAAGTCCTCATACGAGTCTCTACAGTCAGAATATGATACCCTCTCCCAAAAGCAGGACACCACAGATGCCGAGAAGCGTCGTTTAGAGTATCTTGAACGCAGGCTTGAACTTGATGAACGGATTTTAAAAGCGGAACAGGCGCAGTTATTCGATGAAAAAACAGGCAACAAGTTCACAGATTATTTCGATGAAGATAACCTGAATACACAATATGCAGGTGAAATGAACTTTCGTAATAATCACGACGGTTATGCATATTTGGAGAAATATTATAATAAGCAGTTAGACAGCATTAAATCTGCAAAAGAACAGATTGCTTATTATAAGGAACTGCAATCCGGTTTTGAAAAGGGAAGTTTGGAATTCCAGTCCTACCAGTCTTCTATTGACGCGGTACAGGAAAAAGAAACAAAGGCATTAGAAAACCTTTCCGGCAAAGAAAGTCAGCTAACGGTTAATCTCGGTAAGTACGCAGATAACATCGAATACCTACAGGAACAGCTAAATTCTGGTGAATTAACTTCTTCGCAGGAAGCGATTGCAAGGGAACAATTACAGACTTGGCAGGAATTATATGATTATACGGAATTAATCATTACTTCAATTCAAAAGTTGAACGGTACTTACGAAGAAACGCTGTCCGTTCTCGATCAGGTCAATGAAAAATATGCAGGCGGATATTCCGATGGCGCGGCGGCGCGTGTTAATCGCTCTGACGAACAGCAGGCATTTTGGGATTGGTCCAAAGACTTAAATGATGAACAGTTAGAACTTGTAAATTCAGATGCGTTTGAAAAAGCCATTGAAAAGCAAAAACAAGGTTTAAATGGTGCTTCGCTTAGCGCAGAAAATTATGCAAGCGCGTTAAAAGAACTGGAAAGTAAAGAAAAAGACGCCTTCTCCTTCTCTCCCTCTGCATTTTCAGAATCGATCTCCGCACTCTCCTCTCTCCAAGACACATATAATGCTTTCTATGAAAATGCAAAGGACAATAAGGACTTTACATTTAACATTTCAGACATAGAAAATCTCCGTGAAACGTTCGGAAATACATGTACAGAATTTGAGAACTTTGAGAAACTTGCTACGTCCTCTTCTACTTCTGCCGACGAGTTACAGCAAAGCTTTAATAAACTCGCTGCGGAATTTATTTTCGGTACAAACATGCTGGATGGATTGAATATAGAATCCAGAGAACAAATTTTGACGCAGCTAAAGTTACAAGGAATTCTTGGAGCAGGCTCGCTTATTACAGAAGAGTTCGCACAGGCATATGCAGATGCAGAACAAGCGGGGTTGGATTTTGCCAATGCTACGTTAGCGCAGATAAGCGGTTTTATTCAAGAAGGTCAATATGCTGATGAAACAACGCAAAAGATTTATGCGTATGCAATTCAAAAGAAATTAGCCAATGAGAATTGTCTGAACACATATGGAGATATAATGTCTCTTGAAGCATTATGCAAAAATCTTGGTATTGCTACGGAATCGTTAATGTGGTTTACCAGAGCAAAAAATTTACAAGAACAGGTTGATAATGGTGATAGTAGTGAGTTAATTGTTAATCAGCTAAATATCGCAAAGAACAAGTGCAAAGAATTAGCTTCTCAAGTTTCTGCTGCTTCCAGTAATTATACCAATATGGGACAATCAGCGTCTAACGCAGCGAAATCCGCATCAAGAGGCGCAAAAGAAACCACAGAAACATTTGATTGGATTGACCGATCTATCCAAAGCATTGAGGATGACATATCCAAGCTTGATCATGTCGTTAGCTCTACGTTTTCTACTACCGAAGCAAAGAATAAAGCGCTTGCAGATCAGATCGGTCTGATCAACAAAGAGATTGCATTACAGCAGCAGGCGTATGAAAGTTATATGCAGAAAGCGGAATCCGTCGGTTTATCAGATGATTATAAAAATCTTGTACGGAATGGTTCCGTCAATATAGAAGATATTACCGACAGCGATCTGAAGGAAGCAATCAAGAATTATCAGGCATATTACGATAAAGCCAAGGAAACACAGGATAAGATTGATGAACTGCACGAAAAAGCAAAGCAAAAACACGTAGACGGTTATGAACTTGAAGTTAAAGAATTAGAAACACTGCATGAAAACCAGTCGATCTCTGAGCGTGAATATCTTGACCAGATGCTGCTTCTTTATAAGAAGTATTACGATAATCAGGCGGAATTCGCCGTACAGGCAAAGGGAGCAAAACTTGCGCTGCTCAATGATGAAAAATCATATCTGGAAACCGTAGCAAGCGCAGCTTCTTCTCTCTTAGACGACAAAATTAACGACCTGGAAGATAAAAAAGACAAAGCGCGTGAAGAATATGAAAAGCAGATCGAGGACATCGAAACTGTAATCGCAGAAAGAAAAAAAGAAATTGATGTCATTCAGGCTCAGATTGATACGATTGAAGATGCAAACGATGAACTCGACAGACAGAAAGCGCTTGAGCAGGCATTATATGACTTACGTCGTGCGCAGACACAGAAAAACCGTGTTTACAAAGAAGGGCAAGGCGTTATCTATACTCAGGACAGCCATGCGGTCAGTGAAGCAAGCGATGCCGTTGATGATGCGCAGAAAGAGATTGTTATAGCTAACCTGCAGAAAGAAATTGATTCCATTCAGGACGGTATAGACGCTCTTGAAATGCAGAAATCTAAACTGGAAGAACTGGCTGATGAATCCGACGCTTATTTTGACGAAAAGATTGGGAAATTACAGGATTACCAGAATGAATGGCAGAAAGCACTTGAATTTGAGGAACAGGCGGCCGCCATAACCAATCTGAAATCTATGTTTGGAGAAGATGCTGTGGAACAGATTCTTAGCGGCAACATGACTCTCCTTTCCACTTGGAAACAGAATTATGCTGATACACTCGCGGAATTAGACCTTGTCAGCCAAGGGTTCGTTGGTTCCATTACAGAAGAATGGGCTAAATTATCCGGCGTTTCCGTCAACATGGAAGATGCAAATGAACAGTTCCATAATACCGGAAACGCCGCACAGGATGCGCAGACACAAATTAACGGTGTTGTGGAGAAGCTGCAAAATCTTTCAAATGAAGTATCTGCATATCAGCTTCCTACATTAAACGCGGCACAGCTTACCGCTTCCCTTGGCGCGGCAGATGGGACAAGCGGCATATTAGGACAGCTCAATACGTTCGTACAGAGATTCCATGAGATATGTGATTCTATCCCTTTGATCTGGCAAGGCGCTATGGCGTCTATCAGCGGACAAAGCGAAACAGGCGTTTCCGGAGAATCGGTAAGCTGTGATCCTCTGTTCCAGCCTTTGCTTAACGCAATGGATGCGGCAAAAAATGAGATCGACCTAAAGCTGCAGGAGTATACCGATTTATGGAAAAAGTTTAATACTGATTTAACAAAAATCATCGGTATTGATAATGGCGGCGGCGCGCAAGAAGCGTCCGGTAATGCGGCATTCGCAAAGTCTCCATTACAACCAAACGCATCAAGCGGCGGAAAAGGACAGCCCGCTTCTTCCGGTACCGACACGATTGTGGGAAGTATCCAGAGCGGCGGTCAGATGATTTCTGATACATTTAATAATGAATGGATTCCGTCGTTTACCTCAATGGGTAAAAATGTCAATGACATCTGCGCTAAGATTGTTTCTTGCGTCAATGAAATGGCAGCTGAAACTGTCAATGCATGCCGCGCCGCTATTGACGCTATCAATAAAGCAAACGCCGCTAAAAAAAGCGCTTCCTCCAAGAACGACAAGCCTGCTAAATTTGAAGGCACCGCATATGTCGGACGGGCTTTTGCGAAAGGTACGGATATATCTGTTCGTAGAGATCAGACCGCATTGTTAAATGAGCTTGGCGAGGAAGGTATCATCCGGGACGGTGAATTCCATAAGGTCATCGGAGGGGCGCAGTTTGTAGACGTTAAGAAGGGCGATATTATTCTCAACCACAGGCAGGTGGATGAGCTTGATAAGTATGGCAAAATAACGTCCGGGAATAAGCATGGCAGGCTGATCGGTTCGTTTGCCGATGGTACTGCTAAGGCTATTGCTTATGAAGACCTGATTCCTGTCAGCAAGAAAGATATGCATCCTTGGAATCAGAAGAATTTCAATAAGATATTTGACGCTTTCAGGAGCCTGCCGGCGCCGCAATTTGATGTTCCGACAATCAATTATGAAAACATTGTTTCTGCAAACAGATCAACTCCTATTCATATCAATATCGGCGACATTAAATTAGAAGGCGTCCAAGATCAAGATTCATTAGCGAGAAGCATTGTAGCAAAATTCCCTAATAGGTTATTGCAGGAGCTTTATAAAAAATAACGCAATATCAGTATAACGAGTATGTAAATTGAGCGGACGGCGCAGAGCCGTTAAAGTAATCGGAAACCGCACTCTGAAATATGAGTGCGGTTATTATTTCATTGTCCGTGCTTTTTTTACAATAAAATTGCGAATTGTATCTGATTTTGCAAAGAAACGAAAGGAAAATAAAATGGATATTAATGATAGAGCAATCAATACAATCATAAAGGGAATCATAGACGCTTTAGAAAAACGGAACGCATTGTCCGCTATTTCTGTATTCCCATCTGTAGTTTACAAGGCAAATGCAGATCATACATATGAAATTATAAAAGATAAGCAAAAATATAATGTAAAAAACGGATTAGGTACTACTCTCACATCCGGTCAAAGCGTGTGGGTGATGATTCCCAATGAAAACATGAAAGACATGTTTATATGTGGAGTCAGGTAACGGAGGTGACTTATTTAAATGTCAAATACAAAAATAAATATCAGAAAGATATACGAATTGCCGGAAGTAACTACTTTATCGGATCAAGATGTATTGATACAAGATGATACATCTACGACACATAAATTTACTCTCGCATCATTAATTGAATTTATTAAAAACCATACAGAAATTTCAAATTTTTATGTCCATAAATCTACCATTGACGAAGCCAATGGCGTTGTCCCATTAGATAGTGATAGGAAAATTCCAAGCGACAATATAAAATTCGGTAAATCAAATGGAGACGTATATGAAGGATCTGAAGGCGCTGCGCTTGAAACATCTGTAAACGCACATATTACCGACGAGACTCTGCATATTACATCTGACGAAAGGGCTAAATGGAATAATGCATCTTGCAAAGCAAATATGACAAAAGAAGAGATTTTAACAATACTCGGATATGATGGCGAAGCCATATTGTCCAATGAAATCGCTTCAGCCACAGAACCAGCCGATGCCGATCAAAAGATAGGACAATATTGGATTCAAGAATACGCATAAGGAGAATTAAAATATGGTGTTGCAGACCCCGCAAATTATAGGAATGAATGCTTTTGATCCTTCTTTACCATATGAATTAAAATTTACTTACAATGATAATCAGGTAATAAAGAATCGGCTTGTTATTTCAGATCATGATACTGGCAATATAATATATGATAAAATTCAAAACGCTATGAAGTTATCGCACACAATACCTGAAAATACATTAGATGCCGGTAAAGCATACATTGCTCAAGTACAAGTGTATGATGCTGATAATAATTCAAGTCATTTGTCAGATCAAGTTCTATTCTACTGCTATTCCACGCCGACATTTTCGTTATCCGGAATTGCAAAAGATGAAATTATTCATAAAGCAATTTTAAAAGTAAAATTAAATTATGAACAGCAGGAAGGGGAAGCATTAAAGGATTATCAACTCTATCTTTATAACTTTGACAATTCTGTACATACATGTTCAGACGTGCTGTATCCATCCTCTTCTATGTTATACACGTTCTACGGCTTAAAAAATAATACAAGTTATTATATCCGTGCAATTGGGCATACAACACATGGAATGACGCTTGATACCGGCATGCTGCTATTTAATGTTGAATATGTAATGATTCCGGCAAATATCGTATTTCAAGTGGAAAATCATTGCAAAAACGGATATATCACTCTATTTAGCGGCATTATAGATATTGGGTACGATATAGAAAATGATCATTATGTCATTGAAAATGGCGCTCTTAAACTATGGAATAATAAATTAACATACAACAAAGGATTTCGTATAGACGGAAATTTTGTTTTACATCTTGAAGCAAAATTATTACCATTAAATCAGCCATTTTTATTATTAAATGATGGAATCACATTATCAGTAAAAGAAATATGCAATAATTATTATTGCTGTTTGGACGGGTTAGATATATCGCAATATGCAGAGCTTCCTAAAGCAAAAATTGTTGATGGGGAAGAGCGTCTTCTCGCCACTTCTGACGGATATGCTTTACAAATAATTAATGCTAATTATGAAGATAACGAATTTGTAATTTACGAAGTGAAAAGAATAAATGGTATCTATGGATTACGCGTATACTATAAAGCAGACGTTTACGGTAAATATACCGACGACATTCTTTAAACAGGAGGCGCATATATGATATTTTTAGGGACAACTTTTCTAAGCGGCAAAAATGCATTATATCCACCTGCTGCAAAAGAGCAAGCAATTACGGCTGTTACATTGAAAGACGGTACATATAATCAATTATATATCAGCAAAAATGCAGATAAAACAGTAAATAATTGGGATGATGATTGGGATTTTGATACTGTCATGTGCGCTGAATATGACAAAAATCTTGATGCAGGTAATTCTGGTTTTAGTCTGAGGAATACCGATACTGTCGTAATCCGCAGACGGGAATTATTAAAAGATAATTGGGTGACTATTTACACAAAGGAAATCAATAAAATCGAGGATTTTGACATTAACATACTAGATAAATACGCGCGAGGCGGAGAAACAAAATATATATACAGGATCTCTTCTACTTTGAACGGAATTGAAAACTCTTACGTAGAAAAACAGATTATCAGTTATTTTGAAGGTATGTATATTGCCGATAAAAATAGTATTTATGGTACTTCATATGACTTAGATGGATGCGATACCACACAAAATATCAAAAGCGAAGTCGTTGAAACATATAACCGCTATCCTACCGTTGTGTCAAATTCTGATATTAATTACGAAAAAGGTTCCGTAACAGGAAGTTTTATTCATTTGGATTGCAATAATTGTTCTGCTGATCTTCAAGGCGGAAGGCAGTATAGACAAACCTTTAAAGAAAGACTTGCATCCCATAAACCTTTTATTTTAAAAATGCCGGACGGCCGTATGTGGATAGCAAAATGTATCGGGAACGCATCTGATAATATGAAAAACCATCCTGCTTTGAGACAAATTACTTTTGAGTGGGTAGAAATCGGAAATACAGATGATATGAAGGCATTGTATTATAATGGTCTATCTGATGTAGGAGCAAGGTGGTGGCATTAAAATAGATGAAATATAATATTACTGAATCAGACAAAGAATCTCTTTTGCAAACAAGTATTGATTACAAATATAGGCTATATGTTGTAGACAAAAATAAAAATATACTTGATAAAATAGAAGGCGTTCAGAGTATCGGAGAATACAATATAGATTCTCAATCAGATATTCGAAGAACATCTTCTTTTATTTTACAATTAGATGAATTTTATAAAGAAAAGTCATTAGAGAAAAAAATATATTCTTGGATCGGTTATCATTTTCAATTACAAATCGGAATTTTTAATATCAGATCTAATAATTATGTGTGGTATGATTGTGGATATTATGCAATTACATCAACCAATACATCATACTCCTCTACCACAAACCGGTTATCAGTTTCTCTTTCTGATTGGATGGTAAAGCTAGACGGGACACATAACGGTGTAATCGGCGGTTCACCCACAATTACAATCCCCGTTGAGGATGAAAACCAAAACAAAACTATTATAAAGCAAGCTCTTATTGCATTTTTAAAATTATCGGCAGAAATAAAAGATTATGTTGTAGATGACATAGGAGAATTTTATGCATTACCCGAAAATAACGAAAGCTGGGAACAATATCGAAAAGAAAATCCGGAATGGAACGTGCTTCCATATGATTTGGAATTTGATGGAAACGCAACGATTTTGGACATCGTAAAAAAATTATGTGGATTGTATCCAAACTATCAGTACTACTTTGATGTTTATGGAAATCTATGTGTTTCAATGATTCCTTCCTGTTCCAATTCTCCAATCATTTTGGAAAACTCATACATACAACAAATATTATTAGCTGATAACACTGAATCAGTTAACTATGATATTTCATCCATTAAAAATATTACAGAAGTATTTGGCAAAATCTATGAAGTCGATAGGATGTCCGTCGTTTGTTCCACATCATCAAATATATACACGATTACATTGGATAGCTGCGAATCCTATAAAAGCAATGAATATATAGCATTTACACCAGATACCACTAATATTAGCAACATGAAAATCAGAATTAATTCGCTGGATATTATTCCTTTATATCTGGAAGAAACAACAACATATGTAGATGCAGGCGTTATTCAAAAGGATAACGTTTACGTAATCAAAATAAGAAAAGTAGACCATAATTTTGTTGCATATTATCTTGGACAATATCAACCGCATGCAATTTGCGTGCTAACTAATAATGCAGACGATCCTGTCTATACAAAACAATATTTTGCGGATAAGTATAATTGTAATGTTAAAAATATTGTTTTTCGAGTTGAAGATAGTCCGTTCGCAATACAAAAAATAGGAGAAATTCTTGACTATAAATCCGGCAATGAGTTTGACAATATAGAATCAGACTCTGTAGCTCAGGAAAATGCAATTTATTATAACCGTAAATCTACTACTTTTAATGATACAGTTACTATCACGACACACTTAATTCCATTTATTGATGTATATATAAAGGCTACATACCAGCGAAAGCAAGAACAGGAACCAAAAGAATATATTATAAAATCAGTCAGTCATAACTTGGATAGCATGTCAAGTACAATTACAATGTATCGTTTCTATCCATTATATTATAATTAATGCTCTCGCAAATATCATATAATCGCGAGAGCATCTTAATTTAAGGAGGAGTCATGGTAAATTATTCTCGTGTATTTGGAAGCCAATTTCCTTCGGTATTGATTACTCCCGGAACGCATAAAGATGTTGACGATAGTGTTATTCATCTTGTAAATCAATATAATTCATATATTGAAACCGATAATGTTGCTGCCGCTTATAATTTATATAAATCAAATGAAAATATATTAAAACCATATTTAATTGATATGGCATATATAAATTATTTAGAAGAGGAAGTATATAATACCGGATTATTAGCATTGTCGCAATATCAAGTTATTCAATCAGATAAAGAACCGCCTTCTGATCTTGATAATGGAACATATTGGGTTCAGGAGTATGAATAGGGGAAATTATGGTTAAATTAAATATTGGGTTTACTCCACACAATGATCTGCATGCAGATGATATTAATCTAGTGGAACAACATAAAAATTTAATAAACAACAATAAATTTAGTGATGCTACTACCCTGCTTGATAACAATAACTATCAAAAAGGATTTAGGGCATCACTTCTTAATTCCATAGAAGTAAAATTGAAACAAATTCAATTATATTTACTAAACAAATATGCGGCCGATCCGGATGAATATTACAGTTTAGAAGAACCAACTGATGAAGAGATGAAAGGTAAAACATATTGGATACGCCCCTATTAAAAGAAAGGAATGAAAGAAATGAGTATTTTATCAGGATTTTTAAAAGAAAAAAGATATAAAAAAACTACCAATGGATATAAATTAGTATCACAAGATACTCAATCTGACACAGTATTTATGCCCGATGGAAATACGGCAGCTACAAATCTAGGTTCCATTCAAGGTATTTCAAGTTCTTCTACCGCCACTTCTGACAATATCGCAGCAAGTATCGGTTATGTAAACGAAGGTTTTAATGAGGTAAATAGTAATTTACCATTTGCATTAGGGATAGATGACAATGGTAATTATGGATATATCAAGGCAGGTGCTGATACAGTTACCCCTTTTAGATCGTTAATAAATCTTGGCAACGTCAGCGGATATTGTGTACCAAAAACGTTTGATATATCAAAAATTGCAAGCAATTATAAAAATCTAAGTGCCAACAATTTTTTACTAGATGCAAGCCCTATGTCAAATGTTGAGCGCGGAGGGTCAGAAAGCGCATATCGAAGTGCAAACTTTTATGCACCCAAAAAATCTTATAATGCATCCACAGGTGCACTAACTGTTATAAGCGGCGGCTTCTTTTATGACTCAGCGGACAGCAGTTATGACTATAAAGTAGGAGTTGGCACGGTTACAGTATATTTGACATACTGATGCTATAATCAAGTAATTAAATACCATAAGCGTAAACGCATCCATATACAGCGCATATATTGCCAGATGATCCGCCTTGTGTAACTGATATTTCAATGTTTGTGTTTTTGGATACGGTAATTATTTTTGCTCCAGATCCTCTGCACATATTTTTACCGGAGGCACTTGCTGTGCTTCCAGTAAATAAAGATGTTGCACCCGCCTTGCCAGAGCAGGCAGGATTAGATTCGGTCTGGCTTACAATACATCCCATTACCACTATTTTATCATGGTTACCTGTATTAATAGTTGTTGATATGGTATATGTACTGGTTGATGATGCAGTTCTTTCCCCGGTTTTTCCTCCTAGATACTCAGCGTTGCCAATTTCGCTTATGTTTGCCGCCATTGTATCAAACGTGGCATCCGCCGCCGTATTTACACCTTTTGCGCTGATGGCAGCGGCAACGGCTGTTTTGCCATCAGCTACAGATTTTCCCAAGTCGGCTATATTACTATTTATCT